>CAZZYS010000057.1:0-18531 GCA_964658285.1 uncultured Verrucomicrobiota bacterium
GGATCGAGGTCGATCTGGTACTGCTTGACGAACCCGCCGACGCTGGCGACTTCGGAAACACCTTTGACCGATTCCAGGGCGTAACGAAGGTTCCAATCCTGGAAGGATCTCAGCTCGGCCAAGTCATGTTTGCCGGTGTCGTCCACCAGCGCGTATTCAAACACCCAACCCACGCCCGTGGCATCCGGGCCGATGACCGGGTTGACGCCTTCGGGCAGGCTGCCACGCACGCCGTTGAGGTATTCGATCACCCGCGAGCGCGCCCAGTAAATGTCGGTTCCGTCCTCGAAGATCACGTACACGAAGCTCTTGCCGAACATCGACTCGCCGCGCACGAACTTGACCTTGGGGGCCGCGATGAATTTCGTGGAAATCGGATAGGTGATCTGGTCCTCCACCAGGTCGGGAGAGCGGCCTTCCCAGTCGGTGTAGACGATCACCTGCACGTCGCTCAAATCCGGGATGGCATCGAGCGGCGTGCGTTGCAGCGCGTAGAGGCCGCCCGCCACCGCGAACAACGTGAAGATGAACACGAGGAACCTGTTCCTCGCGCTCCATTCAATCATTGCTTCGATCATCGCTTCGCCTCCTGCCGGACGCCGGTGGCCGCTGGCTCCTCAAAGCTCTTGAGCGCCCCTTGAACCTTTGCCTCCGCGTCGATCAAAAAATTGGCGCTGGATACCACCCGCTCGCCTTCGGACAAGCCCTCTTTGACTTCGTAGCGGTCGCCGTATTTTTCGCCCAATTGCACCGCGCGCGGCTCCAAGCGTCCCTGGGCTTTGTCCACGAAAACGAGGGTGCGAATACCCGTGGGCATGACCGCGCCGACGGGGATCGTCAACGCTTCGCGGCTGCCGCCCGTGGCGAGCACGGCGTTGACGTACATGGCGGGACGCAGCCGGAAGTCCGGGTTCGGAATGTCAATCCGCACCTTGGCCGTGCGCTGCGTCTCGTTGAGAAACGGGTTGATGAGGCTGATGGTTCCCTCGAAGTCCTGGCCGGGGTAAGTAGCGGTCGTCAATTCGACCTTCTGCCCCACGCGAAACGACGAAAGCTCGTTTTCATACACGTCGGCCCAAACCCACACGCCCGAGAGATCGGCCACGTCCACCAGATGATCGCCCATCCGCACGTTGCGCCCCTGGTCTACCGGCACCGCTTCCACGATCCCCCGAAAGGGAGAAAGCAGCGTCAAAAACTCGTTGGCCTGGCGGGTGCGTTCCAGGTCGGCGATTTGCGCGGGCGCGACGTTCCATTGGGCGAGCCGCCGTTTGGCCGAATCGATGAGTCCCTGCGCAGTGCGGCGGGCCTCGGTGGAGCGGGCTTCGTCGCGCATTTTCAGCAGCTCCACCAACTCGCGCTCGGCGGTGAGCAGGTCGGGGCTGTAGAGGGTGAGCAGCGGTTGGTCCTTCTCCACCAGTTCACCGGGTGAGGTGACGTGCAGGGTTTGCACGTAGCCGTCCACGCGGGCGACGAATTCCCAATGCCGCGCCTTGTCCGGAGTGACGACCCCGACCGCGCGCACTTCCCGGCTCAACCGTTCCCGAGTCACCGCCGCGTAGGTCACGCCGATCTGCTGCTGGCGTTCGACGGGCACGCTGAATTCGTGGGGGGTGGCCGCGCCGTCCTGGTCATGGCGGGGGGAAGGACTGTCAGCAGCAGCAGCCCCTCTTTTGACCACCGGCACCAGGTTCATCCCGCAGATCGGACATTTATCGTTGGGGTCATGCAGATGAACCGAAGGGTGCATCGTGCAGGTGTAGTAATCGACGCTGCCGCCGTCGGTGCCCAGGAGAGGCTGTGACGGTTTGGAGCATCCTGCCGCTCCGATCAGCAAGCAGCCAACGACGCCGCCGGTCAGAGCGAGGAACCGGCGGCGGTGCAACGGTTTTACGATGGAAGGATGGTTCATTTGGAAGAAGGTTTGGACGGAGGCAGAGAGTGAAAATCCACGCCGACGACGGCAGCCAGCTCGGCGGCGGCGGTCTGGAAGTCGGCGAGGTGCATGAGGCTTTCCGCCTCGGCGTCGCGCAGGGTGCGCTCGGCGGCGATGAGTTCGGCAAAACTGCTCTTGGCGTTTTCGTATCCGGTGCGGCTGGCTGCGACCGTCTGCCGCGCCAGAGGCAGGATTTCGTCGCGGTACACTTCATAATGGTGATGAAGGGTTTCGAGCTTGGTCAGCGCATCGCGGACTTTGCCCAGCGTCTCGGTGCGGAGGCCCGCCAGCTCCGCGACTTTCTGGGTCAAGCCCGCCTGGGCCTCGCGGTTCTCGGCGCGGTACTTCCCGGCGTTGAGCCAGGGCACCGTGAAGGTGATGCCCACGTCCACCTCGCTGACCGCTTGCGAGCCTGCGTTGTACTGCTGCCCGTTGACGCGCAGGGCCGGGTCGGGCACCCACGAGCGGCGGGATAACTCCACGCGGGCCTGGGCCGCGTCGATGCGCTTTTGCGCGATGCGGACCTCTGGCCGGTACGCCAGCGCCAGAGCTTCCAGTCGCTCCGGCGACGGCAAATGCGCGTGAAACAGGTCGTCCGCACCGGAAAGGGATGGCTGGCCGAGGGGCGAGCGCGCCGGCCGGTTGAGCAGCACGTTGAGCGCACTCTGGGCGTCGTCACAGGTGCGCTGGAGGTCCGCCCGCGCTTCCACGAGCCGCGCGCGCTCGACCATGGCCGCAAGCACGTCGGCCTGGGTTTGGGTCCCGGCCTCGTAGCGGGCGCGGCTCAGGCTCGCGGCCTCGGAAAGGAGGGTTTCGTTCTGCCGGTTGAGGTCGAGTTGCGCGTAGGCATTGGCGAGCCGCCAATAGGCAGCCGCGACCTGGGCGCGCACGTCGAGTTCCACCCGGCGCAGTTGTTCGTAGGCCGCTACCGCCTCGGCGCTCGCCGCACGCGCCCGGCTGATGTTCTTGCCGTTGAAGGGAACCTTTTGCTCGATGGTGAGCTGGTTGTCGGTGAAGGCATTGGCGGGCACGTCCACGAAGCGGCCCACGCGCGCCTGCAAGGACGCGCTCAAATCCTCCCACGCGGCGGCCTGGGGCACGCGGGCCTTCATGCCCTCCCAATTCGCACGAGAGGCTTTGAGCGCGGGATTTTCCGCCAGCGCGCTGCGCGTCAGCGCCTCCAGCGATGGAATCGGGGAAGGCGCGCGGGACTGATCGTCAGAGACCGGCGCACGCTGCGCGTGCAAGCCGCAAGTCGGCAATAAGCCGCAAACCAACAGGGAAATGAACTTCATTGATCATGAGTTTGGAAAGGACAACAACCGAACGGGGACAATGCGCCTTAAAAAAAGGCACACCTCGTCTGTGGATGTCCGAACTCAGATCAACCAGATGCAGCTGACCGCCCCCCGTGGAGCGCTTTCCCACGTCCGCTGGACAACCTTGCTTTTGGCAAGGCTTCTGGACCATTGCTGTGGCGTGAGAAAATCAAAAGTGGGAACCGGCGTGAACACGACGGCCATCGGAGCATGGTCCAACTGGGAATTGCGCTCATTGCTCAACGGCTCGGGGCGCGTGGGCGCGTCCGCAGCGCTCTTGGAGAGCAAGCAGCAGGGCATGGCCGCGCAGCAATCCAGACAGTTAGTCGCCGGAGCGGCGACGGTCTGCACTGGGGATGGGCTAGCGACCGTACAGGCAAGGTCGGCTTTTTGGGCGTTGCCAACTTGCGCGAAGATGATGCCGCACAGCAGTCCAACAACGAGTACGAGCTTTGCCACCCTTGGCAATGTTCGCAGCGTTGTAGTCATGGGTCAGCAGCATAGCATCGTTGTGAAACTTGTCACGGCGAGCCTTCTGCATGAACCGTCGCACAGGCGCGTGGTAAAGCTGGGACGGGCGCACCAATGTACGGGAAATACCCCAGGCGGATTAAGCATCCATGGACGCGCCGCGTCAGTAACGCTTAACGGCAGCCGGAATTGGGTGAGATTCCCGCCTCAAAGGCAGTCTCACGGGTTTTACCAGAGCCGTTTTCGACGGCGACAAAGGCACAAGACATTTCGAGAGGACCTGGGCGAAGACAGGCAATCACGCAATCGACCGTTCACGCATGATGGCGAACCCTCCAAACAGAGTTCCGAAAAACTTGATCGGAGCGCGTATGCGGCAGGCGCGGCAGCGAGCCAGCATGGGTCTTTCCCAGGTGGCTCTCTCGAATTGTTTGATGGCGGCGGGCCTGTCGGTCTGTCGTACCGCGGTTTCCAAGATCGAAAGCGGGGAACGCTACGTGACGGACTTTGAACTGGTCACGCTGGCCAAGTGCTTGCACGTCACCACCTCGTTCCTCCTCGGAGAAACAACCTCGTACCAGAAGCAGCGTCGCGTGCGCCGGAAAACCGGCTGAGAGTCCGCTCGCCCCGCCGTACTCGGCATCCCATTTCGACTCGTGCCCACCTCCCGTCGCACCGCGGCCACTAATTTCCTGCAACCTTGGTTTTCGCGTGAAGCGCGAATCGCCCGGGCTTTGTCCCTGCCGGGGCCCAGGCGACCCCCAAGGCGCTGCCGCGACCCTGCAAGAATAAGCGGCCGCTTACGCCAGCTTCGATAGCGCCATCCTCCGAGGCAAGAGAATCGGTGTATGGAAAGCGTTCGGCAGTTGCCGGCTTGAAGCCAACGCTGTTTTCCTCGAATGGTCATGGCCGACCGTCAACTTGACCTCTTCGATTTCGCGGCGCACCCACAGGAGGAAAAACCCACCGTTTATGACCGAGACCTCTTTGACCCAATACGGATTGATGGCCGAGCGCCACTGGCGGCAGTTCCGGCCCAAGATGGTGCGTCGGCTGGAAGCGCAGGGCAAGCTCGAGGAGGCACTTCTGGAAGCACAGGAGCGGACGATCGAGGAGACCGAAACACTCTATCGCCGCTTCAAGGCGGAGGGATTGACGGAAGCGCAGGCGGAGACGCAGGCATGGGAGTTGACCCGGGAGAAATATATTCTCCTGGAGCCCGAGCCGGGCGTTGCCCTCTAAACGCCGGCAACTTCCGTTTCGACGCCGAGACGAGCCGCTTGGTCGGGTCGGGCTCGCTCAAGCAGAAAGCGCGCGACAACTTCGCCGCCATCGAGCTTTCCCAGCTTCTCGACCGGGAAGCACGCCCGGCCACCGAGGAAGAAAAGCGCGTCCTGGTGCGCTACGTGGGTTGGGGCGGCATCCCGCAGGTTTTCGCCTCTTGGCAGGACCCGGACGCCTCCGCTTGGCGTGAAGAGCGCGAAACCATCGAGCGATTGCTGACGCCGGAACAATACGAGGCGGCGCGAGCTTCGACCCTCAATGCCCACTACACGGCACCGGTCGTAGTCAGCGCCATGTACGAGGCGGTGCAGCGGCTGGGTTTTACGGGAGGCCGCGTGCTCGAACCTGCCGTGGGCTTGGGTCATTTCTTCGGCCTCATGCCGGAGGAAATGCACGCACGTTCCAAGCTCACGGGGATCGAACTCGACCCGGTGACCGCCCGCATCGCGGCCCAGCTCTACCCGGATGCCGAGGTGCGCGCCCAAGGCTTCGAGCACGCCGCCCTGGTGGACGCCTCCTTTGATCTCGCGGTTTCCAATGTGCCCTTCGGTGACTATCGCCCAATCGATTCACAGTTGGCGGAACGCCGTTTTCTGATCCACGACTACTTCTTTGCCAAGAGCGTGGAAAAGGTGCGTCCCGGCGGCTTGGTGGCCTTCATCACCTCCAAGGGCACTCTGGACAAGCTCAACTCGTCGGTGCGCGGCTATCTGGCCGAGCGGACAGAATTCCTCGGTGCCATTCGCCTGCCAAACACTGCTTTCAAGCAGAATGCGAACACGGAGGTGACGACCGACATCGTGTTCCTGCGCCGGTTGGGCATCGGCGAGCGGCCCAACGGTCTGGCATGGCTGGACCTGGCCGAGCACCGCAACGCGGACGGCGTCGCCTTCCAGATCAACGAATACTTCGCGGTCAACCCGCACATGATGCTCGGTACCATGCGCAATGCTGGCACGATGTACCGCGCCAACGAACCGACGCTCGCGCCGGATGGTCGTGACCTGACAACGGCGTTGCGCGCGGCCATCGCTTTTCTCCCCGAAGGCGTGCTGCGCTCCGAAACGGTTGCAGTCAGCTCGCTCGGCGTTTCCGCCAAAGTGGAGGAACAACCGATCCTGGCACCGGAGCACGTCAAGGAAAACGCCTTCACCACGCTCGAAGATGGCCGCATTGCCATCCGCTCCGGCGGCGTGCTGACGCCGGTGGCCAAGCTCTCGGAAGATGGCGCGCGGCGCATCCGTGGATTGATCCGGCTGCGCGACGCGGTGCGTGACACGCTGCGCACACAGCTCGACGGCACAGAGGAAAGCGGCGTGCTACTGGCGCGCCGTCGTCTGAACGAGCGCTATGATCAGTTCGTCGCGCGCTTCGGTCCGGTCAACGATGTGACCAACGCGCGGGTGTTCCGCGGTGACCCGGACTTTCCGCTGCTGCGTTCGCTGGAGAATTACAACGAGGAAACCAAGCAGGCGGCCAAGACGGCCATCTTCACCGAGCGCACGATCCACCAGTCCCAAACGCCGCGTGCCGCCGAGAGCGCGCAGGATGCGCTGGTGCTGACTCTCAACGCCACGGGACGAGTCGATCTGGAGCACATGGAAAGTTTGCTCGGGCGGCCCTCGGAAGCATTTTTGCCGGAGTTAAAAGGCCTACTTTACCGCAATCCGCAGACCGAGGCATGGGAAACCGAAGATCAATACCTCGCGGGCAACGTGCGCGAGAAACTCGACGCCGCGCAGACTGCGGCCACGGCCGATCCCGCCTACCGTGAAAACGTCGTGGCGCTGGAGGCGGTGCAGCCCGAGGACCTGAGTGCCAGCGAGATCGAGGCGCGTCTGGGTGCCGTGTGGATTCCGCCCAAGGACATCGAGGAATTCGCCAACGCCGTCGTGCCCGACGCGGGCACCATCACGATTTCCCACGCGCCACAGGTCGGCACCTGGTTCGTCGAGGCAGGGTATGAGGCACGATCTTCCGTGGCGAACACCACGGATTGGGGCACCACGCGCTACCGCGCGTTGGAACTGGTGCAGGACGCGCTCAACCTCAAAACGCCGACGGTGTACGACAAGGACCCGCGCACGGATTCGCCCATCATCAACGTGCCGGAGACCGAAGCCGCCCGCGATAAGCTCGAAAAGATCAAAGAGCGCTTCAGAACGTGGGTGTGGGAGGACGATGGCCGGCGCGAGCGTCTCTGCGCCAAGTACAACGCGGAGTTCAACAGCACGCGGCTGCGGGTCTTTAGCGGCAGCCACCTGACGCTGCCCTCCAGCAGCCAGCAGATCCAGTTGCGGGCGCACCAGAAGGACGGCATCTGGCGCGTGGTGCAGAGCGACAACACGCTGCTGGCCCATTGCGTGGGCGCGGGCAAAACATATACGATGGTGGCCGCCGGCATCGAGCTAAAGCGCCTGGGCCTCGCGCAGAAACCCATGTTCGTCGTGCCCAACCACATGCTCGAACAGTTCTCTTCCGAGCTGCTGACCCTTTATCCCACGGCGAACATCCTGGTGGCGGGCAAGGAGGATTTCGAGGCCTCCAAGCGCGCCCGGCTTTTCAGCCGCATCGCCACGGGCAACTGGGATGGGGTCATCGTCACGCACGCCGGCTTCGAGAAAATCCCGATGTCCTACGACTCACGCAAACGGTTCATCGACCAACAAATCCGCGAGGTGGAACTCGCCATCCGCCAGCAGCGTGCCGAGACTCGGGGCACCCGGCTGGTCAAGGAACTCGAACGGATCAAAAAGAAGCTCAGCGCCAAACTGGAGACGCTCTCTGCCAGCCACCGAAAAGACAGCACGCTGACCTTCGAGGAACTGGGCATCGACCGGCTCTTCGTGGACGAGGCCCACAAGTTCAAGAACCTGTTCTACGTCACCAAGATGAACCGCGTGGCGGGCCTGCCGCAGACGGCCAGCGAGCGGGCGTTCGACCTGTTCCTCAAAGTCCAGTACATCCAGGAGCACAACCAGGGTGGGGGCGTGGTGTTTGCCACGGGCACGCCGATCTCCAACACGATGGCTGAGATGTTCACGATGCAGCGCTACCTCCAGATGCACACCCTGCGTCGCAACCAGATGCAGCACTTCGATTCCTGGGCAGCCACGTTCGGCGAGGCGGTCACCTCCATGGAGCTGAGCCCCGACGGGCGTGGCTACCGGATGCAAACCCGGTTCGCGCGCTTCGTCAACGTGCCGGAACTCATGGGTCAGTTCCGACAGGTGGCCGACGTGCGCACGGCCGAGATGCTCAAACTGCCGGTGCCCAAGCTCGCGGAGGGTAAGCAGGTGACGATCAGCGCTCCGGCTAGCCCGGAGCTGAAGCGGTTCGTGGAAAATCTCGTGGCGCGAACGGAAGACATCAAGAACGGCCACGTCGATCCACGCGAGGACAACATGCTCAAAATTACGAGCGAGGGCCGCAAGGCCGCGCTGGATTTGCGCCTCATGCTGCCGCACCTGCCCGACGACCCGGATTCCAAAGTCAACCAGGCCGTCGCCAACGTGCGCCGCATCTGGGAGAAAACGGCGGCCACCAAAGGCACGCAGATGGTGTTTTGCGATCTGTCTACGCCCTCCGCCCACAACCGTGGCGGCTTCAACGTGTACGACGACGTGCGCGCCAAGCTGGTGGCTCATGGCATTCCGGCGGAGCAGATCGCCTTCATCCAGGACTACGACGAGGACGCGGCCAAGAGCACGCTCTTTAAAAACGTGCGCGAGGGCAAGGTGCGCGTGCTCCTGGGGAGCACGCCGAAGATGGGCGAGGGGACCAACGTGCAGCGCAAATTGGCGGCACTCCACCACCTGGATGCTCCGTGGCGGCCGGCGGACATCGAGCAGCGCGAGGGGCGCATCGTGCGCCAGGGCAACCAGAACGAGTTTGTGAGCATCTTTCGTTATGTGACCGAAGGCAGCTTTGACGCCTACATGTGGCAAACGCTGGAAAACAAGTGCCGCTTCATCGCGCAGGTGATGAACGGCGACGCCACCGTGCGACGCGCGGAGGACGTGGACGCGGCGGCGCTGACCTACGCCGAGGTCAAGGCCATCGCCTCGGGCAACCCGATGGTGATCGAAAAGGCCGGCGTGGACGCCGAAGTCGCGCGGCTCACGAGGCTCAAAAAACAGCACCTCGACAGCCAATATCAGGTTCGCTATCGCCTCAAGGGCCTAGCCGAGAGCGTCGAGATGTGCGAGCGCCACATCGCCAACCTGGAAGCGGACTTGGGCGCGCGGGTTTCCACCCAAGGGGATCGGTTCGTCTTGAAATTAAAGAAGGAAACCTACACCGACCGGGTGAAAGCAGGACGCGCCCTGGTGTTCATGGCGGAAGCCATGCGGGAATTTACGACCACGCATCCCGTGGGCGAGGTCGGTGGATTTCCGTTCTGCCTCCAGCGTCTGGACGGCAGCGCCAAGGTGCTCATTCGTGGTCGCAGCGATCACGAGGCAAATATTTCCGACAATGCGCTCGGCACGGTGGCGTCCGTGGAAAAAGCGCTTGCCAACATCGAGACTCGGCTGGAAAGCCGCCGCGAAGACCTCGCGGATCACCAACGCAAGCGCGAGGAACTGGGCAAACATGTCGGGGCACCCTTCGAGTACGAGGAAAAGCTCGCCGCGGCCACCGCGCGACAACAGGAAATCGTCGCCGCGCTCGATCTCACCAAGAATCAGGCGGGCACCCAAGGCGAAGCAGGGCCGGCGGAAGAAACTTCTGCCACACCGGTGGGCCCGGCGGTCGTGCAGCAGGTTGCCCAAGGACAAAAAGCGGCGGCGCCGCGCCCGCAAACGTCGACCGCGGTGGCGGCGTGATCTCGATGGCCCTCCACTTTGATGAAAGGACGATTGCGCACCCTGCGAAAACCCGGTCTTTCGTGGTAAACTCAACCATGCCCTTTTCCGAAGAATTCCTCTCGACCTACGCTGAGGCTGAAACGGCGGTTCGCCGCCAATTTTTGCTCCGCGGCTACGAGCTGGGTTCAGGCTGCCGGCGTCTGGAACCCGAGGCGGCCGTCGCCTTTCTCGAAGAACATTTCTTGGCAGTCCATGCGGATGTGATGGCCGCGACACGCGAGGAGCAGCACGATCTCAAACGGGCGGGTGAGGCGATGTTGAACGAATCCAGCGCCCGGTGGCAATCCTCCTCAGCCCACCTCGTGGCAGAGTTGGATCAATCCGAACCGCCCATCAGGGCAGCCCACGAGGCAGCGGAGCCCACCCGGGGTCAGCGGGCGCGTTGGCAAACTTCGCCCGCCGGAGTTCTCGCGCACGCCTTAACCTTGCGTCCCACGATGCTGGCGGTGCGAAAGGGTAACCGACGCGGAGTGGCTTTGGCCCGACGCCGGCCGCACAGGTTTTGGGAACGGCTCCGGCGGCGACGCGAGAAGGCGGCGCAACTGGTCGCCTGCTGGGAGGACGGCACCTCCACGGTCCTAGCGGAGCATGAAGACATTGACTGGCAGCCGATGCTACTGCCGAGCTGAGAGGCAAAGGAACGAACTGCGCTGCTTTATCGCGATTGGTGCGGACAGCTTTAGAGCATCGCGTGGTCCGCTTGGCCCAAAGGCACGAGGTCGATGGAGGTGATCACCGGCTCAGTCGCTGGGACACGGTCACGTGTCGGTGCCGACGCGGCGATCACGTGCCGAACCGTGTGGTCGAGTAACGCTTCATACAAGGGGCGCAGCCGCTCGCCTTCGATTTTCACCAGATGGGTGCTGAAGGAAAGCGTCAGCGCGCCTTCGCCTTCCAATTTGATGAGGCTCAGATGCGCATAGGGCAGCGCGAACGCTTCTCCTTCCAAACGCACGTCCAGCATCGTTTCGCGCCAGGAGTCTCGTGCCTTCCCCAGTAGGTAGGTTTTCTCGCTCATGTTCTTCTCGAAGCTGCCGCGGCGGTCCATACTCGGCAGCCTGAGGCGCACATGGCAGCCGGACAAAGGGAAATCACCTCTGCGTACACCAGAAAGGGGCGTTGCGGGCGCGGCACGGGCAAAGAGCGAGGATGCCGGTAACGAGCCGAGGCTAACGAACGTGATCAGGATAGCCTATTAGGCTATTCGTTGGTGGCAGCCGAGGAGATCTTTTCGGCCACAGCGCCACGCGGGGACCGCCTCGCAGGATCAGCTTGCGGCATCATCGCGCGGAAGCTTGACCATCGGCAGGATAGATTCGATGAACGCGTGCGGGTTGGCTCTGCACGCCACGATCACCTCCAGCCACTCAAGCAGATCCACCCGCCGCAGGCCGGACTCGCACCGACTGATGTAGATTTGCTCGCGCCCCAGGAGCGCCGCCAATTCTTCCTGGCTCAGGTTGGCGGCGTAGCGGGTTTCGCGCATCAGAACGCGGATGCGTTCGTAAGCGGGAGTGTGGAGCGATTTGGTGGGTTGCTTGCCCTTTTTGTTCGGACGGAATGGCGTGGGCATGGATGGTCGCCATCCCACCATCACTTTTGGAATAAACAAAAATTGACTAGTACATAACCGCTTGAGAGGCACGGTGTTCCTATGCCCCAAGACCTCTCGCAAAACCGGAGAATTTTTTTGCGCGTTTACACATTTTTTTAAGTCACCCTCAAGCGACTCTCGTCTAGCATGTAACCAAGGGAATCTTCTCTGTAAGGTGTGCGAATTTAGCAAGGGTGATTTGAGCCGGCGGCAAGGCCTGTTTTACTTCCGCTCGCCATGCGAACCGGTAAAATCAGAACCATCGAAGGAAAGGAGTGGATCGAGCTGTATTCAGAGACTCCCCAAGACATCATGTACACCATGCGAGTGCTGCTGCGAGCACGCGCCACCCGAGCGGAGCCTACCCGCTACAACAACATGCGCGACCTCAAAAAATATGCGCGTCAGGACCAGAGTCCGATCCTGGCCAAGCTTGAAGTCTGGCGCTCCATGGAAAAGCACCTCGTGGCCCGCGAGGAACGCATTCAACGCATCCGAATCCTCAAGCACAAGCAGCGTCTCGCCGGCCTGCGGCAGCGTTATGTCGCCTAGAGCACGATGGCCAGCCGCCTCGAATCCGGGACCGACCGGGAGAAACGTCAGCTTGCCCACTGGCTCTGGCGCACCCGGCCACCGACGATGCGGCGTGAGCGTTGGATCTCCTGGTCCATCGTCAGGGCCTGCGCCTTCTCGTCATCGAATTGCTGACCGAGCCAGAATGGCGCTTCGACGAGGCGCTGGTCGAGTTTGGCGAGGCCTTCGCGCTTGCGCAGCAAATTGACCAGGGGCAGCAAATTGGAAATGCGGCTCGAAGTCTGGAGCGCGTCACCATATTCCTGCCGGGGCACTTCCGGCCGCTCGCGCGCGCCGAACGCGCTGGCGTTGAGCTGCGATTCGACGAGCAGCCGGCCCACGCGGCCGTTGCCGTCCAGGAACGGGTGGAGCATCTCAAAGCGGGCGTGATGAAAGGCGATGACGCGCAGGGTGCCCTGCCGGTCTGATTTGGCCAGCAACTCGGCGGTCTGCTGTTCCAGCATCCGCAGCTCGGTTCCCAGCCGTTCCGGCTCGCACGTGATAAAGCCGCCGACGCGCGGCGGTAGGCGGCCGGGCTCGCGGATTTCGCCCGCCCAGGGATGCACCTCGTGGAAGACCATGCGGTGCAAAATTCGCATGTAGTCGAGCGATGGATTGAGCGTCGGGAACTGTTGCACGAACTCTTTGGCGGCGGTCAGGGCCTTGAAGACGCGCTCGTCATACTGCCGCAAGGTTTTGACGCCGGGCAACAAGCTGATCTTCTGGATGCGTTCCCAGTCAAATTCCGCGCGGCTGCGATGCGTTTCAATCATTGCCTCTTGAGAGCAAATCGGATAGAATCGTCACGTGGCATTGACCGATCAACAACTCGCCCGGATGCGGGCCGTGCAGGCGTCGATGGCCATCGAAGGCCACGAGGTCAGCGACGAGCAGGCGCGCGCCTGGACGGAGGAATCCCTCGCGGATGGCCGCTGCGAAAAAGTGGGAGCGTTGCGGATCGACGCCGACATGAGCTACGAGGCGATGCGCGCCGAGCTGCGGCGCGTCGGCCTGGAAAGTTGAGGCTTGCGCCGGCGGTAGTCGCTAAAGCGGACCCACAGGCGCATGAGCCTGCCCACCTGCGGACGCTGCCCGCGCGGCATCCACACGGGCGTCAGCAGCGCGCGCACCGCCACCTGCAAAATGCGCAGGCTGGCAAACGGACCGTAGATCGCCGCCCAGTTGGCCAGGCAAACGGCCACGCCGTCGAACTCGGTGGGAACGGTGCGGCTCGCCTTTAAGGTGGTGGCACACTCGATCTCGGCGACGCGGTCGAACAGTTCGATGCTGGTGAGCATCACCCGCGACTGCGCCACGGATGGCGGCAGGGTAGGGGAACCCTGCTCACGAACGGAGTTTTTCGGTGGATCGCTCGCACGCATGGACCGTTGAGCGAGGATGGCCCTGTGACGGGGGTTTTCAAGGAAAACCTCTGGTCGAGTACACCAATTCCTTCGGTGGACGATACCCGCAATCAAAGTTGAATGCAGCGAGGTGTTTTGAGAGGGTGCCTGTGTTCGTGACTTCGTTTTTTCTGATCGAGAGAAAACGGACCTTGATCCTTGTGGACGAAGCAGCAGTTGTGATGGTGGTTGAGCGGAACCATGAAATTTTTCGGGCTACGCATTGCCTTCACCAAGCCCGACTGGGAGAAAATCCTGACGCCGCGCGCAAAACAGGTGCTCGCGTTGTCACGTCGTGCGGCTGCCGATCAGAACTGGAAGTGCGTGGAGGTGGAACATTTGCTTGCTGGAATCCTTCGCTTGAATGAGGGCCTTGCCGTCCAGATGCTCAACAATGCGGGGTTAGAACCTGCTGACCTTCGAGCAAATCTTGAGCGGTCGGGCGTCAAAGGGACGGTTTCGACCGATGCGCTGAAAATACGCTATGGCTCCTCGATAAAGCCGTGTCTTATCTCGGCCTGGAAAGAGGCGAGGGGCTTGGGTCACGACTACTGCGGAACCGAGCACATTCTTCTGGGCGTCCTCGGGTATGGGAGAGGGATCACCGTGGAAATCCTGGCTTCACGTCACCTGACACCCGACCGTGCGAAGGAGTTGTTGAGAGTCGTTCATGAGGACCAAGCGAAGAAGAAACCGTCCGCAGTGTGAGGACTTTGCATCATGGCTGCTCAACGATTGATGAATGAATTGATTCGCTTGGGCGCGGTGCCTCGTGCGTCGGCGACCGACGCTCTGATCACCGCTACAGAGGAGCGACTTGCCACCCGTTTTCCGCCGGGCGTGGCCGACTTCTACCGTCTTGCTGATGGAACTGAGCAGCCCACCCCAAAGTGGAGATGGAACTTCTTTCCACTGGCAGGACTGAACCGCCTTACCGAGATCCGAGAGGGATGCAATTCCCTCTGTTTGTACGGCCAATCCGAGCGCATCGCGGTGAAGTCATTGGTTATGCTCTGCGATGTGCTCATCGACTGGCCAACCTACGCCTTTGGAGCTGACCCAGACAGCACGCACTACGGGCATTTCTTCGCCGACCAGGGCGGCGAGGGCTGGCGAGTGGCGTCCTCGTTCAACGAGTTCGTTGATATTTTCGTGGCTGAGAGCGATGAGACCATGCTCAACTGCCGGTAAACTTTCCAGTGACCAGTCGCTCCGGCAAATAGAGACTGGCGGGCGGGCTGGACGAAGTGCGTTCGCCTTGTTTTCAGGGAGGGGTTCGCCTAAGCTAGGTCTCGCGTCGCCGCTCACGTGTAGCTTTTGCATGATTGGAGCGCCAAGGAGACTCTGTCTTTTGTCGCTTCCAAGCGCGAGTCAGCCGTGACGGAGGGCCTTGAGAAACTTTTGCGCAGTCCCTTTCTCTACGGCGGCCGTCCGGCCGGATCATGCACGCGCCAGCGAACGCCGGGTGGCGTGCATGTCCACTCCCTGCTCGTCACACCGACGTGGCGGCGCGCGTCGTGCCACCAACCCGCTTTCCCCGTGCGGGTACTGGCGTAGCCGCCTTCTCTGCTTCCCGCCAAAGGCGGTAAGCCTTCAGGCTGGCAACCAATGCTTTGTCCCCTGCGTTGCGCAAACCTTCGGCGTTCTTCTTGGGCATCCATTCGGTTTCGTACCAGTGAATTTGCTGCGGCGAGAGGTCGGCCAGCGTCAGCCCGCGATTCTTCCCGAAGTGAATGGGCGTGTGCCGAAAATCAACCCCCGGAACCTCCGAAGTCTCCGGCGCGCCGCTCGGCAGAGCGGGGGCGTGCGCGGACACCGTTTCTGCGGGTGCACACGGAACTTCGACCGCGACGGGAGCGGCGCGCAAGATCGTGGCCGCAGGGGGCGGCACTTCGCCTGCGGGCTTCATCGTGGCGAGGCTCGCGCTGATTTCCTCCAAGTCCTGGGCGAAGATGTCGCTGGCCGCGGTGGTCGTGAGCACGGCGTCCACGAGCGCCCGCTTCTTGGCCATCTTGAGAACGGTGTTGTAGCTCTCTGCCGGATTGTCGGTCTCGACCTTCTCGCCGCCTTTGGCGACCATCCAGCCCTGTCCGTCCACCTTCTTCACGCTGAACCCCTTGCCGCCGATCAATTCCTGCGCTTTGGCGGGGTCTTCCTGCCGGATTTCCCAGTAAACCCGGGGCACGGGGCGCTCGGTGACCTCCGCTGCCCCGGCGCGGAACCGGTACTTGACCTCCATGGTCGAACAGCATCCCACTCCCTGGCCGATGGTCACCCCCGTGGTGATGCTCGTCAGGGTCGTCGTCACGCGGTACTCACGATGACCGCGTTCGAGTTGACGTTCATTCACGTCATAGGCGGGTGCCAGCCGGAAGAGCAGGCAAAGTTTCTCCGCGCCCGGTTTGAGCAGGGTCGGCTTGTCACCGCAGCCGGGAATGCGGCCGAAGTGTTCGCCGTCTTTCATGGCGGCCGTCATGATCCGTTGGATGAGGACCACTTGTCCGAGGACCTGCTCGACGGTGAGCGTGGAGGTTTCGGGCGATCCGCCGAGCGAGACGGCGCGCTGGTAGGTTTGCGCGGGAACGATCTGGGTGCTAGTCATGGGATGCTATCTGCAAGGGTAGTGTTGTAAATCTGGGCCTCCGCGTGGCTTCAACACGCGGGGGCTCTTGTTATTGGGGTGGGGTCGGTGCGGGGTTAGTTGCGACCGAACAGGCCGACTTCCGCGTCGAGGAGGGCATGGAGCGCCTGGGTGCGCGCCGGCAGGCTCCACAGCCCGCTGCCCTTGGCGGCTTCGGTGACGGCGTTAAAGAGCCGCCACGCGGTTTTGCCGTCCACGCGGAACTCCACGTGCCGGGGCGCGCGCCACTCGGTGAGAATGCGCGGGATCTGCGTGAGCGTGATGGCTCGCGCGTCCAGGGCACGCAGGATCAGGTCGTGCACCTGCTTGTCCCCGATCTCGTGGGATCGGTACGCTGCGATACGCCGGCTTTGCTCGTGCCAGCGGTCGGCGAGTTGCCCCACCGCGCTCGACACCATCCGCGGCAGGTCGCGATCCAGGTGGCGGGTGTGCTTGCGGCCGATCTTGATCTCCCCGCTGAAGGAGAGGTTGTCGCACACGAACACGCTGGCACCCACGGCCAGCCCGGCGGGGAAACGCTTGTCGTGGGAATTGCGCAGGCCCAGCACGTAAGCGTAGTCCTCGGTCTGCTGACAGTTGGCGACTTCGAGCAGACCAAAGTAACGCAGCCCGTCGGCGGACAAGCCATGCGCCTCGTTGACCACGCGCATTTGGGTGGCCGCGAGGGTTTGCTCGACCCGTTCGATGAGGACCGTGTGAGAAATGGGGAACCAGCTCTCGGTGGGCTGGGGTGTGGCGATGGTGGCGAGCGCGCCGCGTTCGATCTTGGAAGCGCCGCAATGGAGCATTAGGTTGGTCATATGGATGGGTTTTGGTTCAGGCTTTTTTCGTTCCGGCGTCGGTCGGCTTGACCGGCGTACCGAACTACAGAAGAATATAGATTACATGTAATCATAATGCAATCGAAAAAGAGTGCAGCCAGCAAAAAAAATTCGGGTGGCCCCCTGCCTGATCCGGCGGTCGGCCAAAGCGAGGACGACCTAACCCAATCAAGGGTTGGACGCCCGCCGACCTCCCCCCTCGACCGCAAGAGCCAGGTCAGGGAAAACGTCCGCGCCCACCGTGCGAAGCTCAAAGCCTCGGGGTTGGAGAAGGTGGAAACCTATCTGCCCAAGGCGTGGCAGCTTTTCCTCCAGAACTCCGGCGAATCGATTCAGCAGCTCGGCCTGGAGGCATTCGCGCTGCTCCTAGAGAAACGAGGCGCGTCCGATCTGGCCGAGACGGCCCGCAAAACGATGGCCCGGAACGACGAGGCAGCCTGAACAGGCAGGAGCGCACCCAAGATAGGCGAGGGAGCTTCTTTTCCCGAAGGCGGCGGCGCTAGAACAGCATACCCTGCTTCAGCGGGCCGGAGGGCTTGCGGACAGTGCTGACGACGGCGGGAGCAGCCGTGACTTGTCCCAACCGACGAAGCAACCGCTCGGCTGCCTTCGGAGCGAAATCCCTGGCATTGTTGTTGAAGACTACGTGCACGGTGTCCGAAGAGGAGGCCAGACGCTCGGCTCGCGCCAGAACCTCGTCCAGTTCGCCGTCGGTATAGTCGTAGCAGAACCGCTCGGCCACGGTCCGCCCGGTGAGGTAAGCTTTGGGGTCCCGCCCGTGGAGGCGCAAATAAGTCAACCGCTCGTCGGTGATCTCGTCTACCGCGGGCATGATGGCCGGATGCTTCTGAGCTTCTGACGGTGGGCCGTCGATGCTGGCCAAGGTCACACCCTGCTCCCGGAAAAACGCGACGGTTTCCTGGAGGCGTGCGCCCTCTAGCCAACCGCGGTTGCGCAGTTCCACGACGATCTGACGCGCGGCTTTTCCTTTGCCCCGGAGCAAGCGCAGGAGATCTTCGAGTTGGCCCAAATCACAGGCACGCGGCCCGAAGCTTGGCGTCAGTTGCAAAAGCAACGCTCCCAACCTGCCCACACGCTCCAGCGGCTCCAGCGCTTCGAGCAAACGTCCTGCCATCTCGTCCTCCAGCATCGGCGTGAGCACGACGTTCCCACGGTCGGTGACTTCCACCTGGTCACGCAGGTCGGCGGGCAGCGCGTCTGGCCGCGTGGCGTGGCGGGAAAGCAGCCGGTGAATCTTCGCGTCAAACAGGAATCCGGGAGGGGTTTCCTTGACCCACCGCTCGCATTGCCGGGCCTGCGGCAGCGCATAAAAGGAACTGTTGAGTTCGACCAAGTCGAAGTGCCGCGCGTAGTGGGCCAGCCGCTGGCCAGCGGCCAAACCGGGTGGATACCAGCCGGCGCGGACGAACTCCGGCTCGCTCCAGGAAGCGGTGCCGACACGGACCTGGGTTGTCCATGCGCTCATGCGCGCAATATCGTCCATGTTCGGACTTTTGTCCGTCACTTTGTGCTGGCTCGGCGATGCGCTCTTGCGCCGAGATTTCTCCCGTTATTCACAGGAGAGTGGCGGCAGCCGCCTGCCGGTCGTCCGAGCCCGGCA
>CAZZYS010000058.1:0-5847 GCA_964658285.1 uncultured Verrucomicrobiota bacterium
AAACAGACATGGCCAGCGGGATAAGATGGTGGCGTGGATAGTAGGAAGGAATGTATGAGAGCACGAACGCTCCCAAAATCGACCCCAGACCAATCGCCGAGAGCATCAGGCCAAAGAGCCCCGGCCCGCCTTTGAGCACGCTCTGTGCAAACACGGGCAGCAGACCCTGCAAGGGTGCGCTCAAAAACATGAAGACCAAGCCCATGATCGTCAGCCGCCGGGTGCCGTGATTTCTCCACACAAACTTCAAACCTTCGTGAATGTCCTCACGCATGGAGGTCGTCTCGGTGCGTGGCGGTTTGGGAATCGTTGGGATGAAGAACAACAACACGCCGAGCAGCGGCAGAAAGGTGCAGGCGTTCAACGTGAATGCACCCGCCACTCCGGCTACCCCGATGATCAGTGCCGCGAGCATCGGCCCGCAAAGCCGGGCCATGTTGAACTGGATGGAGTTCAGCGCGAGGGCGCGATCCAAAGAATCCTTCGGCACGAGGCTCGGCACCACCGCCAGGAACACCGGCCCATTGAGCGCCCACACGATCCCTTCCAGAAACGTGAAGACGATCACGACCACGGGTGTCGCTTTCCCCAGGAACGCTGCCACCGCCAGCCCCGCGCCGAGCACCCCTGCCGCCGTTTGCAGGATGATCAGCCACGTTTTCCGGTTCACGCGGTCCGAGATGACGCCGGCCAGCAACGCCAAGACGAGCACCGGACAGAAGTCGGCAAACTGGAGCAGCTCCACGTACATCCCCTGGTGGGGGTTGCCCCCCATCTGGCTGGTCACGGCCCAGCTCTGCGCGGCGTTTTCAGTCCAGTTCCCAGTGTTGGAAATGCACGCCCCGATCCAGAAGAGCAAAAACGGCCGGTAGCGAAAAACGCCGAAAGTCTTTGCGATGGCCGGGAGTGAAGGCTCAGTACGCTGGTCGTTCATCAAGGATTTTAAACCTGCCGTCTCCTGCGAAACGAACGGCTCGGGGCGGCTGCGGCTTCAACCCCAGCGTCGATAAAACAGCACCTTGGTTCCCTCCGCCGCCAAGATGTAGAGGCAGACGATCCCGATCAGGATGACCAGGTATAACGGCGGCAACGGCGTGAAGTCGAACAGCCGCGCGACCGGCGCGACATACGGCAAAATTAACACCGCGACAACCACCGCCAACGTCGCTCCCAGCAGCCCCCGGGAAGGAGCGCTGCGGAAAAACGGCATGCGCGTGCGGACCACCAGGACGATCAGCGCGGCGGAGACCACCGACTCTACGAACCAGGCCGTGCGAAATTGCTTAGGGTTGGCGTGGAGCA
Source organism: uncultured Verrucomicrobiota bacterium (assembly GCA_964658285.1). Taxonomy (GTDB): domain Bacteria; phylum Verrucomicrobiota; class Verrucomicrobiia; order Chthoniobacterales; family SZAS-18; genus CAHJWO01. The sequence continues at coordinate 1,303 of CAZZYS010000058.1, forward strand.
GCCAGATCAATGCGCCGAAGGTCACGTAATCAAACAACGAACTGACGAGTCCGAACACGATCATGAATCGCCGGATGAAAGCAATGTCCATGCGTCGGGGTTTGTCGACCAAGGCCGTGTCCACCCGGTCGCCGGCAATGTTCATCTCGGGCAGGTCCGTGAGCAGGTTCGTGAGCAGGATCTGCTTGGGCAGCAGCGGCAGGAACGGCAGGAACAGCGACGCCCCCGCCATGGAGAACATGTTGCCGAAGTTGGCGCTGGTGGCCATGAAGATATACTTGTGCGTGTTGGCGAAGGTGATCCTTCCCTCCTTCACACCCTGTTCGAGCACGGCGAGGTCTTTTTCCAGCAGGACGATGTCGGCGGCCTCACGCGCCACGTCCACGGCGTTGGCCACCGAGATGCCCACGTCGGCGGCGTGGAGGGCCGAGGCGTCGTTGATGCCGTCGCCCAGGTAGCCGACCACGTGGCCCGCCCTCTTGAGCGCGACGATGAGCCGCTCCTTCTGGTTTGGCTCGACCTCCGCGAACACATCCGTCTCGGCGGCACGCCGGGGCAGCGCCTCGTCGCTGATGTCGTTGAGCTGCGCGCCCGTGAGCACGCGCGCGGCGTTCAAACCCGCCTGCTTGCCCACGCTGGCTGCCACGAGCGCGTTGTCGCCCGTGATGCACTTGAGTTGCACGCCCGTCTTGCGCAGGCGTCCGATGGTTTCCAGGATGCCCGGGCGCAACGGATCGAAGAGGAGCAGGAAACCCAGAAACTTCAGGTTGCGTTCGTCGTCCCGGTTCAGGCCGGTCGCCGCCGCGTCCATCTCCCGCACCGCGATCCCGAGGGTCCGCAACCCCTGGTTGCTGAATGCCTCGAATTGCTGCTCGATGGACGCTCGCACGGTCGCGAGCGGCACCGTGGCACCGGACTGATCCACTGCGGACCCGCAGACCTCCAGCACGTTGGTCAGGGCTCCTTTGGTCACAAGCGTCGGCGGCTTGCCTGGACACGCCACCAGCACGCTCAGGCGTTTGCGGACGAAATCGTAGGGCTGCTCATCGAGCTTACGGTACTCCCCCACGTCAAAGGAGCGGTAGGCCTGGATCGCGGCGTCAATCGGGTTCGCGTAGCCGGACTGGAAATGCGCGTTGAGGAACGCGTGCAGGAGCAGGTCATCGTTGGGTTTTCCGTCCAGACCGACCGCGGAGTGGAGCTTCACTTCGCCCTCGGTCAGCGTGCCCGTCTTGTCCGAGCAGAGCACGTCCATGCTGCCGAAGTTCTCAATGGCGGCCAGCCGTTTGACGATGACCCGGGCCGCCGCCATCCGGCGCGCGCCGTGCGCCAAGTTGACGGAAACGATGGCGGGCAGCAACTGCGGGGTCAGTCCGACCGCCAGCGCGAGCGCAAAGAGGAACGATTCCAGCACGGGCCGGTGCAGGTACACGTTGACACCGAAAACGCACAGGATGAGCAGCAGCGTCACCTCCATGAGCAGGTAGCCGAAGCGGCGCAGGCCGCGCTCGAACTCGGTTTCCGGCGGACGACGGCTCAAGGTCGCCGACACGCGGCCGAACTCCGTGTCCTTGCCGGTGGCCACGACCACGGCGACCGCCGTGCCGTTGGAGACGCTGGTGCCCATGAACAGGCTGTTGACGCGCTTGGCGAGAGGCGTGGCGGCGGGCAGCGGCGCGCCGAGCGTTTTCTCCACAGGAAAGGTCTCGCCTGTCAACGCCGCCTCGTTGATGAACAGATTTTTCAACTCCAGCAGCAGACAGTCACCCGGGATCACGCCGCCCGCGCTCAGCAGGATGACATCCCCCGTCACGATCTCTCCGGCCGGCACCTCGACTTCCTTTCCGTCCCGCTTTACCCGCGCCTTGCTTTGGACGAGGGCCAGGAGCTTTTCCACCGCGCCCGCCGCGCCGTGTTCCTGCCAGAAGCCGAGCAGCCCGCTGGCCAGCACAATCACGAGGATGATCACCGCGTCCGCCGCGTCGCCCAAATAACCGGAAAGTCCGGCGGCGAAGAGCAGGATCAGGATGATCGGGCTTTTGAATTGCGAAAAGAGCAGGCGCAACGTCGTGTTTCCGCCGCGAGCTTTGCGCAGACCGCCCCCACCCGCGTCCAGGCGGCGGCGGGCCTCCGCACTCGTCAGGCCGTAGACGCCGGTTTCCAGCCGCCGGAACGCGTCTTCCGCCGATTGGCTCCAGAACGCGGGGGCGTCCGAGGCGGTCGGCGGTTTGGGTGGCGAGGGCGGTTTTCGGTCGCTCATGGTTTTTGCGGTGATTGCACAGGAACAAAGGCCAGCGCCGCCTTCGCCAAGACGATTTCCTCGTCCGTCGGGATGACGCGCACGTTGACCCGGCTATCGGCGCGCGAAATCCGGGGCGAGTTGTTCGTGTTCAACGCGTCATCCAGGCGCAACCCCAGAAAGTCGAGACCCTCGCAAATCCGGGCGCGCACCAGCGGCGCCTGCTCCCCGATGCCGCCGGCGAAAACGAGCGTGTCCAGGCCGCCGAGCGCTGCCGCGTAGGCTCCGATCCATTTGCGAGCCTGATAACAAAACAGCGCGACCGCTTCCGCCGCGCGCGGGTCTTTCGCTTCTGCCGCGAGCAGGTCGCGCATGTCGGAACTGGTCTCCGAAATGCCCAGCAAGCCCGAGTGATGATTGGTCATGTCGTCGAACTGTTTCGCCGTCATTCCTTCGGTCCGCGCCAGATAAGGAAAGATGCCCGGGTCCAGGTCGCCGCTGCGGGTGCTCATGGGCAGCCCCGCCGTGGGCGTAAACGCCATGCTCGTGTCGATGCCCTTACCGTCCTTGACCGCCGCCATGCTCGCGCCGTTGCCCAAGTGGGCGAGGATCACCCGACCCTTCGCGGCCGTCTCGCCGTCCAGCCGACCCAACTCCCCCAACAGAAACGTGTAGGAAAGCCCATGAAACCCGTAACGCTGCACACCCAGCGCTTCGTAGCGGCGCGGGATCGGCAGCAACTTGGCCACGCGCGGCATCCCCGCGTGAAACGCCGTGTCGAAACAAACCACCTGCGGCAAGTCCGGTAAGCGCGCCTGCACCGCCTGGATCATCGCGATTTCCGCCGGGAGATGGTCCGGGTCCATGGACGTGACGCGCTGGAGTTCCGCGAGCAACTCCGGGGTCACCCGCTGCGGTTCATGGTATTTCGGGCCGCCATGCACCACGCGATGCGCGACGACAGAAACCACGTCCAGCACCCCTTGTTTTGCGAACCAATCGAGCAAAGCCTGCGTCGCCTCTTGGGGCCCACTGGCGGGAAACGGCTCGGTCCTGGAAGCTCCCGCCGCGGTCTTCGAGTGCAGGCTCGTGCCCGGCAACCCCACCCGCTCGACCTGGCCCGACAAGGTGCGCTCGGGCGGATTGCCGCCGGTGAAAAATGCAAACCGGATGCTCGACGAGCCGACGTTGACCGTCAGCACCCGCCCCCGCTCGTCCACGCCGCGAGGAGGATCATCCAGTGGTTGCTGATCCGGTGGCATTGGCTTCCCTCTCCTGGCGTCAATCTCCTCGGATTTGGGGTCCGCGCGGTTGGAATCAGGCAAGGGCGAGTTGGAGAAAGCGAGGGTCTGTCAACAAGGGCAAGAAACGGCGCTGGCTGTCGGCGCGTCGATGCTGGTGGTGCCGCGTCTGGCCGAGAGCCGAAAAAGCCGTGGCGCTGCCATCCGACACGGCGGTCCCGACGAGCAGGAACCGGCGTTCGATGACAAGTTCCCCGGCACTCACCCGCAGCAGCTCCCCGGCATCGTGAAGCGCGGGTTGCGCGTCGTTCCAGGCCGGGATTTCCCAGGCCGGAAGCGGGCTGTCCACGGGCGCAGGGGCCGCTTTGTCGTCTGCGGTGACTGTCGCAATCATGGCCTTCGCCTCGGCGACCTTGGCTCCGCGTGCGCGGCCAAATATCCCCGCGAGATAGATGTGTCCGCTTCGCTCCGCCTCGTCCATCAATCCCGTCAACGTCCCGATGTTCGCGGAAAGGCGCGTCAAAGTTTCGTCGCGGGTTTCGTGCAGCGGGATCAGCGGATCGACGTAGGGAGTATTCATAGGGTGTCCGTCGGTACTCCGGCAGGATGCTCGCCGCCAGCCGTCCGACATCCTCCCTATCGCCCGGCGCGCGCCGCTGGGCTATGGGGTGAAACCCGAACACCCGCCTGGACCCTAACTCACCGTAACGCCAGGATTGGACCGGGCGGCCGCCGTTGCCTTGTTCGCCACCACACGTAATCAAGCGGCGGACAGAAGAGGTGGCGGGTGAGACCGCAGGAACCTGCCGAGGCGAGCAGGTGTCTGCTGCCGTAAACGAATCCGGGAAAACCCCTCTGGAAATAACCTGTTCCGGCTCGGAATGAACTAATTGTGGCTCGAAAAGATCAAGACCGTCCTGGAAACAACCGAACCCGGCGTGGAACGGGATAAAGCGAAGCCGGTACTAACCAAGGACGACCTGGAAATAACCTGTTTCGTGACGGAATGGGTTAAGTCCGGTTTGGAAAAGCCAAGGCTGGGCCGGAAACAAGCTGATCCAAGGC
>CAZZYS010000058.1:5947-18003 GCA_964658285.1 uncultured Verrucomicrobiota bacterium
TTACGCGCCACTTCCGGGAGCGACAAACATGAGAGCGCCGAACCCCATTTTTACCAATCCATCGACGGCCCAGAGACTATTCAGCGCAACCCCGGGTCGAAGCCACAGCCCGCCTCCGGAGCAAGCGCATAGCGCGACTCCGAGGAACACGCAGGCGGGGCCGAAAGCAAGGGCCATCGGAAGGAAATGCAAGCCGACCGCAAATAAAATGGCAAGCAGCAGGGTTCGCTCGCCGGCTGCCCGGGATCTGATCACGGCAATGCGAATCAGGAAGCCTTCGAGCGCGATAGAGCCACCCAGAGACCAGAACTGGAGACGGCTGGGTGTTCCGAAAGGAGCCGACAGTCGGCCACCGAAGAGAATGAGAGCAATTGTGGCAATCGCCGCGCCGAGAGCGAGCAGAAAGCGACGTCGCTGAGGATGCAAGGCACCACCAGCCACGCCGAGGCCAACCACGAAGATGAACATGCCGCCGGCCCGAGCCATCGGGAATACAGATGTCGAGGCGAATGGATTCATGGCGGTGCCTAGATGCTATCCCGACGGGGACGCCGCTGATTCCTTGATCTTCCAACCTCGGATCAACAACCACAACATGAACACCAACTCTCCGACCAACGCGATGCCTACATAGCCGAGGTCCGGCTCGGGAAACAGGTAGGCGTTCACGTTCTGCACCACGTAGCCAACCCCGGCGATGGCCAACAGGATACCGACCAGCTTAGGAATGTAACCGGACCGGTAGATCAGGTAGCCCACCAGCATCAGATGGATGCCGAAGAAGACGAGGCTCAAGCCCCAGTTGGAACGAAAGGACATCAACAGCAGCCGGATCTGTGCGTGCAAGGGACCGGCTCCGAAGAGCGCGGCGTCCTCCGGCGTGTGCAATAACCGCAGCACGGGCACGAGGTTGAGCGAGGCGGAAAGGCCGACCGCCGTGTATACGAGCTGAAACCACGCGGCCAAGAGCGAGAGCGATGCGCTGACCGGCTTGAGCAGATAGTAGAGCGCCCAGGCGATGATCACGTCGAATACGAAGCTGAGAAGATAAGCGAGGATGCCCGCCGCGAAGAGGCTCTGGTGCGCCAGGATGTTCTGCGCGGTTTGTTCGATCTTTCCAGGGATGACGAGATGCGGATAGACGTAGAACTCCGCGAAGGGAGTTGGCGTCAGGAGGTAGCACAGCCCGGCGGCCAACGCCGCCGTTCGCGGCCTCATTTCCTGTCTGCGGTCTACCTGAGTTGCCAAAGTCATTTGAGCGGGCTTTCTGCCTGCCTGACAGGGAGTAGGCGAATGCCTCCGGTAAAACAAGGCGAATGCGCCTCGCCGGACGTTTGGGGCCGGCCCTAGTCGGCATGGGTGAGTTCCATCCGCACGGCAGGCGCACCAACGCTTTCGCCAGACGGCGCAATGGCTTCGGTCATCGGCAGCGTCACCTCGAAGCGGGTGCCCTGCTCCGCCTCCGAAAACACGTCGATCCGGCCCCCGAGCAGTTCGGCATATTCCTTGCAGATTGCCAAGCCCAAACCCGTGCCGGTGACCTTGCTGTTGGGCCGGATGCGGTTGAACTCGCCGAAGAGGGTTTCCATGTCCTCGCGGGCGATGCCGATGCCAGTGTCGGCCACGACCATCTTCCAGCCCGTCGTTCCATCGAGTGCGAAGGACATGTCGATGTCGCCGCCTTGCGCCGGTTTGCGGTATTTGATCGCGTTCGAGAGCAGGTTGCCGGCGATGCGTTTGAGTTTGAGCTTGTCGCTGACGATCTCGCCCAACGTGTGGTCACACCGGCACGCGAAGGTCATCCCCTGTTCCCTGGCGACCGGACGCCATTGCGACATGATCTCCTCGAACAGCCCGCACAGCGAGAGGCGTTCGAGGGCCAACTGCGCCCGGCCTGCGACGAGCGCGGAGAAGTCGAGCAGATCGTTGAGAATCGTGCTCATGTCGGCGAGCATCCGCGCGCAAATGGCGCTCATTTCGCGCCGTTCCTCGGGCGTCGCGTCCTCTCCGAGCATCGTGGTCGCCAGGGTCAGCGCGTTGAGGACATTGCGCAGTTCGTGCGAGACCGTGCGCGTGAGCCGCTCCCGGGCTTCGTTGGTTTGTTCGAGCGCCTGGTTTTTTTCTTCGACCACCCGCTGTTGCTCCTTCGTGAACTGGCCGACGGAATCACAGGTGAGGCGATGGAAGAAATCGCTGATGAGCACCTCCCCCTGCGCGCATTCCTCCCTGGAGTATTCCGGGTGTTCTTGAGCGAACTTCACGAGGACGGTCCGTTTCAAGACACGCTTGATGATGTAAATCTCCCAGATGAGTTCGGAAAGGTTGTAGCCCGCTTTCCATTGTGCTCGGCCGTGGCTGCGGGAGTGATCCGAAACAGCTTCCATGGGTCCCTCCTTTTCCAGGCGCAAACGAGCCACGAGATCGTCGATGAGTTCCGGGACGTGGTCCTGCAGCGCCTCGTGGGAAATGTGCAAGGCGTCCGGCACGTCGGGACTTTCCCTCACCAGTTGCATCCACTGGCTATCGATGGCGCGTCGTTGCTGGTGAACGTAATCGGCGAACGCCGACAGAAAGGAGGCTTGAGAAATCTGCGAGTGCATAATTTTTGATCTAATATCCGACACGGTGGTAACAAGCTCAGGCCACGGCGGACGGCACCCGCCAGCGGATCATGGCGACCTTGACGGCGTCGTTGACGACCAGACACGCGACCATCGCGTAAGCGAAAATCCCGAGGGTTTGCCACCACGGCAGCGGCCTGAGGTCCGGCAGCCCCACGAACGTCAGGACCGTGCCGATGAGCGCATCCGCCGCCAGCGCCGCCAGCAGGGTCTTGCAGGGCAGCGTGGACCAGAACCAGCGGCGTTCCCGCGCGGACACCACCGAAAAGACGGCCAGGTAAAGCAGGGTCAGGAAGCTGAAGGTGTAGAGGGCGTCTTTGTTCGTCGCCAGACCAAAGCGCGTCCAGCCGATCCACAGCAGCAACAGCGCCTCGGCGACCATCGCCACGCCCAACACCACCGACACGAGCACGAAGCCGCCGATTTCCCAGGTTTCGGGCTTTTTCGAGGGCCGGACGTGATCCGTGGCCAGGGAAATTTTGGCGAAATCCGTCATGAAGGTCAGCAGCAGCATCGCAAACGCGGAGACGACGAACTGGCCGGTCACCACGAACGCGATGGACACGAAAGACGCTTTGAGGATCGTGCGGCTGATCTTGTTGATGATCCAGGTCAGGATGCGCTGGTAGATCGTGCGCCCTTGCTCGACCAGCGCCACGATGTTCGTCAGGCCCGGTTCGGTCAGGACGACGCTGGCGGCGCCCTTGGCCACGTCAGTGGCCGTGCTCACCGCGATGCCCACCTCCGCCTGCCGCAGCGCGGGCGCGTCGTTGACGCCATCGCCCGTCATGCCCGTCACGTGCCCGGCCGCTTGCAGGTGTTGGACCACGAGGTATTTGTCCTCGGGATAAACCTCCGCGAACCCGTCGGCTCCCGCCAGGAGATCCGCCGTGGTGCCCGCCGCCTTCAGGTCCGCGACGCGGCGGATGTTGGGCAACCCGACCCCTTGCCCAATTGCCTGGGCGACCGCCAGCGCATCGCCGGTGAGCATCTTCACCGACACTCCGAGACCGTGGAGAGTCGCGATGAGCTGCCGGGCGTCCGGCCGGGGCGGATCATCCAACGAGACTAATCCGACCATCGCGGGTGGTCCCGTCTCGGGGCCGCGTGCCACCGCCAACGTCCGATCACCCCGCGCGGCCGACGCACTGACCCGGGCCTCCAGGGCGGTGATGGCCGCGGGCGGGAGACCGCAGGCCTCAGCCACGGTGCGCACGGCACCCTTCATGACGCGGAACCGCTGACCGTTTTGCGTGACCACGGCTTCCGTCCGCCGGTTTTTCGCGTCGAACGGCGCGAAGGAAACCGGCGTGACTTTGGGAAGACCGGTAAAGATGTCGCGGTCCTTTGCCGCCGCCAGGAACGCGAGATCGATGGGGTCCTGGTCGGCTTCCTGCGAGGCGAGCGCGCCGGCAAAGAGAACGTCGGCTTCGGTGGCGCGCTCCAGGGGAATCACGCCGGTGACGGCCAGTTGGTTCATCGTGATCGTGCCGGTCTTGTCCACGCAGAGCACGTCCATCGTCGCGGCATCTTCCGCCGCGCTGAGGCGTGTGACTAGCACGCCGCGTTGCGCCAGTTCGCGGGACCCGAGCGCCATGCTGACCGTGAACATGACGGGGAGCGCGACCGGCACCGCGCTCATCAACAGCACGAGCATGAGCGGGAGCATCTCGACGAGAGAGGAACTGCGGATCAGCGACAGCACGATCACCACGCCAAGCAGCGCACCCACCACGACAAAGAGCCAGCGCACGACCTTCGCCACCACCGCCTCGATGTGAAGTTTCGGATGCGCCTCCTCTACGAGTTCCGTGGTGCGCCCGAAGTAGGTCTTTGCGCCGGTCAACAGGACGACCCCGTCGCCTTCCCCGCGGCGGACCACGGACCCGGACGTGAGCACTTCACCGGGTCCTTTGTCCGCATCCTTCGATTCACCGGTGAGCGCCGATTGATCCACCGTCAACGCGCCGTTCAGAACCTTGACGTCTGCCGGGATGATGTCGCCGGGTCGCACGCGCACGAGATCGCCGGGCACCAACTCCCGGGCGGGGATGACCTGCCATTTTGAGTCACGCCGAACGCGCGTGTTGACCTGCAACCGTCGTTGCAGTGCCGCGACGACTCCAGCGGCGCGGCGTTCCTGCAAAAAGCCCAGGACGGCGTTGACCACCAGCAGCGCGCTCACCATGCACAGGTCCGCGTAATTCCGCAGCACGGCGGACAGGACCATGATCAATTCGAGCATCCACGCCGAGAGTCCCCAGAACTTGCGCAGGAACTGAAGAGCGGGGTGTTCCTTCTGCTCGGCCACTTCGTTGTAGCCGTGGATTTTCCGGCTCGCGTCCACCTCGGCGGCCGTGAGGCCGGTCGCGGGGTTCACATGGAGCTCCGCGAGGGTGGCGGGCACCGGCATGGAAGCGAGGTCGGGAGGCGTGGCAACGGCTGGCATCGAGGAAGTTTTTGTTGCGGTGGGGAATGCCGGACGCGAGAGAAACCCCCGGATGATTCATCTCCGGCCGGGCGGCTTGCGCGGTTTGGCGAGCGCCTCGAAGCCGGAGACCACGTCGAAGAGTTCCTCGTCGATCTTGGACTGACGCAGCCGGTGGAAGGTGCCGTGGAGGGTTTCCAGGAGTCCGTCGATGTTTTTGTCGGCGCGCTGCATCGCCGCCAGGCGGCTCGCGTTCTCGCTGGCGAGGGACTCGGCGCAGGCCTGGAAAAGCGAGATGAAAAGGTATTCGCGCAGGAGGGCTCGCAATGTTTCCGTGCCACCGCCCATCACCTCGGGCAGGAGCTTCGTCGGCCAGCGAACTTTGGCCAATCCTTGCTGCCACTCCCGGTCCAGCGGCAACAACCGCTGGCTGACCGGCTCGTAGAGCGCGCCGGATTTCGGGCGGTTGTGGAAGACGTAAACGCGCGCATAATCTCCCGCGGCGCGCTTGGCTTCGCTTGCGATTTGAATCCGCCCGACCAGCGGCGTGATGGCCCCGACGGAATTTGGCACCTCAAAGAGCCCGACCACCGGGAGGCCCGCGTCAATCAGCCGCGCCTGCACGCGTTCACCGACGGCCCACACCTCCGGTTTGCCGGGCAGCGCGGCGAGCGTCTTGATCGCAAAGTCGGCCACGACCTCGTTGAACTGACCCACGAGCCCCTGGTCGGAACCGAACACGATCGCGCCGACCGGACTGGCTTCGGGCTGGCCGACGGGTGCGGACGGCGGCACCGCCCACTCGCCGGCGCGAAAGCACGCGCTCAAGCCCAGCTCGATGGCGTGGTAGTAGTCGCCCAGCGCGCGGACGGATTGCTCGTATTGTCCGATGCTCGAAGCGGCCAGGGCTTTCATCGTGCGGACGACGGATTTCAGCTCGCCGGCACTGTTGAGCTTGCGATTCAGACTCGCCGTGGTGTCGCTCATGGCTTCGGGTCCGGTTTCGGTTGGAAGGGAGCGAGCGTTTGGCGGGCCAGCGTGATGATCGCCTGGCGGTCCTCGTCGCTCAATTTGGCGGCGGTCTCGAAGCGCGCGGCGACCCCGGCGGGGAGGTGCGCTACGGCGTCACGCACGGCGCGCTCGGCCTCCGTCATCCGGCCAAGCGGCACCTGATCGAAGAGCTTGGCGGTCAGGGCCACCAGCACCGTGATCTGCTCGGCGACGGACTGCGGTTTGGATTCCGACTGCTTGAGGCAGGCACGGATGCGCAGCCCGTGCTCGATGCTCTGGCGGGTGGCGTCGTCCAGACGCGCGCCGAAGCGCGAGAAGGTTTCGAGTTCTAGGAACTGCGCGTAGGCGAGCTTGAGGTCGCCCGCCACGGCGCGGTAGGCGGCCCGTTGCGCCTTGCCGCCGACGCGCGAGACGGATTTGCCCACGTCGACGGCGGGCAGCACGCCCAACTCGAACAGGGAGGGCGAAAGGTAAATCTGGCCGTCCGTGATGGAGATGAGGTTGGTCGGGATGTAGGCGGAGATGTCCTGCGCTTCCGTTTCGATGATGGGCAAGGCCGTTAGCGAGCCGCCGCCGAGTTTCGCGCTCAGGCGGGTGGCGCGTTCCAGCAGGCGCGAATGGATGTAGAAGATGTCGCCGGGATACGCTTCGCGGCCCGGCGGGCGGCGGAGCAGGAGGGAAATTTCGCGGTAGGCCTGCGCGTGCTGCGTGAGGTCGTCGTAGACGATGAGCACATCGCGGCCCGCCTCCATGAAATGCTCGGCGATGCTCGTCGCGGCGTAGGGAGCCACGTAGGAAAGACCCGGCGCTTCGTTGCCTTCCGCCACGACGACGACGGTGTATTCCAGCGCGCCGTGTTCCCGGAAGATGGCGGCGGCCTTGGCCACGGCGCTCGCGCGCTGGCCGATGGCGCAGTACACGCAGAGCACGTTCTTGCCGCGCTGGTTGAGGATCGTGTCGATGGCGATGGCCGTTTTGCCGGTCTGGCGGTCGCCCAGGATCAACTCGCGCTGGCCGCGTCCGACGGGGATGAGCGCGTCAACGACCTTCAGGCCCGTCTGGAGCGGCACGGTGACCGCGGCGCGGGCCATGATCGGAGGGGCGGGGCGTTCGGTGGGAAGACGCGCGGTGGAGGCGACCGGGCCCTGATCGTCGAGCGGACGGCCCAGTGGGTCGATGATGCGTCCAAGCAACCCGTCGCCTACGGCCACGTCCATGACGCGGCCCGTGCGCCGGACCTCGTCGCCAGCGTGCAGGCCCGAGTCGTCGCCGAGCAGCACGACGCCGAGTTCGGCCTCGTCCACGTTGAACACGATGCCGAAGATGCCGCCGGGAAATTCGACCAACTCCTCGAAGCCGACGTTGGGCAAACCCGAGACCATGGCGATGCCGGTGTCGACGCTGGTGACCGTGCCGACCTCGCGCGGCGTCAGTTGCGGCGTGAACGCTTCCCGCGCGTGGCGCATGGCGGCGAACGTCCCGTCGAACACGGCCTGGAGGCTCTCGGGTTCGGCGATCATGAGGTTTTGTCGGCGGATTTGTCCCTCGAATTGAGAAGCTCGCCGACGCCGTTTTCGAGCAATGCGAGATAATCGGAGATGCTCCACGCCACCTTTTGACCATTCGTGGTGAGTTCAATGCCGCTGACCAGATCCGGCGCGGTTTCGTAACGAAGGTGAATGTCGGCTGAAAAGGCGACATTCAGCGCGTTTTGGATCGTCGCGCGCTGTTCCGCAGGCAAGTCGAACGCACTGCGCACCAGCGCGGGATCGGAAGCGGTTTTCAGCGCCTCGCCGAGGCCAATCTTGCCTTGGCCGTTCATCGCGCGGATCTGACGCGAAAAAACGTCGGCCATTTGCCCTTCCAGGCTCGCCGTGGAGAGATCCGTCAGGGTCTTTCGCGCGATGGCATAAACTTCATCCTGCGCCCGCCGACTGATGGATTGATCGAATTGGCGGGCGTCGTTTCTGCGCGCCTCCTGTCTGGTCGTGGTCAACGCATCAGCGGCTTTGCCCGCTGCATCGAGGAGCCGTTGGCGCTCGGCGTTCGCTTCGTCCGTGGCCTTGCTCAAGAGGGAGGCGCGCTGCCGGTCGAATTCCTCGTTCTTGTGCTGGAACTCATCGCGTTCCTTCTCGGCGTCGGCTTTCTTCGCATCGGCGTCGGCGAGTTCCGCGGCGATCTTCTTTTCGCGCGCGTCGATGGCATTGAGGATGGGCTTGTAAAGAAAATGCTTCATCAGCCACACCAGGATGAGGAAGTTGAGCGCCTGTGCGCCGACGGTGAACCAATCGATTAACATCGGATTATTTCGCCCCCGCGTGAGCAAGCGCATGGTTCCAGAACGGGTTGGCGAAGATGAGAATCATCGAAACCACGAAGCAGTAGATGGCCATGGATTCGATCATCGCCAGGCCGACGAACAGGGTCCGCGTGATGGTGGCGGAGGCGTCCGGCTGTTGCGCCAGCGCGGTGAGGGCAGTGGCGACCGATTTTCCTTCGCCGAGGGCCGGCGCGATGCAGCCCACGGCGATGGTGAGACCGGCGGTGATGATTGAGGCGACTGCGATGAGAGTCATGGGGTCCATAGAATATTGTGCGGATCGTTTTAAGGGTTGGATGCGGGGTCGGGATTTGGTGCGCGGGTGCGGGTCGCGGCAGCGATATACACGGCGGCCAGGATGCTGAAGATGTAGGCTTGCACCATGCCCGTGAGCAGGCCGAGCGCCGTCATGACGATGGGAAAGATGAAGGGCGTGATCGTCAGCAGGATCGCGATAATCATCGTCCCGCTCATCATGTTGCCGAAGAGACGGACGGAGAGGGCGAGGGTGCGCGAAAGCTCGCTGATGATGTTAAAGGGCAGCATGATGACGGTTGGCTGGATGTACGACTTGAGGTAGCCGCCGATGCCCTGATCCATGATCCCGAAAAGCGGCACCGCCACGAACACGCACGACGCGAGTGCGACCGTGGTCGAGAGCGAGCCGGTCGGAGGCTCGTAACCGGGAATGATGGTGCACAGGCAGGCCATTGCAACGAACAGGAAGAGCGTGCCTAGAAAGCTCAGATAGAGTTTCGGATTTTTCAGGCCGACATCGTCGATTTGTTTGACCATGGCAGTGACGATGATCTCCAGGAAGTTTTGCCAGCGGGTGCGCATGAGTTCCGTGGACAGATTGCGCGTGATCAGTTTTGCTCCGACCGCCAGCACGAGCATCAGACCCCACGTGAAGACGATGGTGCCGTTGAGTTTGAAGAACCCGTGCTGCCAGAAGATCATCTCATCCGGGCTAAGGCGCATGGGTGCCCTCCATTCCGTGCGAGAAGTGGTGTGTTGAAGGTGATCGGGTAAGAGATGTCACCGTGAAGCGTGCCAGGATAAATCCGACCAAGCACGCCACCAGCCGCTCCCATCGTCCCTGGCCGAGCAGGTAGAATCCCACTAAGACAATGCTCATCCGAACGAGCAGGCTGCCCAGGAACCAGAGCGCCGGTTGGGAGGACAAAACGCCTCTGCGAATCGTCCACCAGAGTCCGCCGAAGAAAATGATCCCGAGCATTCCTCCGCCGAGTCCCGCAAATGCTAAATAGAGTGGTTCATTCATGGTGATCTTCCCCTTCTTGCCGGATGGCCTTGTCTTCCTTGGCGACCCAATGCCAGGCATTCAAACAACCGACCGCGAGCCCGACCACCAGGAGCGCCAAAGTCCAGGAATGCGGACCAGGATGATGCTTGTCCAACCACACGCCCAACGCCGCGCCGAGCAACGTCGGGACGACCACCGACCAGCCGACCAACCCCGTCATGCCCAGGCCGAACCAGACGCCCTGCACGCCGTTGCGCCGCGCCTTGATCTTGCGCGCCGCCTGCGCACCGACCAGGTCCACGAAGGTAGTTTTGGGCGGCAGTGGGTTGCCGGGAATCTTGTCATTCATGTCGAAAAGCCGCCAACCGGCTGAGAAAGCCGACTTCCATCTTGTCCATGACCGAGCGCACGCTTTGTTCTTGCTCGTCGAGGGTAAGAAACTCCTGCTCGACGGCCCTGTGCAACGCGCCGAGGTCCGTTCCGCCCACCGCCCGGCGCACGGAAACGAGCACGTCCGGCCCGGTCTTGACGAGCACCCCTTCATCCACGGCCAGGAACACTTCGCCGTCGCCGGGTGTTTCGTAAATCAGGATACCGGGAGCGAGCGCGGCAACGCAATCGAGCCGATGCTGCAGCAGTCCAAACGAACCGTGCGGCGTCTCCGCGACGATCCGCGACACGTCGGGTTTGTCGGCAAAAACGTGGGTCGGCAGCAAAATCTTAAGATGCATGAGCGGCTTCGGCATGATGCTCCTCCGGTTGGGGGCTGGGTCCCGCTTTGGCCTTGGGTTCTGGTTTGGGTTGGGGTGATTTCTTCGGAGAACCCTGGTCGGCTTTCCGCTTCTCGACGGCCTCGTCGACCGTCCCGATCATGTAGAGTGCGCTCTCCGGGTAATCCTTGAATTCGTCGTTGAGGATGCGCTCACAGCCATCCAGCGCGTCCTTGAGGCTGACATCCTTTCCAGGGATGCCGCTGAACTGCTCGGTGGCGAAAAAGGGCTGCGTGAGGAAACGCTCCAATCGCCGGGCGCGGCCGACCACGTTGCGGTCATCCGGCGAGAGTTGCTCCATGCCGAGCATGGCGATGATGTCCTTGAGGTCCTCGTACTGCGCGAGCGTTTTGCGGATTTCCTGCCCCAGGCGGTAGTGCCGCTCGCCGATGATCGTCGGCGTGGCCATCTTGGAATTCGACTGCAACAGATCGACCGCCGGAAAGAGTCCTTCGCCTGCCCGTTTGCGGGAAAGCGCGATGGAAGCGGAAAGATGCGAAAACGTGTGGACCGCCGCCGGGTCGGTCAGATCGTCCGCCGGCACGTAGACCGCCTGGATCGACGTGATGGCACCCATCTTGGTGTTGGCGATGCGCTCTTCCAGCCCTGCCAGTTCTGTGCCCATGGTCGGTTGATAGCCGAGCCGCGACGGCATCTGGCCCATCAAGCCGGACACCTCCATCCCTGCCTGGATGAAGCGGAAAATGTTGTCGATGAGCAGCAGCACGTCGCGGTGCTCGTCGTCGCGGAAATACTCCGCCATCGTCAGCGCCGCCAGGCCCACGCGGAACCGCGCTCCGGGGGGTTCGTTCATCTGGCCGTAGATCATGACCATGTGCGGTAGCACCCCGGCCGCTTTCATGTCGTGGTAAAGCTCCTCGCCTTCGCGCGAACGCTCGCCGATGCCGCAAAACATGCTGACTCCCTGCTGATGGCCGACCATGTTGTGGATCATCTCGGTGAGCAGCACCGTCTTGCCCACGCCAGCGCCGCCGAAGAGTCCGGCCTTGCCGCCGCGCTCCAGCGGCAGGAGCACGTCGATGACCTTAATGCCCGTCTCGAAAATCTCTGATTTCGTGGAACGTTCGGACAACGGCGGCGGCGCGCGATGCACGGAACGCCACTGGACATCGGACGGCGGCGGTTCTCCGTCGATGACGTTGCCGAACACGTCGAACATCCGCGATAGGATTCCCTTGCCGACCGGCGCTTTCAGCGGTCCGCCCGTGTCTTCCACCACCATGCCGCGAGCGAGCCCCTGAGTGGGTGTCAAGGCGATCCCACGCACGTGATGCGCATCACGTTGCGCGAGCACTTCGATGACGATCTCCCCTTCTCTCCCCGCGTGCAGCACCGAGGAAATCGGCGGCAGATGGTGATCGAAACGCACGTCGACGACGCTGCCGCGCACCGCGACGACGACACCTCGATTCGTGGAATCTGCTTTCTCGTTCACGCTTGCCCCCTAGCGGCTGATTCGCCGCTGTCGGTCGGCGCACTGGCGGGCAGGTGTTCGGGCAGGTCGAGACGCGCCACGCCGATCCGGCTGTCGGCCATGCCGTAGTACACGTCGAAGCGGTCCGGGGTGCCGAGATCGTCGCGCCGGTCGATGCCGGTCGGGAACACGACGTTGGCGATG
>CAZZYS010000059.1:0-17911 GCA_964658285.1 uncultured Verrucomicrobiota bacterium
GCCGATTCGGCGCCCGCGAGCGCTTCCTCGGCGATCAGCGCCGTGCCGGCGTCGTAGCTGCCCTCCGAAACCAGGATACTCGTCCCCATGCTGTCGATCCAGGTGGAGATATATTTCTGTTTGACGTTGTCGTAGCCGTCGATGGCCATCCCCTTGAACTCCGTGTCATTCATCTTCCCGTCCGCTCCCGGCATGAGCATCTTGCCGGTCGTGTTCATGATGAAATACCGCCCGCCCATGACGGCCGTGCACACGGCCGTGCCGTGGCCCGCGTCCCCGAGCGGTTCGCCCGGGTTCATCGAAAATTTCACGTTGTAGTTCCAGTTGCCCACGAGCGCCGCGAGTTCGCGGTGATGTTCGCCGGGGTTGGCGAGTTCCAGCATCTTGGCCATCATCTCGGCCTCGCTCGGGGTCGAGGCGGGCTTGGCGGGGGGCGAGGCAGTCTGCGCGTCCGCCGGGATGGTCCACGAGGCACCGGCGAGCGAGATCAGAAGGATGGTGAAAATGGTTTTACGGATAGGCATGAGGGAGTTTCATCTTCGTGAGTGCGCACGGTCAAGCCTGGAAACATGACAAACGTCACGTTGGCAAGCGGTTGTCCGGCAGCGGAGGCGGTCGTCGCGCCGCTGGCGCGGTCCGGGCACCCATTCCCGGGCATCATCGCTAATTATCACGCGGGGCTTCCCTTCCGGGCTTCTCCTGTTACTATTTCGCCCCACCCCATGCTCACACCCACCGCTTCCTCCCCTTCATCGCCCGATTCCCTCCCGGCCGCCGACACGCCCATGACCATGCGGCTGTTCTTCTTCGCGGTGACTTCCTCGCTCGCCGGTTTTCTCTTCGGTTTTGACACGGTGGTCATTTCCGGGGCGGAAAAAACCATCCAATCGCTCTGGAACCTGAGCCCCGCGATGCATGGCATCGCCCTCGGGGCCGCGCTTTACGGCACGGTGCTCGGTTCGCTCGGCGGCGGCTGGCCCACGGATAAATTCGGCCGCAAGAACACCCTGCTGGCCATCGGCGTGCTCTACGTGATCTCGGCCGTCGGCTGCGGCTTCGCGTGGGATGTCTGGAGCTTCATCATCGCGCGCTTCATCGGCGGCGTGGGTATCGGCGTGTCCACGGTGGCGGCCCCTCTCTACATCTCGGAAATCGCCCCGGCGGCGCACCGCGGGCGGTTGACGGCGATGTTCCAGTTCAACATCGTCTTCGGCATCATCGTCGCCTTCGGTTCCAACTACGCGCTCGCCGGCATCGGTGAGAACGCCTGGCGCTGGATGCTCGGCATCGCGGCCATTCCCTCGGTGATCTACACGCTCATGTGCCTGGCGCTGCCGGAGAGCCCGCGCTGGCTGCTCACGCGCAAGGGCGACCGCGAAGGCGGCTTGCGGGTGCTCGGCTCGCTGAGTCCCGGGGTTTCCCGCGAGCAGCTCTCGCTGGAAGCGGACCACATCCTCGCGGGCGCGGCGGCCGAGTCCCGGCAGGCGGACGGCACGGCGTCGGCGGGCGGATTCTTCTCGGGACGGTTGCGGCTGCCGATCCTGCTGGCGTTCCTGGTCGCGTTCTTCAACCAGTTGTCGGGCATCAACGCCGTCCTCTACTTCGCCCCGCGCATCTTCGAGATGACGGGCCTGGGAGCCAAGGCGGCGCTGCTGCAATCGGTGGGCATCGGCGTGACCAACCTGATCTTCACCTTCGTGGGTCTGGGGCTGATCGACCGGCTGGGACGGCGCACCCTGCTTTACATCGGGTCGGTGGGTTACATCACCTCGCTCGGTCTGTGCTCGTGGGCGTTTTTCACCCAGCACTTCTCCATCGTGCCCGCGTGCATCTTCGCCTTCATCGCCTCGCACGCCATCGGGCAGGGCACGGTGATCTGGGTGTTCATCTCGGAGATCTTCCCCGACCGCTACCGGGCCGCGGGCACGGCGCTGGGTTGCGGCACCCACTGGGTGTTCGCCGCACTGCTGACCTCGTTTTTCCCGGCGATGGTGGCGGCGTTCGCCCCGGGCTACCTGTTCCTGTTCTTTTGCGTGATGATGTGCTTCCAGTTGCTCTGGGTGAAGACGATGGTGATCGAGACCAAGGGTGTCCCGCTCGAAGACATCCAGCGCCGCCTGGGCATCAGCGCGGCCTGATCCCCGCGTCGCCTCACGCCACGGGCTCGAACTTCGGCGCGAGCAGGTGTTGTAGCCCGAACGCCACCAGATAGGCGAACGCCGCGTAACCGAAGAGCACGGCGTAGCCCGTCTGGGCATGGTCGGCCCCGTAGAAATCCAGGAGGTGGCCGCACAGGTACTGGAACAACATGCTGCCCAGCGCGCCGACCGTGCTCCCGATGCCGACGACCGAGGCCACGCTGGGGCGCGGGAACATGTCGGAAACCGTGGTGTAGAGGTTCGCCGACCAGGCCTGGTGCGCCGCGCCCACCAGACCGATGAGCAGCACCGCCGTCCAGTCGCCCGCCGTGTTGACGAGCAGGACGGGCGGCACGAGCAGGGCGCACCCGAACATGCAGGTTTTGCGCGCCCGCGTCACACTCCAGCCCCGGCGCACGAGGGAACCGGGCAGGTAACCTCCCGCCAGACTGAGCACCGTCACGATGCTGTAGATCGTGAGCAGGTGCGGCCAGCTCGACTTGATGTCGAGGTGGCGCGTTTTCTTGAAATAATCGGGCAGCCAGAACAGCAGGAAAAACCACACGGGGTCGGTCAGGAATTTGGCCACCGCGAACGACCACGTCTGCCGGTAACCGAACAGCGAGGACCAGCGCGCGGCCGGCGCATCGTCCGCCGCTGCCTGCGGGCCGCCGCGAATCCAGGAGAGTTCGGCCGGGGACACCCTCCGGTGCACCTCCGGAGCGGAATAGAAAAGCCACCACACTCCCACCCAGGCCAGGCCCGCCACCCCCGCGATGATGAACGGCGCGTGCCAGGTGTAGCCATGTTTCAGCAGCGACGCGACCAGCAAGGGGGCCATGATCGCGCCGACGTTCGCCCCGGAATTGAAGATCGTCGAGGCAAACGCCCGCTCGGCAGGCGGGAACCATTGCGCGATGGCTTTGATGGCGGCGGGAAAATTACCCGACTCGCTCAAGCCCAGGAAAATGCGCGCCGCGATGAACCCGTTCACCGACAAGGCCAGCGTGTGCGAAAAAGCCGCCACGCTCCAGAGTCCAATCGTCACCGCATAACCGATTTTGATGCCGAACCGGTCGATCAGCCGCCCGACGAACAACAGGCCAAAGGCGTACGCTCCCAGGAAGCAAGTGTTGACCGTGGCGAACTGCGTGTCCGACCAATGGATTTCGTCGGCCAGCGTGGACTTGAGCAGCGAGAGAAACTGCCGGTCGGAATAGAGGATGGCCGTCGCGGAGAAGGCGATCAGGCAAAACCACCACCGGATCGCGGTGCGCCTGGCCGGGGGGGCGGTCGCCAGGGCGGCGATCTGGTCGGCGGAATCCATGTGTGGCTGCTTCAAACAAAGGGCCGGACTTTCATCGCTGCGGGCGCGCGGCGGCGATGGCCGCGACGAACGCCGCGGCGCGGGCGGTCAACCCGGCCCAGTCCTGGTTTTGCAAAAACTCCTTGGCGATGAGGCTGGAACCGGCCGCGAGCGCGGCGCAGCCCGCCTTGAGGAAATCACCCGCCGTTTCCACCGTCACGCCGCCCGTCGGGATGATGCGCAACATCGGCAGCGGGGCGAGGAGGTTCTGGATATACTTCGGCCCCAACCCATCGGCGGGAAATATTTTGATGAAGTCCGCGCCCGCCTCGTGCGCGGTGAGCGCCTCGGTCGGCGTGTACGCGCCGCACGCCACGGGCTTGCCGTAGCGCAGGCACATCTCCACGATGGCCGGGCGGCACACCGGCGTCACGACGAACTGCGCCCCGGCCAGGATCGCCGCCCGGCAGGTCTCGGTGTCGAGCACGGTGCCCACGCCCAACAACGCGCGCGTGCCGAAACGCTTGCTCGCCTCGGCGATGGTGGCGATGGCGTCGGGCGAGGTCATGGTGATTTCCAGGCCCGTGATCCCGCCGGCCAGCAACGCCTCGCAGATGGGCAGCAGCGTCGCGGCGGAGTCCACGCGGATCACGGCGACGATGCCGGGATCGAGGATGCGGGAAATGATTTCGGATTTGGTCATGGAAACGGTGTGGTCAAAGGGAAATCTTAGCCGCAAAAAGCGAAAAAAGCACAAAAAGGGATCGGAAGATGGTCTGCCGCTTTTGCGCTTTCTGCGCTTTTTGCGGCTAAAGGGCCGTCTCGCTTCAGCGCACCGTCACGCTGGCGTTGAGCCGCAGGTCGCGCGAGGACGCTCCGACCGAGATCGGGTACTCGCCGGGGGCCACCTTCCAGCCGTGGCTCGACACATCCCAGTACGAGAAAGCCCGCGCGTCGAGCTTGACCTGGGTATGCACCGTCTGGCCGGGGGCTGCGCTCACGCGCGTGAAGCCCTTGAGCTGGCGCGGCGGTTGCGGCACTCCGGGCAGTGAAGGCAGCCCGACGTAAACCTGCGCGACCTCCGCTCCCGCTGTGGCCCCAGTGTTGGTCACGTCGAAGTCCACCGTCACCGCCGGGTTGGCCGCCGACAATTCCTTGGCCGAAACCTGCACGTTTTTGAACCCGAAAGCGGTGTACGACAACCCGTAACCGAAGGGGAAAAGCGGCGCGATCTTCTTCGCATCGTACCAGCGATAGCCCACCAGCACGCCCTCCGAGTATTTCTCCACCTTCGGTACATCCTTGCCCTGGCTGCCGGGATATTGCTCGGGCGTGTTGGTGGGTTCGTCGGCCACCGCTTTGGGGAACGTGATCGGCAGCTTGCCCGAAGGATTGAAATCTCCGCAGAGCACGGCGGCCACGGCGTTGCCATCCTCCTCGCCCGGGTACCAGGCTTCCAAAATCGCGGGCACGCTGTCCACCCAGGGCATCAGCATCGGGCCGCCGCTCTTGACCACCACGACCGTGCGCGGGTTGGCCGCCGCCACCGCCGCGACCAGCGCATCCTGCTCGCCGGCAAACTCGATTTTGTGGTCCTGTCCCTCGCTCTGATTGTCACCCACCATGACGATGGCGACATCGGCCGTCCTGGCCAGCGCGGCGGCGGCGGCCGGGTCTTTGCCTTCGTTCAAAGTCACCGTCACCCCGGAGCCAAGACGTTGCTGGAGCCCCGTGAGCGGATCGACCTTGTAGATCGGATTGACCTTGGAACTCCCGCCGCCGCCCGTGGACGGCTTGACCGCGTAGGGGCCGATGAGCGCCACCGTCTTGAGCGTCTCCGGCTTGAGCGGCAGCAGGCCCTTTTCGTTGCGCAGCAGCACCATGCCTTCCTCGGCAATGAGGCGTGCCTTCTCGCCGTTTTCCTTTTGCGCGATAGGTTTGTGTTCGGGTAGATGGTCCCAGACGCCCAGTTTCATCATCGTGCGGAAACGGCGCACGAGGTGTTCGTCGATGACCGCCACGGGCACTTGGCCTCCCTCGATGGCCTTCTTGAGTTCGTCGCCGAGATACTTGCCGGTGGGCATCTCCAGGTCCAGGCCGTTCGTCACCGAGGGCACCGTGCTGTGCACCGCCCCGAAGTCCGAGGTCACGAAACCGTCGAAGCCCCATTCCTTCTTGAGAATCTGGTTGAGCAACAGGTCGTTCTCGCAACAATGCGTCCCGTTGACCTTGTTGTACGCGCCCATGAGCGAGGCGCTCTTGCCTTCCTTGATCGAGACCTCGAAGGCCGGCAGGTAAATTTCACGCAGCGTGCGTTCGTCGACCTGCACGTCGATGGACATGCGGCCTTCCTCCTGATTGTTGGCGGCGTAGTGCTTGACGTTGGCGATGATGCCCTCTCTTTGCACGGCCAGGATGTGCGCCACCGAGAGCCGGCCGACCAGGAACGGGTCCTCGCCGTACGCCTCGAACGTGCGCCCGTTCTGCGGCACGCGCGCGATGTTGATGTCGGGCGATTCGAGCAGCGTGTTGCCGTACTCGAACGACTCGCGCCCGGCGATGGTGCCGTAATCCCGGGAGGCTTCCACGTCCCAGGTCGCCGCCAGCGCGATGGGCGCGGGCAGCGCCGTCGCCGGGCCGGAATGGCCGGGTCCCGCCGGACCGAAGCCCGCCGGACCGTTGGTCACCAGCAGGTCCGGGATGTTCAGGCGCGGCACGCCCGGGACGATGCGAAACTGCTGCTTGTTGCTGATGCCGTGCATCTGCGAGACCTTCTCGTCGAGGGTCATCTGGGAGACGATCTGCCGGGCCCGGGCGTCAAAGTTGGCATTCTGAGCGGGTGCGGAGGGCGGCAGGAACGCCACGGCAGCCACCAGGCAGGCGAGCAAAGGGATGCGGGACATGGGGAGGAACATAAAGCGGGATTCGGACGGGGGGTCGGCAAAATGCTTGGAAGGAAAGACTGTGGGCGGGTTCGAGAATCCGGTCAATGAGGAGACGCGCCCGCAGCGGGTTTCCAAACACCTTCTTGGGGACACCTCGGGATCATGGCTGGGAAGCGCGCAGCGGAATCCCGATTTCCAGCAACCAGGCCCTGGCTGCCTGCGGCCAGACACGGACCTCCTTGCCGCTGCGCAGCCCGTACCCGTGGCCGCCCGTCTGGTAGAGCAGAAATTTGTTCGGCGCTTTCGCCTCGTCCAGGGCGGCGTGGTAAAGCTTCGTTCCGGCGACGAACCGCTCGTCGTCTTCGGTCTGCGTGATGAACGTCGGCGGAAGCGCCCCCGTGATGGGCAATTCGGGGGCGACGTGCCCATCCTTGTCGGCGAGGTAGGCGGGGTACACCAACATCACGAAATCGGGGCGGCAGGACAGCGCATCCGCCGCGTCGATGGCCGGGTACGCGGAGACCGCGTTGTTCGTGCTCAACCGTGCCGCGAGATGGCCGCCGGCCGAGCACCCGAGCACCCCGAGCCGCCGGGGATCGACGTTCCATTCCGCCGCGTGGGCCCGCGCCAGACGCATGGCGCGCTGGAGGTCCTGAAAAGCCCCCTCGCGGTTGTCGGGCACCCGGTACTTGAGGACGATGGCACTGATGCCTAGCGAGTTCAGCCACCGGGCGACCTCCGTGCCTTCTTTACAGTAGGCCAGCTTCCGGTAAGCGCCGCCCGGGCAAACCAAAATCGCGGGCGCGGGGGTGCGGGCGTCCGGGACCGGGTACAGCGTGAGGGTCGGCACACTGACGTTGGTGATGCTCTCGTCCTTGTCGCCCGGCCCCGGTTTCGATTCCTCCGGCAACGTCGCGCCCCGGCCCGGCATCCGTCCATCTGGCCACAGCGGCATGGGCGCTGTTTCCACGGCAGACGCGGAGGCTGCCCGGAGCGCGGACGGGTCGGCCGAGGCCACGGCGGCAGACAACAGGTGACCGAGCACCAGGAAGACGCAGATCCGCTTCATCGGCTGGTCACGACGGTTTGCGCGGGTTGCAGGCTCGCGGATTTTGCCGTCACCACGATGTCGCCCGCCATGCCGGGCCGGGTGCGCACGATGACCAGCGCCAGCCCGTTGTACGCGCGGCGCTTCGGGGATTGGAAGGAAACGTGGCTGGTCGCATCCCCGTTGTCGGTGGCCACGATCTCGCCCGGCCCGCTGACCTCGAAGTCGATCTCGTCGCCGGCACGCGGCACCGTCAGTCCGGCGTCGTCGGTGACCGTCGCGGTGATGAAACACAGGTCCTGCCCATCGGCACGGAGCACCTTGCGGTCGGGTGCAAGGGTCAGCCGCTTCGCATCCCCGGTGGTCCTCACGACGTTTTCAGCCCACGGGCGGCCGCCTTTGTACGCCACGACCTTCAACTCACCGGGTTCGTATGTCACCTCGTCCCAGCGAAGACGGGATGCAAACGGCTCCTTCTTTTTACGGCCCAGCGATTTCCCGTTGAGGAATAACTCCGCTTCGTCGCCCGACGTGAACACGAACACCGGCGTGACCTGCCCCACGCGCTCGGGCCAGTTCCAATGTGGCAGCAGGTGCGCCATCGGATCGTCGGGCCGCCAGGCCGCCTGGAGACAGTAGAAAAGGTCCTTCGGGAAACCCGCCAGATCGACCGCGCCGAAATACGAGCTGCGCGAGGGCACCGGCAGCTTGCCGAGTGCTTTCATTTCTTCTTCCATCCTGGCCCTCTCGGCCGGGTCGGAGAAGTTGAGCAGGTTCGTCGAATCGTTGTTGTACGGCGTCGGCTCGCCCAGGTAGTCGAAGCCTGTCCACACGAACTGGCCGGCCACGAAAGGATCCTGGTCCTGCGCGGCCTGTTCCGTGTCGGGCGTGGTCGCCCAGCCCGGATAGGACAGGACATACGAACTTACCTGGAAATCCACGTGGTCGTTCTGCAAAGGAAAGAAGTATTCACCGCGCGAACTGACCGTGGAGAGCGTCTCGCTGCCAAAGATGGGTTGGTCGGGATGCGCCTCGTGGAACTTCTGGTAGAGGCCCGGCTTGTAGTTGTAGCCGAACACGTCGAGCGCCTCGTTGAATCCGTTGAAGCCGGCCTGCGTGTTGTTGCACGCGGCGGTCACGGGCCGGGTCGGGTCTTCGGCGTGGACGATCCCGGCGAGTTCCTTCGCGAGGGGCAGCGCGTTCTTGTCTCCCTGTTCGGGAATCTCGTTGCCGATGCTCCACAGGATCACGCAGGGATGGTTGCGGTCACGCCGCACCAACGCGCGCAGGTCCCTGCCGTGCCAGGCGGGGAACGCCGTGTGGTAGTCGTTCTTGTTTTTGCCGTGCGCCCAGCAGTCAAACGCCTCGTCCATGACGAGCATCCCCATCTTGTCGCACAGGTCGAGCAACTCGGGCGCGGGCGGGTTGTGGCTGGTGCGGATGGCGTTGCAACCCATCGCCTGGAGAATTTCGATCTGGCGTTGCAAGGCGCGGGTGTTGACCGCCGTGCCGAGCGCGCCGAGGTCGGCGTGGTCGCACACGCCGTGGAGCGGCACGTGCTGGCCGTTGAGAAAGAATCCCTTGTCGGGGTCGAAGCGGGCTGTGCGCACGCCGAAGGGCGTCTCGTAGCGGTCGAGCACGGTGCCGTTCAGCGCGGAAACCGTCGTCACCGCAACGTAGCGGTTAGGGGTTTTCAAATTCCAGAGCTTCGGCTTGGGGAGGGTGAATTTGAACTCGGCCTGCTGCCGTTTGTCAGCGGCGATTTCCAGAGAGACGGCGTCGGGTGCCTGCACGATTACCGGCCCAGGCTTGTCATCGGCGAGCAACTCGGAAACCTGTGTGTCCACGATCACCCCGACAGCATCAGCGGACTGGTTGTCGATGTTCACATGCAACGAGACCTCGGCGGCGTCGGCCGATACGTTCGGCGTGATGAGATACGTGCCGTTGTGGGCCACGTGTACCGCCCCCGTCTTCACCAGCCAGACATGGCGGTAAATCCCACCGCCCGGATACCAGCGCGAGGACGCCCTGGGATTGTCGAGCCGGATCGCCAGGACGTTCTCGCCGCCGCGCACGAGGTAGGGCGTGAGTTCCACCTGGTAAGAACTGTACCCGTATGGCCAGCCGCCGACGAAGTGTCCGTTGAGCCAGACCATCGAGTACGACATCGCCCCGTCCAACTGGAGAAACACGCGCTTACCCATATCCGTGGCAGGCGAGGTGAAATGCTTGCGGTACCAGCCCACGCCCCACCACGGCAGCTTGCCCGTGTCGCCGGGATATTCCTGCTTGAACGGACCCTCGATGCCCCAATCGTGGGGCAGGTTCAAAACCCGCCACGCGCGGTCGTCAAAACCTGTTTGCACATAGGATACTTCCTCGCCCGCGTGACCCGCGGCTGGCCCGGGGACGGGCTCGTTCGCGGTCTCGGCCTGTTGCAGGTCCGCGCCCGTGGATTCCACCGCCGCCCTGACGGCGCTCTCCGCGAGTTTGTTGGCGGCGTCGGCGGGATCATCGTGGACGAACCGCCAATCGGCATCCAGGAGCACGCGCTCCCTTGCAGCGGCCGTTTCCCCGTGGAGTACACCACTGCCGCACAACAGCGCGGCCAGCCCGATGCAGAGACGTTTGAACCCGGTCGGATGGATGTTCGTTAGCACGGAAAGGGGGTGCGTGTCCGGCGGTAGGCTGCGTTTGACGGAGCAATCGGCAGACGCTGCCGGGGGAGGGGAAAACGGTTGAGCTATAGCGACCGCGAGTCACGCTCGCAACACTTTTTTCGTCTGAGGCTTGCTCACATCCCTGGCACGTTCCGAGAGGGCGTCTGGGAAGCCCGCCGCAGGCGTCGTTAATAAAGGTAGGGATGGCTCTCCGAGCCAGTCCCTGGATTTTCTGGTAGACGCACAGAAGTCATCCAATCCAAAAAAGGGACTGGCTCGGAGAGCCATCAGGACCTTAGGACGACCGGCCGCAACGGCCTCTTCAGAACCTTCTCGCACGATTTCTGGGATACCGAGCGTGTCCAGGTACCATAGCGATTGACTTCATCTTACCCGTTCAGATTAGTATCGTCGCGGACGACAGAAAATCCCGGTCAGTGACGCCGTTTGCTCAAGCCAGCCCCCCTTCCATGAAAATCCGCTGCCTTTTTTTCTTCCTCCTATTTTCGCTCCCTCTCAGCATGGCCGTTGCAGCCGGCCCGGCGAACGACGAACTGGCTTCCGGCTTTCTCTCACCGCCCGACTCCGCCAAGCCGAGGACCTGGTGGCACTGGGTCAGCGGCAACGTTTCGTCAGAAGGCATCACCGCGGACCTCGAAGCGATGAAACGCATCGGGCTGGGTGGAGCCCAGCTTTTCACGGTCGACCAAAGCGACGTGAAAGGCCCCGTCGTCTTCCTGAGCCCGGAGTGGAGGAAGCTGGTCCATCAGTCGTTGGTCGAAGCCGCGCAGTTGCACCTCGAAATCTCGATGGAGGGCTGCGACGGCTGGAGCGAATCCGGCGGTCATTGGGTCACGCCCGCGCAATCGATGCAACAGGTGGTCTGGACGGAGACGAACGCGGACGGCGGACGAACGATCCCCCTGGATTTGCCTCCACCGCAAAAGAAACTCGATTACTACGAGGACATCGGCATCTATGCTTTCCCGACCCTCGCGGGGGACGATATCCCCGCGCCGTCGGTGGTGACCGTGATAAGCCCGAAGGGAGCGGTTCCCCAGCGAGGAGTGCCGACCGGTTCCGCCCCGATTCACCTGGACTACCCCGAGCCGGGTCAGCCGGTCCGGTTGGAATATCAGTACGCGCAGCCTGTCACGTGCAGCGGTCTCCAACTTTCCACCAGGAACCTGCCCGAAAAAACGGCCGGTGAACTACAGGCGAGCGACGACGGGGTGACCTACCATGCGGTGTGCGCGATTCGTTCCCAGGGCAGCGTCAGTTTCCCGCCGGCCACCGCGAAGTATTTCCGGATCTGTTTCGACCACGGTTCGCCGAAAGCCGGCAAGGTTGATTTCACCGAGGCGAAGCTGACCGGCTTCCGGTTCAAGGACGTGAAGGCCCGGACGGGGATGCAGGTCAAGATGGACATTCCTTTCGAGGAGGCGTCTTTGGCTTCCGCAGACGTGATCGACCCCCAGGCACTCGTGGACCTGACCGGCAAAAAGGAATGGGCGGCACCGACGGGGAAATGGACCCTCGTCCGCCTCGGTCACACGAGCACCGGCGCCACCACCCACCCATCGACCTCCCCGGGACTGGAGTGCGACAAGATGAGCCGCGACGCCGTGGCATCGCACATCGAGCACCTTTTCACGCCGGTATGGCAAGACTCGCCCGAGCAGACGGGGAGCACCTTCCGCTACCTGCTGCTCGATAGCTGGGAAGCGGGCTGCGAGAACTGGACCCCGCTCCTGCCGGAGGAGTTCCGGCGGCGGCGCGGATATGATCTGCAGCCGTGGCTGCCCGCGCTGACGGGCCGCGTCGTGCGCGACCTCGACGCCACCCAGCGTTTCCTCTGGGACTATCGCCGCACGCTGGCCGATCTGGTGGCGGAGAATCACTACGGCGTCTTCCAGGCCCAGGCGCACGCCCACCACATGGGCCTCACCTCGGAAGCGCCGGGAGTCGCCCGGCCCACGGTCGCGGACGGGCTGCAATGCAAGGGCCGCTGCGACATCCCGATGGGCGAATTTTGGGTCGGCTGGGCGAATGACTCTGACTTCGACGACGCGAGGGAAGCAGCGTCGGCGGCGCACATCTACGGCCAGAACATCGCCGCGACCGAGTCTTTCACCTCCATTCCCGAGCGCGCGGCCTGGACCAACGATCCGTACTCCCTGAAAAGGGAGGGCGACAGGGCGTTTTGCGTCGGTGTGAACCGATTCGTTTTCCATCGCTATGCGCACCAGCCCTGGCTGGATCGTGTCCCCGGCATGAGCATGGGCCCGTGGGGGATTAACTTTGAACGCACCAACACCTGGTGGGAACAAGGTGCCGCGTGGATCAGCTATCTGTCCCGTTGCGAGTACCTCTTGCAACGGGGCCGGTTCACGGCGGACCTCTGCTATTTTTACGGCGAGGACACACCGGCCTACGTCCGGCACAGTCAACTCAAGCCCGTGGTGCCCCGGGGTTATGACGAGGATGTTTGCAACGCGGAAATTCTCCTCGACCAGACCAGCGTGGAGGACGGCCTGATCAAGCTCCGCAGCGGGATGCGCTACCGGGTGCTCGTGTTGCCGGAGACCGACCGGATGACGCTGCCCATGCTGCGCAAGATCGAAGCCCTGGTCAGCGCCGGGGGCGTCGTCTACGGGCCGAGACCGGTCAGGTCTCCTAGCCTGACGGATTATCCGGCGAGCGACCGGAGCCTGTCTGATTTGACGGAAAAGCTGTGGGGTCCCTGTGACGGCAAAACCGTCACCGAGCACGCCTACGGCAAAGGGAAAATCGCGTGGGGCGAGCCGCTGGAAAAAGTCCTCGGCGTCGGGCCGGATTTTGCGAGCGCCGCCGCGAACCTGATGTATATCCATCGCCAGGACGGCCCGGCGGAAATCTATTTTGTTTCGAGCCAAAACGCCGAAGCGGTCACTGCCGACTGCACCTTCCGCGTGAGCGGCAAGCAGCCCGAGTTGTGGCACCCCGACACCGGCGAGCGTGAACAGGTCGCCTTCTACCAACCCGGTGATGGGCAGACGACCCTGCGTCTGCATTTCGATCCGAGTGGTTCCGTGTTCGTCGTGTTTCGCCAGCCGTCGCCGGCGCGCGTGCCGGTGGTGGCGGTGAACCGGGATGGGCAGGACTTCTATGGGACGCAGATCGACCCCACGGCCAGTCTCCCCGCCGTGGCGGATAACCAGATTGTGCTGACCACCTCGCAACCCGGCGCGTACGAATTGACCACCGGCACCGGCGGGACCGAGAAGCGGGACGTGCCCACTTTACCCGCCCCGCAGGAATTGGCTGGACCCTGGAAACTTCGTTTCCCACCCAAGCTCGGGGCACCGACGGAAGCCAGCCTGGAGCGGCTGATTTCCTGGAGCGATTCGCCCGAGGAAGGGATCAAATACTTTTCCGGCACCGCGAGTTACCTCCGTGATTTCGATCTGGGGCAGGAACATCTGGCGAAGGACCGGCACCTTTACCTCGATCTGGGTCAGGTCAAGAACCTGGCGGAAGTTGTCCTGAACGGCAAATCGCTGGGCATCCTCTGGAAACCGCCCTTTCGGGTGGAGATCACCGGGGCGGCGCAAGTGGGGAGCAACCATCTGGAAATCAAGGTCACCAATCTCTGGCCCAACCGGCTCATCGGCGATCAGAAACTGCCGGAGGACAGGCGGATCACCTGGGCCAGTGTTTCGCAGTACAAGGCCGACTCGCCCTTGCTTCCTTCCGGCTTACTCGGTCCGGTGACCCTGCATTCCGCGCAGGAGTTGAGGTTCGACGTTCGATAGCTTGCATGAGTGTTCCATCTCACATGGAAATCTCCAAAGTTTTTCGGAGGGGTAAAACGTGAGTTACCACACAAATAGAACGATGAACCGGGCGTTCCTCCAAGCCCTTGTTTATCTGGCGCTGTGCCCACTCTTGATGGCCGAAAACCCCATCGTGGTCGGGCAGGGCCTGACCGATCCCAAGGTGAGAGTTTACGGCGACCACGTTTATCTCTACGCCACGCACGATGCCGACCCGCGGGCGAAACATTTTCTGATGCACGATTGGTGGACGTGGTCCTCGGATGATCTCGTGCACTGGAAATATGAAAGTACGTTGCAGCCCGAGCAGACCTACTGGGGCAAACCTTGCGACCAGTGCTGGGCCACGGACGCCATCAATCATCTCGGAAAATATTATTTCTATTTTTCGCGCGGCGACAACGAACTCGGCGTGGTCGAGGGCGACACGCCCACCGGGCCGTGGACCGATCCGTTGCACAAGCCCATCGTGGCACACGACTCGGTTGCCACGAAGGCCCGCGACCCGGCCATCCTCCAGGAAGCCGACGGGGCGACCTACCTGATCTTTGGCTGCTGGGACTATTATATCGCCCGGCTCAACGACGATATGGTGACGCTGGCCGAGACGCCGCGCAAAGTGGAGATCGAGGGGGCAGTGGGTCCTTACGGGGCGGGTAAGACCGACGATAAATCGTACCTGCACAAATACAACGGCAAGTACTATCTCTCATGGGGATGTTTCTACGCCATGTCGGACAATGTCTACGGCCCCTATGTCTACAAAGGGTGCATCGTCACCAAGGACCGGACGCAGGCGGAATTCCAAAGGGCGTTGGTGCAGGACCGGCACGCTTCCTTCTTCGAGTTTCACCACCAATGGTATTTCATCTGCAACGACCAGAGCTGGCCGGGCACCACGAGCCACTACCGGGACTCGGTGCTCACCTATGTGCATTATCTGGACAACGGCGAGATCAATCCCGTGTTCATCGAACGCGTCGGCGTCGGGCAGTACGACGCAGGCCAGAAGATCGAGGCGGAGAACTATTTCGACGAGGACGGGGTGACGCCGAAGCAATGCCCCACGGGTGGGTTTGAGCTGCAAGGCGTCCGCGACGGCAGCCATGCCGAATACCCCAACGTGATGAACCTCCCCGCCGACGCCACGGTCTCGTTCGTGGTGTCGGCGGCGGGTCCGCAAGGAGCCTCCATCGAGGTCCATCGGCAGTCCGCCACCGGGCCTCTGCTGGGCACCGCGCCGATTCCGCCCACCGGCAACTGGACGACTTACGAAACGGTCTCGTGTCCCCTGACAAATCAGGCGGGCAGCGAAAACCTCTGTCTCGTGTTTCGCGGTCCGGCCGGCGAGTTGCTGCACCTGGACTCGTTCAGCTTCCGGTAAAGGATCGCCATGACGCCTCCCACGCTGCGCATCGGACTCTTCGGGATCGGTCTGGACACCTACTGGCCGCAGTTCGCCGGGCTCAAGGAACGGCTGGAAGGTTACGTGTCGCGCGTGGCGGAGAAACTCGCGCGGCCGGGCGTGGAGATCGTCAACCTCGGTCTGGTGGACAATGCCGAACGGGCGTCCGAGGCCGGGCGGGAAATGCGCCGGGCGGACGTGGACGTGATCTTCCTGCACGTCACGACCTACGCGCTTTCCTCGACCGTTCTGCCCGTCGTGCGCCGCGCCCGGGTCCCGGTGATCGTGCTCAACCTCGTGCCCACGCCGTCCATCGACTACGCACGCTTCAACGCCCTGGGTGACCGCACGCGTATGACCGGCGAGTGGCTGGCCTCCTGCGCGCCCTGCCCGGTGCCGGAAATCGCGAATGTCTTCGGGCGCGCGGGCATCCCGTTCCACCAGGTGACCGGAGTCCTGGAAGACGATCCCGCGTGCTGGCGCGAGATCGACGCCTGGGTCGAAGCGGCGCGCGTGGCCGCAGGCATGGCCGGCAACCGCCTGGGCCTGCTGGGCCATTACTACGGCGGGATGCTCGACATCTACTCCGACGTGACCCTGCAATGTGTCACCTTCGGCACGCACGTCGAGATGTTGGAAGTGGACGAACTCTCTGCCCTCCGCCGGGAGGTCACGGCGGCCGAGGTCCACGCACGGGTGGGGGAGTTCCGCGAGGTCTTCGACGTGCAGCCGGATTGTCCGGCCGACGAACTGGCGGAGGCGGCGCGCACGGCTGTCGCGCTCGACCGGATGGTAGCCAGCCACCGGCTGGGCTCGCTGGCGTATTACTATCAGGGCACCGGCATCGCCGACAACGAGACGGCGCTGCGCTCCATCATCCTGGGCACCTCGCAGCTCACCGGCCGGGGGGTGCCCGTGGCGGGCGAGTACGAGGTCAAGAACGTGCAGGCGATGAAGATCATGGACCTCTTCGGCGCGGGGGGCTCGTTCACGGAATATTACGCGCTCGATTTCAAGGACGACGTGATCCTCATGGGTCACGACGGACCGGGCCACCTCGCCATCGCCGAAGGCAAGACCCGGGTGCGGCCGTTGGAAGTCTACCACGGCAAGGTCGGTCGCGGATTGTCGGTGGAAATGTCGGTCCGGCACGGTCCGGTGACACTCCTCTCGGTGATCGAACGCCGCGACGGCAAGCTCGGTTTGCTCGTCGCGGAAGGGGAGTCCGTGGCAGGCCCCATCCTGGAAATCGGCAACACGAACAGCCGTTACCGTTTCCCGTGCGGCGCGCGCGAATTCACCAACCGCTGGAACGCGGCGGGGCCGGCGCACCACTGCGCGGTCGGCGTGGGCCACCTCGCGCCCAAAATCGAGAAATTCGGGCGGCTGCTCGGACTCGATGTCGTCCATGTCGCTTAGAAGCGACCCGCCCGGTTGACAGTCAGCCTTTGATCCCGTTGTCTTGCCCGTATGAGCAATCCCCTCCTCGGCGTCTTCTACCACTGGCTCGGCGGGTTGGCCTCCGCGAGCTTCTACATCCCGTACCGTGGCGTGAAGAAATGGTCCTGGGAAACCTACTGGCTCGTCGGCGGGTTCTTTAGCTGGATCATCGCGCCGCTGGTGCTGGCGTCGCTGCTCGTGCCGGGTTTGTGGGCCGCGATTGGCGCGGCACCGGGGCGGACCCTGTTCTGGGCATATTTCTTCGGGGCCATGTGGGGGATCGGCGGTCTGACCTTCGGCCTGACCATCCGCTACCTCGGGATCGCGCTGGGCATGGCGGTGGCGCTCGGGTTTTGCGCGGCGTTCGGCACGCTGGTGCCGCCGATCTTCGCGGGGGAGTTCGGGAAGATCGTCGGCACCGGTTCGGGACAGACGATCCTGCTCGGGGTCGCCGCCTGTCTGGCGGGCATCGGCGTGAGCGGCATCGCGGGCATGTCGAAGGAACGCGAGCTTTCGCCCGCGCAAAAGGCGGCCACCGTCAGCGAATTCAACTTCGGCAAGGGGATGCTCGTGGCCACGTTTTCGGGCGTGATGAGTTCGTGCTTCGCGTACGGACTGGCCGCAGGCAAACCGCTCGCGGACCTGACAAAAACTTCCCTCCTCCAGCACGGCGGCAGTGACCTCTGGCAAAACCTGCCCGTGCTCGTGGTGGTGTTGTGGGGCGGGTTCACCACGAACTTCGTCTGGTGCGTCATCCTCAACGTCAAGAACCGTTCCAGCCACGAATACCTGAACCCCCGGAGCCGCGCGGTGGCGGAGATCAGCGCGCTGGAGGGAACGATGCTTTCCCCCGCCGCCGAGGAAAAGATCGCGCGGGACGGCAGCCCGGCCGGGCCATCGCCGGACACCGAGGCCGTGCCGCTTCTCCGAAATTACCTCTTTTCCGCCGCGGCCGGCGTCACTTGGTATCTCCAATTTTTCTTCTACAGCATGGGCCAGACAAAAATGGGGAAGTACGACTTCAGCAGTTGGACGCTCCACATGGCCAGCATCATCATTTTCAGCACGCTCTGGGGCATCGTGCTCCACGAATGGAAGGGGACCAGCAAACGCACGCACTTGCTCATCGGCGTCGGTCTGGCGGTGCTCATCGGCTCGACGGTCATCGTCGGTTACGGGAACTACCTCGGCGCGAATCCCGCCGGACATTA
>CAZZYS010000060.1:0-17783 GCA_964658285.1 uncultured Verrucomicrobiota bacterium
TGCGGCACCTGCGCGCCGTCGAACAGGAGGCAGTTCTTGAATTCGCACGAGTTGCCGATGACCGCGCCGTCGCCGACGAGGACGTTCTCGCGCACGTAGCAACCGCTGCGGACCTGGCAGTTCGCGCCGATCCACGCCGGGCCTTTGATGGTCGCGCCGTGCTCGACCACGGTGCCTGCACCGATGAACACGTCCGGCCCGATGTACGGCTTGCCGACGAGTTCGCCGAGCACGCCGGGACGCAGGCTGAACTTCAGATAGTCGGCGATCTTGTCGATGGCCTCCCAGACGTTGGCCGCGTGCTCGAAGAGGACGCGGTGGGCGGTGCGTTCGAGATCGAGAAAATCGGCCGGCGCGAAGGTCATGGGCATGGGGGTGTTATACCGTTTCCGCGTATGCTGTGCAGCAAAGTTCTCCGGACAGGCCGTTGCGGCCGGTCGTCAACCAAGGTAGGGATGCCTCTCCGAGGCAGTCCCTGATTTTTCTGGATGATTGTCGCTGCAACAATGTCCTTCCCAGAAAATCTAGGGACTGCCTCGGAAAGGCATCCCTACCTTGGAACGACCGCTGCGCGGCTCAGACCCGCGTCAACTTCTGCCCGTCCTTCGTGTCCTTCACCGCCCAGCCGAGTGCGGCGATGGCGTCGCGCAGTTCGTCGCTGCGCTTCCATTCCTTCCCGGTGCGGGCCTGCGCGCGTTGGTCGAGCAGCGCCTTCACCTCGTCGGGATATTCGTTCGCGCCAGCGTCGGGTTCGATGGAAAGGGTACGGTTCACGCGGCTCCACCATTCGAGCAACCGCCGGGCGTGCGCGGGCGCGAGCTGCCCTTTGTCGAGCGCGGAATTACTCTCGGTGATGATCGGAAACAGCACGCCCAGCGCGCCAGAGATGTTCAGGTCTTTGTCCAGGGCTTCCTCGAACCGCTCGTGATCCGCCGACGGGTAAGGTTCGCTCTCCGGTGTGCCGGCGGCATGGTCCGACAGGCGCAACACCCAGGCGTCGATGCGCCGCAGCGACTCGCGGGCGTCCGTCATGCCCTCAAAAGTGAAGTTGAGCGGCAGTCCGTAGTTGACCCGCAGCAGGGCATAGCGGATTTCGCGTCCGGTGAATCCCTTGGCCAGCACGTCGCGCAGGGTGTAGAAATTCCCGAGCGACTTGCTCATCTTCTGGCCGTCCACCATGAGATGCTTGCAGTGCATCCAATAACGCACGAACTGCTTGCCGGTCACCGCTTCCGTCTGCGCGATTTCGGCTTCGTGGTGGGGGAAAATGTTGTCCTCGCCGCCGCAATGGATGTCGAGTTGGTCGCCAAGAAGTGCGCCTGCCATCGCGCTGCACTCGATGTGCCAGCCGGGACGGCCGCGGCCCCACGGGCTGGGCCAACCCACATCGCCGTCGGCTTCGTCCCACGCCTTCCACAACGCGAAATCCCCGATGCTTTCCTTCTCGTATTCGTCGCTCTGAATGCGCCCGGTAGGACGGAGATTTTCGAGGTCGAGATGCGCGAGGCAGCCGTAGTTCGGGAAGCGGTTGATGCGGTAGTAGACGCTCTTGTCTTCGGCCTGATAGGCGTAATCGCGCTCGACCAGCGTCCCGATCATCTCGACCATCCGCGCGATGTATTGAGGCGCGGTGGCCTCGGGGAAAGCTCGCGCGGGTTTGATGCGCAGCGTTTGCATGTCCTCGAAAAACGCTTTCTTGAACGGCGCGGTGAACTCGTCGAGCGCCTTGCCTTCCTTGCGGCTGTTGCGGATCGTCTTGTCATCCACGTCGGTGAGATTCATCACCCGGTCCACGAGGTAGCCGCGCGCTTCGAGGTGGCGCTGGAGCAGGTCTTCGAAGAGGTACGCGCGGAAATTGCCGATGTGCGCGTAGCTGTAGACCGTCGGGCCGCACGTGTAGAGCTTAACGGTACGGCCCTCGGTGTCGAGCGGAGCGAACTCTTCGAGCTTGCGGGAATAGGTATTGAACAGGCGCAATGCCATAAAAGGAAGAAGCTAGATGGCAACTCGCCCGCGTCAAAGCCCGACCGCTGGCAGGGGTGGCGCGGTCTCGGAGGCGGTGTCCCCGGCGTCGCGCTCCACGCTGGCGATCGCCATCGCCGCGATGCCCTCGCCGCGCCCGAGGAAGCCCATCTTCTCGTTCGTGGTCGCCTTGATGCTGATGCGCCCCGGATGCAGGCGCAGGCTCTCCGCAAGTTTGAGACGCATGGTCTCAAGGTGCGGTGCGATCTTCGGCGCTTCGGCGATGAGCGTGGCGTCCACGTTCACGATTTTCGCGTCGTGTCCGGCGATGATGTCCACCACCCGCGAAAGAATCTCCGTGCTGCGAATGCCGCGGATGGTTTCGTCGGTGTTCGGAAAATGGTGGCCGATATCGCCGGCCGCCACCGTGCCGAGCAACGCGTCGGCGATGGCGTGGATGAGCACGTCGGCGTCGGAGTGTCCTTCCAAACCTTTGGAATGTGGAATCTCGACGCCGCCGAGCACGAGCGGGCGGCCTTCGACCAGGGAGTGAACGTCGTAGCCGATGCCGGAGAATGTTTGTCGCGCCATGAAGGATAAATCGCGTGCGGGGTCACGAACGTCCGTGACTCCCGCTAACCCGCGATGCGTCGGCCGCTCTCGGAGATTTCGGCGATGCGCCCGCTCGACGCGATGATGGAATATTTCTCGGGCTTGTCGCGGCGCGGCTGCATTTCGATTTTGCCGCCGGCATTTTCGCAGAGGAGGATTCCCGCCGCCACGTCCCACAGGCTGATGCCTGCCTCGATGTAACCATCGAGCCGGCCGCACGCGACGTACGCGAGATCGAGCGCGGCGCTGCCCATCATGCGGCACTTGCGCACGCGGTGGATCATTTGTTCGAGCACGGGCAGGTTGCGGTCGATGGTCTCCGCGACCTTCGCCAGACCCACGGACAGGATCGCCTCGGAAAGTTGCGCGCGCGCGCTGACCGCGATGGGCGCGCCGTTGAGCGTGGCGCTGCCGTCCGCGCTGTCAGCGGCGAAGAGTTCGTCGCGCATCGGATCGTAGATGACCCCGGCAAGAATCTTTTCCTTCTGCCGCACCGCAATCGACGTGCAGAAATGCGGGATGCCGTAGAAATAATTCACCGTGCCGTCGAGCGGATCGACGATCCACTGGAAGTCACTCGCCTGATTGCCACCCATCCCTTCCTCGCCGTAGATCGCGTGGTCGGGGAAACGCGCGAGGATCATTTGCGTGATGAGGTCCTGGGCGCGGACATCGAGTTCGAGCTTGATGTCGTGCGCGGCGAATTCGTTCACGCGGCGCTCGACAAGAAAGTGTTCTTTCAACAACGCGCCAGCGGCACGCGCGGCGGCGATGGCGGCATCCAGGTACGGGGACATCATCTCAAAAGTGTAGTCGGAAAACGCGCCGCGTCGCGCGCGTGTGGAGAAAAAAAATCAGGGGGAGAAAACGATGTTTTCTCCCCCTGAGCGGTTAATGGTTAAGGGACCGGTTTGGGAAAAACCGCAGCGAAAGAAATTACTTCTTCTTCGCGGCAGGCTTCTTCGCCGGGGCGGCTTTAGCAGCAGGCTTGGCAACGGCTTTCGCCGGGGCCTTCTTCGCCGCCATCTTCTTGGCGGGCGCCTTCTTCACCACGGTCTTTTTTGCAGGAGCTTTCTTCGTAGGCATCTATCTCAACCCCCTTTCTGCCGCAAGTTGCGGCTCTATATGTTGTATGAAGCGCACGTGCGCTCCACATGTTGTAGCAGTTAGCTAGCCATTGATGGATCGTCAACTACTATTTGAAAAAATCCGTAAATATTTTCACGAGCGCGTCCGCGAGAATGTTTTTTTCCGCGCGTTCGAGCACGCGGATTTCGCCCGATGCGAACAGCAGCGTGAGTTCGTTTTCATCGCTCTCAAATCCGATGTCCGCGCGGCTCACGTCATTGGCGACGATGAGCGCGCAACCCTTCGCGCGCAGTTTTTCGCGCGCGTGCGCAAGCAGGTCGTTCGTCTCCGCCGCGAAGCCGACGACGACCGGCCTCGGATCGTCGTCCGCGCGCGGCACGTCGCGCAGTGAACGGAGGATATCGCGCGTGGGCACGAGTTCGAGCGTGAACGAGGAACGCGTGCCTTTTTTGATCTTGCGCGTTTCCACTTTGGCCGGTCGGAAATCCGCCACCGCCGCGCACAACACGCACACGTCCGCCCACCCAACCCGGGAATGTACCGCCTCGTACATTTCGTCGCTCGTGGTCACGCGCACGGTCTCCGCGCCGGTGGGCGGGGGGAGGGCGACGGGACCGCTGACGAGCACGACCGCGTGTCCGGCGTCGAGCGCCGCTCGCGCGACGGCGTAGCCCA
Organism: uncultured Verrucomicrobiota bacterium; assembly: GCA_964658285.1. GTDB lineage: Bacteria > Verrucomicrobiota > Verrucomicrobiia > Chthoniobacterales > SZAS-18 > CAHJWO01. The sequence continues at coordinate 4,339 of CAZZYS010000060.1, forward strand.
TCTTGCCGGAGGAGCGGTTGCTCAGGTAACGCACGGGATCGAGCGGCTCGCGCGTCGGTCCGGCCGTGACGAGGATTTTCATGGTGCTGCGTGGCCGCGTGCCTTGCGAAGGTGGAGTATGCCCGAAAGAGGGTAACGGCAAAATAAGATTCTCGGGACGCGGTGTTCCGCGTTCGATCCTACAGCAAGTGACGTGCGAAGCGCGCATTTCCGACGCACCGCGAACGGCACAGGTTGCGCGCGTCGGCCGGCGTGTTGACATTGACTGGTGCTGACGCAACCACCCACGGCGCAGATCGGAAGCCTCGAAATTTTCTGGCCGCTGATCGAACCGATCCTCGATGGACTCGCGCCGCAGCGAATCTGCGAGGTTGGCGTGGCCGCCGGCGCGTTGACCGAACGACTGCTCGGTTGGGCGGAGCGGCGTCACTGCGCCTACGTCGGCATCGACCCCGCTCCCGATGCGGCGATCAGGGAACGCTTCGCCGCGAGTGGCGACACGCCCGGCCGCCGGCTTCTGCTGCAAACTTCACACGCCGCCCTGCCGGACCTCGCGCTCTGCGATGTCTACTTTCTCGACGGCGACCACAACTACTTCACCGTGCAGGGTGAACTGAACCTGATCGCCGGGGCCATTCGCACGGCAGAAAAGGACGCGCGCGGTCCGGTCATTTTCATGCACGATGTCGGCTGGCCGTGGGGACGCCGCGACATGTACTATCTGCCGACAACGCTCCCCGTGGACGCGAGGCAGCCGTGGTCGGAAACGCTCGGCGTCCCGTTGGACGGCGACGAATTGGTCGAGGGCGGGTTGCGCGAACCGGGGCGCTACGCGATTGCGCTCCGGCCGGGAGGACCGCGCAACGGGGTGCTCACGGCGGTGGAAGATTTCCTCCGCGGAGCGGACGGGGCAGGGTGGGAAAGTATCTTCCTGCCGGTGGCGTACGGCCTGGCCGTTCTCTACCGTCCGGCGGACCCGACGATGCCTGCCGAATGCAGCCGGCGACTGGAGAATTTACGGAACATGTCCGCGACCGGCGGGACGTTCCTGCAAGCGTGCGAGGAAAATTTCCTGCGGCTCTACCTCTACGGCGAGTTCCACCGGCACGCGGCGGCCACCTCGCTCACGTCGCATCACGCCACGTTGACGGCGTACGACGATCTCCTGGCCCATAGCGGTGCAATCGAGTCCGCGTATGGCAAAATGGAAACTGCGTACGGCAAGATGGAAAACGCTTACAACGATCTACTCGCCCACAGCCACGCGCTGGAAGACGAGTACAAAAAACTTCTGACCGCCTACGGGCAGTTGCGGGAGCACGCTGACGCCAGCGTCCGCTCACCGCAACCGCCACCGCCGCAGGATCAGTTCGAGTAGACGTACTGCTTCGTGGCGAAGTCGTAGAATACGCGCGGGGCCGTCGTGCCCTGGAAGTAGTAGTAGAAGGAACTCGCGCCGAAGTCGTACAGGTACGGGTAGAGCGTCGGCGACGTGTAGAGGAACTGCGCCAGTTTGAAGTCGTACAGGTAGACGCCGCTGTCCGTGCCGGTGGACGGGACCACGTACTCGAAGCCGAGGTCGGTGTGATACAGGTACGGGTAGAACTGGTAGGTGTAATAACCGAATTCCTTGCCGTCCGCGAAGGCGAGGTAGGCGAAATCACCCTTGTCCAGGATGGCCTCGCCGCCGAAGAACGCGGGATGTCCGCCCGGCAGGATGTCGGCGGTGAACTGCGCGATCTGGTTGTGCCCGGCGGTCGTCGGGTGAACCTGGTCCCAGAAGAGGGATTGGTCCACGTTGACGCTCTGACCCTGCGCGGAGTTCCGCACGTCGGTGAAACCGAAGTCGCCGTAATTCGTCACGAGGTTCTGGAACAACGAGTACACGTCGAGCTGGGTGATCGTGACGTTGATGCCCTGCGACTTCAGCGTGCTGATCTCGGACGCCAGCGCGGCGCTGAGATAACCGCGGTAGTTCGAGGAAGCCTGGTTCAGGTTCGCCGAGACCGTCGCGTCGGTGTTGTACTCCGGCGTGTCCCCCAGGGGCGGGAGGTTGGGCACGATGAAATTCCGCGCGCCGATGACGGCGAGCCGGTTGACCAGCGCGGAGACCCGGCTGGCCGTGGCCTGGACGTTGGCGTCGGTGTAGTCGGCGAACAGGTCGTTCGCGCCACCCCAGACGATGTAGAGGGCCCCGCTGTCGGCGACCCCGTTGGCTTCGGTGATGAACTGGGTCACCTGCTGGCCCATGTTTTCGATTTGAACGCTTTGGCCGCCCGGCAGTGAGACGGTGCGGTTGCCGTCGAGCGTTTCCGCGTCGCCGTAGGCGTAGTCCAGGCCGCCGTCGAGGCTGTTGGTGGCCGGGGTCATGCCGAGGAACCGGCGGGTCAACTGCTCGTGCCAGACGCCGGCGTAGGTGTTGCTGCCGGGGCTCGTGTCGCTGGAATTGGTGAACCGATGGTCGCTGTAGTTAAAGGCGCTGCCGGGGTAGGCGACATCGTAGTCATCCTGCGTGACGTGGGCGAAGTTGCCGACATCCGAGAGGCTGTCGCCGAAGATGATGACCTGGGTGTAGGTCCCCGCCTGCGCGGTGGCGAGGGGGGAAACAGCGGCCAGCAGCGCGACCGAGAGCGCGGCCGGACGGAAGCGGGCCAGAAGAGAACGAGCGTGGAGCAGGGATGCTATCATAATGGGGCAACGAACGGGGGTTGTTAGGACTTGGTTCGCCCGGCACTCCAGGCGCAGGGCGGCGGAATATGGCGCGGGACACGGGAAATGTCCAGCGGCCGACCGTGTGAACGAGCACTCCTCGTGCCCGGCCTGTTCAGAGTTTGCGCCGGCGGAACGCCGTCAGCCCGCTGCCGAACATCCCGTGGATCACCTTGTCCGGGTCCTGTCCGAGGATCTGAAAACAATCGTGCGCCCAGCATTGCACGACGTGTTCGTGCGCGTCGATGCCCTCGCCGATGCCGAGCGTCAGCGTGTACGGTTGCGGTTTCAACGCCGGCCAGTCGAATTCGAGCACCGCGTGCCAGTCGCCCGGCTCCGGCAGGTCGAACTCCTTCGGCCGCCCGGTGCCGTCGCGCAGCACGAGCGAATTTTGCCCGCACACCTGCTGCCCGGTGCCGTCCCGCAGCAGATACCCGAAGATGAGTTGGTCGCGCGGTTCGTGCACGCGCACGACGACGTGGACGACGACGCGTTCGCCGGGAGCGCGGACGGACACGGCGCGTCCGTCGGCGTCGGTCACCGCCGCCTGGACGATGCGCAGCGCCCCTTGTCCGCTGAGTTGATCGTCGGGCAGGGTGGTCCACGGGATTTCCTGCGGAGGCGCGGCGGTCGCCACGGGAGCGCGCACCCCGCTCCGCGCGCCCTCGTTGTGCAGGGATTTCAGATAACGCTCGATCCCCGGTCCGATGGGACCGTCGTAGTCGAGTTCGCCGCCGTCGAGGATGATGAGCCGCGTGCAGAGCGCCGAGAGCTGCCCGGGGGCGTGGCTGACGATGATCTTCGTGCTCTCGCCCAGCGGTCCGCGCAGGAAGTCGTAGCAGCGTTGCTGAAAGAAAATGTCCCCGACGGCCATCGCCTCATCGATGATGAGGATGTCCGGCCGCACGAGCACCAGCGACGCGAACGCCAGCCGCAGCACCATCCCCGAGGAATATTGCCGCATCGGCCGTTCCATGAATTCACCGATCTCCGCGAACGCCTCGATCTCGGGGTAGCGGGCCATCACGTCGCGCTGCGACAGGCCGAGCAGCGAGCCGTGGATGAGGACGTTCTCGCGGCCGGTGAAGTCCGGGTTGAACCCGACGCCGAGTTCGAGCATGGACTGGACGGTTCCCTCCACGGACACCGTCCCACTCGTGGGTCGGAGGACCGAGGCGATGAGCTTGAGGAGCGTGCTTTTGCCGCTGCCGTTGCGTCCGATGAGGCCGACCTGTTCGCCGCGCCGGATTTCGAGCGAGACCTCGCGCAACGCCGCGACCTCGGGGGATTTTTTCTTGAGTTTGCGGCCGGGCAACAGGCCGAGCAGCGCACGGCCCGCGCCTCCCATCGTGGCCTCGGTGACGCGGTAGATTTTTGAAACCCGCTCGACGCGGATCGCCACGGGCTCCGGCTCGGTGGTCATCCGGCGGTCTGGACGCGCACGGTCTCGCGCGGCGTGAGCTGGGCGAGGAAGCCTTTTTTCCAGAAGGCGTGCTGGAACGCATCGCGCAACCGGGACGGATGGATCAGGCGTTCCCAGGGGGTGGGCAACAGGGCGAGGGGACGGGTCGGCGTGTCGCCGCCGAACGAATCCCGGGCGGGCAGCGCGCCGAGGACGCGGCCTTCCTCCGGTGTCGGGCGTCGCAGGAAACGCTCCAGCGCCGCTTCGAGGTAACCGAATCCGTTGCCCGTCCATTCGAGGAGTTCCCCCGGTCGTGCGAGGGCCGCGGCGTCGCGCACGAAATCGACGGCCCGTTCGCGCATCCGGGCGATGTGCGCGCCGTGTTCGTCGCCGTGTTCCGCCGACCCGAAGACGGGTTCCATGCGCCCTTCCGCGCCCTCGCGCAGTCCGACAATCGTCGGATGCGGCGCACCGAAGAAAAGCTCGACCAACTCCACCGACTCGGAGACGAGCGCGCGGCGGCCGGGCGGTTTGTCCAGGTGGAAGAAGAACGACGACAACCGGCAGCCGGCCTCGACGGCGGTTTGCGCGAAATGCCACGTCCCGAAATATAACGCGCGCAGGGGTTCCGGCTGCTTCCCGGCGGCGGTCGCCTGGAAATTCAGCCACGACTGCAAGGCACGCGCCGAGGACGCCTGCCAGCCGAGATCGACCACGGCGAACGATCCCGCCTGCTCCGCGCCGAAGCCGATCTGGGCGAAATAGCGTTGCAGATGTTCCCGTTCGGCGGCGGCGCGCGCGAGGATCGTGTCCTTGAGCGACACGAGGAGTTTGTGCATCGCCGCGTGGTCTTTGTCCGTGCGGAAGACCCCGCCGGGGGTCGTGATGACATCGTCGAGCGAAGCGAAACCGGCCCGGTGGATTTTGTCCGCGAGCGGTTCGGGATCGATCCCGAGCCGGGTCAGGAAGTGCCGGACGCGCAGGTTAGGATTCGGCGTGAGCAGGAACGGCATCGAGCTGTGGTCGAGCGCCGTCACTTGGGGCAGATTCAACAACCGGCGCGACGCCGCCATCTCCACCGCGTCGATGTTGAAACCCGCGCGTTTCGCCAGGATCTCACAAGCGCCGCGCAGATAGTGGCCGTCGCGGGCGAGGAAAAACAGCCGGTCGAGTTTTTCCTGGCGGGCGTGCCGCAGCAGCCAGTGCAAGAAAGTGAAATACAGCGGACCGCCGATTTCGTAACCCAGACGCTCCCACCACTCGCGGCTGCCCGCGCCCGTCTGACCGTGGGCGGAAGCCAGCGCCGGGGCGGTCGGCGGACAGGCCCGGCGGACGAGACCCGTGCAAACGGAGGAAAGCAAATCGTCTTCCTCGAAGATCGCGCCGACGCCATTCTCCGGGGATTGGTCGATGAACGGCAGAGGGGCCGCCGCCGCGCCGGGACCGACGGCGTTCCAGTGCACCGTGCGGAGGCCGCGCTCGCCCGCGCGCACCACGTCGGAGTGCAGGTTATCGCCGACGTGGAGGACCTCGTTCGGTTCGCAGCCGAGTTCGCGCAGCAGCACGTCGAACAGGCCGCCGACGTGTTTGCTCGTGCCGAGTTCCGAGGACAGGAAAAGCGCGCCCTTGTCCACCGCGAAGCCCACGCGGCGCAACTGATCGACGATGAAACCGCGCGGCAGATACATGTCCGACGCGAAAACGACGCGTGTCCCGGCGCGTTCGGCGGCGGTGGCCGCCGCGAGCACCGCGGGATTTGGATAAAGCAGCCCGGTCTCGATCTCCGCTTCGAGCGCCGCGAGCGGGTCACGGTGGACGGCGGGATCGACGCCCGCCTGCTCGCAAAAATCGTCGTAAATCTCCCAGAGCGTGACTTCCTCGTGCCCGGCCTCGGCGAACTTGCGGGCGCGGGCGGAGCGCTCGGCGGTCGCGCGCAGGGTGGCGATGGGCAGCCCCGGGTCCGCGCCGATCTGTCGGCGGATGGCCGGCGCCAGCAGGTGGAAGACATCGACCGGCTTGCGGACCAGACGCAGGATCGCGGTGTCGAAAACATCCAGCGACAACACGCGCGGACGCGGCTGGCGGCCGTCGAAGTACGAGGCGAGCGCGTCCTGGCAATCCTGCTGCGGGGCCGTTTTCTTTTTTCGGACGGGGGCTTTGAGACGGGCCGGAGCCACCGGGCGACCCTGGTCGAGCGTCGCCTTGAGCCGGCGGTTACGCGTGACGAACCATTGCCACTGCACGAGCCGGTTTTGCACCTTGCGCACCTCGTGGATGGCCTGTTCGGTCAGATGGCGCACGGACCACAGCACGCCGTCATGGTTGCGCATCATCTTGGCGGTGTGCATGAGGTAGCCCAACCCCATGCGCCCGGCCTGCAGGTCGGCGCGCAGATAGTGGTTGCGCAGCGCGGTGGTCTTGCGGTGGTGTTCTTCGAGCCCGTCCGTGACCGTATTTGCGTACACCGTCCCGCCCGACCGGTGACGCCAGTGGTAGTTCGCCAGCCGGCGGTCGATCACCCCGATGTCGTGTTGCACCAGGAAGCGCAGGTTAAAATCCCAGTCGCCCAACACCGTGAACCGCTCGTCGAAAAGGCCGACGCGCTCGTGCACGGCGCGCCGGTAGACAAAGGAAATCGGCGCGAAAGGGTTGTCCGACCCGGCCGCGAACAGGTCGATGTTCTTGATGGGCAGGTAATGCTCGCGGCTGTCCTCGTGGATGCCGCCCTGGTCCGTGATTTCTTCCAGGATGCGCGTGGTCTGCGTGACGACGCCCTGGACCTCGCTGGCGGGACCTTCCGCGTCGAGAAACTCGACGCACGCGCGCAGGAAGTCGGGTTCCCAGGAGTCGTCGTCGTCGTGGATGACGACGAATTCCCCGGCCGCCGCTTCCAGTCCGCGATTGGACGCGTTCTGCATCCCCTGGCTGACGGCGTGGTCCACGATTTCCACCCGGCCCGCGTAGCGCGCGGCGTGTTCGTTGACGAGCAGCCGGAGGACGTGCGGATTGCCGCCGTCGTTGACGATGACATGGAGCCAGTCGGGAAACGTCTGGCTCAAGACCGACTGGACGCAGCGGCGGAGCAGGACCGGGCGATCCTTGGTGCGCGTGATGACCGTGACGCGGGCGCGCTGTCGGGCGGCGGGAGTAGCGGGGACGGAGGGCATACGGCAGGCGGAAACTAGCCGCCGTCAATCGGGCAGCGCAAATGTTGATTTTCGTCGCGCCCTGTCTTCATGCTTGCACGACGAAACGCGAGGCACCCGTCCGACGCACGCGCCTGAACGAGCGGTGACCAGGGACCGGCGACGTTACTTCGAGATGGTCTTCCCGGTGTCGAAACGGTAGAAGTACCGCACGCCGTTCGTGTTGTAATGACCGGCGTTCTTCGGGTCCGGATAGTAGTAGAGCACCGTCTTCAGCGTGAAATCATACAAATACGGGAAGGGGAACGTCGGCGACGTATAAAAGAAGCCGTTGCTCTTGAAGTCATACAGGTACACGCCGCTTTTGTTGTCGTTGGCATTGAAAACGTACTCGTAGCCCATGTCGAGATGGTAGATGTAGTGCGGGTCGTTCAGGTAACCGAAATACCCGAAGTAGTGACCGCTCGGAAACGCCAGGTAGTAGACGCCGTTGCCCAACGCCGTCTCGCCGGTGAAAAATTCCGGGGCCGGCTGCACGGTGATCGAGTCCACGTAAACCAGGTTGTCCGTCGTCAGGTTTCCGCTGTAGTTGATGACGGGCAGATTCGTGAAGGCGGAGCCGAAGCTGCCGGAGGCATCGACCGTCTGCAAGGCGGCAATCGCGTCCATGACCGCCAGGCCCTGGTTGTCGATGATCGTGCCGAACGCCGTGAACCCGCCGTCCTGGTTGTTCAGGTTGGAGGAATTGTCGATCAGGTTAAAAAACCATTCGTCCGTGGCGCTGTTGACGTTGTTGGCGGTCTTGGCCATCGCAATCGTGCCCCGCACGTTGGAATCCTTGTATTCGTTGACCACCGGCGGCTGCGCGGTGATCTCCAGGAGCTGACCGTTCGAGATGTAATAGCCACCTCCCTGGATGATGAAGCCCGGCACGGAGCGGTGAAAAATGCTGTTGGTGTAATCCCCTCCGTTCACGTAAGAAAGGAAATTCGCTACGGTCTTCGGCGCGTTGGTCGTGTCCATCAGGACATCGATGTCCCCCAGGGAGGTATGGAAGCGAACCACGGTCTCGGCACCACAGAGGGCAGCGATGCCCGCGGCGGAATACAAGCAGAAGAGGGCAAGCAATTTTTTCATAAGCATCAGGGCGACAGGACGAAGGGATTCTACGAGGGAACAGGGATGTTTTCACGACGGGCCAAACCCCCCGCCACGGGCCACGCGGTCTCGCAGGGCATGGCTGCCCCGTTCCGACCGCGCGAGCATGGCGAACATGCCCTTTTTCGCCGATGGATGCAAGTCGGGGCCGGATGCGCGGCCGAAACGCCGCCCGCGCCGCCGGACCGGCGCGCGTCATTCTTCGAGCCGATAACCGAAGCCGTGCACGGTGCGCAGATGCTGCGGGTCGCCCGGGGTCGCCTCGATCTTTTGACGCAGTTTCACCATGAGTTGATCGAGCGTGCGCGTCGTCCCGTAGTATTCCACGCCCCAGACCTCGTTGAGGATGTTTTCACGCGAAACCACGTTGCCGCGATGTTCGTGCAACAGGGCGAGCACCTTCAACTCGCGCGGCGTCAACTCGAACTCCTCCTTCCCCCGACGCCCCCGCAACGCGCGCGGGTCGATCTCCACCTCGCCGAACCGCATCACCTCCGCCACGTGGCCCGCCGGGGACTCGGAGGCCGGCGCGGCGCGGCGCAGCAACGCGCGGACCCGGGCCAGCAGTTCGCGCAGGCTAAACGGTTTGATGACGTAATCGTCCGCGCCGAGTTCGAGCCCGACGACCTTGTCGATCTCCTGACCCTTGGCGGAGAGGATCAGGATGGGCACGCGGTTCTTGGCCGCGCGGATCTCGCGGCAGAGATCGTACCCGCTTTTGTGCGGCAGCATCAGGTCGAGCACGAGGAGGTCCGGCCGGCGTTGCCGCAGCATCGGAAGCGCCTGCGCGCCGTCGGCGCATTCCGCGACCTCGTAGCCCTCCGTGCTCAACGCGTCGCAAAGGCCGAGGCGGATGTGGGGATCGTCTTCGACGACGAGGATGCATTTCTTCATGGTTCGGCGGGAACGAGCGGGAGGCGGACGGTAAAATGGCTGCCGCCCCCTGCACGGGTCTGATAGAGGATTTCGCCCCCGTGCTCACGGACCACCCGGCGGGCGAGCGCGAGCCCGAGACCGGTGCCGGGAATGCCGCTGGAGAGGGAATCGTGCGCGCGGTAAAAAGGCTCAAAAATCTTGTTCTCCTCGCCCGGCGGCACGCCCGGACCACGGTCGAGCACGCCCAGGCAAACCCACTCGCCCTCGACGTGGCTGCGCAGCGTGATTTCCTTTTGCTCGCCGCTGTACTTCTCGGCGTTGGAAAGCAGGTTGGTCAATACCTGTGCGAGCGCATCCTCGTCACCCAGGACGGGGTAGGGTGGCGGGGCGTCTTCCCACGCGGCGGCGAACCCCGCTTCCTGAAGATGCAGCTCGTGCGCGGGCCAGAGCCGGGTCAGGGCGGCGTGGAGTTCGACGGGGACTTTTCGCAACCGGCGCTCGCGGCGGTCGAGTTGCGCGAAATCCAGGACGTTGTTGATGAGCCGGGTCAGACGCTCGGCCTCCACCATGATGATGCGCAGGTATTGCCCCTGGCGGTCGGGTGCGGCGCGTCCGCTGTGCATGAGTTCGGCGAACATGCGGATGGAGGTCAGCGGCGTTTTCAGTTCGTGCGAGACGTTGGAAACGAAATCCGTTTTCTTCTGGGCGGCCAGGAGTTGCCGGCGGGTGTCCGTGAAGACCACCCAGCCGCCGAGCGCGATGGCCGCCAGCGCGCAGGAGATGAGCAGATAGAGGTTGCGCCGCACGCGCCGGGCGGCAGCCGTCAGTTGCGCGGGCGAACGCAGGTACAGCGCCGCCTCCCAGTGCGGCAGCGCCTCGCCGATCTCCGAGGCCACGAAGGGCTTGCGCCAATCCTGCGGCGGGCTGTCGGCGGGAGCGATGACCACGGGCCGTCCCTTGTCGTCGAGCAGCGCGAGGATGAACGCCGGGTCGTCCCCCCCGCCTCTGGACGGCGCGGGAGCGGCCTCGAAAAGCCCGGCCCAGAGCGCGCGCAGATCGTCCGCGTGCAGCAGGCAGCCGAACACGAGGTCGTGCGCGGCCGTCGGACGCACCCAGAAGATCATGTCGAGCCGATCCTGCACGAAGCGGTTGACGACCCCCTCGCTTTCCTCGGCCGTGAACTGGCGGAACTCGGCGTTGGCCCCGTAGACCTGCGATTCGACGGAGAGATTGTTCTGTTGGGGCACGACACTGCGCTGCTGGCTGGGGAGGCTCTTGTCGAGGGAGCGTGGAGGTGAAGGGGTTTCCGCGTTCGACATGGGCGGAGAACCGGGTTCTTTCAAGAAATTCCTCTGCGTGGAGTTCTGTGCGAGGCCGTCGAAATTACCCGACTGTGCGTTGCTCGCGTTGCGGTTGCGCAGGGCAATCTCGGGACGGTTCAGTTCGTCCGCCGTCACCGCGTAGGCGGGAGCCGGCGTCTTGTTGCCCAGGAAATCGCTGTTCTCGTGGAGAAATTGCCGGGTCCGGGGATCGTTCGCGCCGTCGCGGACCGTAGGCGACAGGAAACGCCCCGCGTCGTCGAGCGCGAAGCCGATGGCCGGTTGCGACCAGCGCGCCCGCAGGAGCGTGGTGAAATGACCGGCGAGCGCGCCCGGATTTTCCTGCGCGAGTAGCTGGCGCAACGTCTCGGCGAAAATCCGCCGCTGTTCGCTGACGAGCGAGCGGGCGGTGGTCGCCACGTTGTCGGTCTCGCGTTGGTAGAGTTCGGCCGTGCGGCGTTCGAGGATGATCTGTTGTTCCCGCGCACTGCGCAACGCCAGCCAACCCAGGAGCAGGCTGGGCAGGAGCACCGCGAGCAGGAGCACCAGAAAGCTTTTCTTCATTCGTCTCGTCAACCGGGGAGAGGCCGTCCGCTCGACCTTCCCGGGATCGGTTCGGATGATCGTGCCGGAGTTCGGCCGTTCTTTCCAGAAGATCCACGGACTTTCAAAATGGTCGCGGTGTCCTTGGTCGGTGGATGCCGCTCGGAGAGCGCCATCCACCTCTATAGGATGCAGCTTACCGGTTCTGCTTGCGCTGGTATTTGTCTTGGTAGTTGTCCCATTGGGCGGCCTTGCGACTGGTGTTTTTCAAATTGCCGTCCTGCGTCAGTTCATCGGCGAGGCTGTCGAGCTTCCGGTTTTCGGCGGCGTAACCGGGCATTTGCTGCGAGGCCGGCGCGGCGCTGTTCGCCGCCGCGCGCTGGCGGAGCAGTTCGGCGGCATCCTTCGCGCGGCCGGCGTCGGCGAGGCGAACCGCCGCCTCCTTGTCCAGGCGGTTTTGCAGGACGTTGAGATTTTGCGCGATCTCGTTGCGCACACTGCCTTCCGATTGATGGGCGTCGTCGGTGAATTTCACTTCCGCCGCACACTGGCGCGAGAATTCCTTCTTCGTTGCCGCGTCCTCATAGTTCAGCGAAACGTCGGCGAGCGCCAGCGTGGCGGCGGTGGTTTCATCGACGGTGCAGCGCAGGTGGAAAAGGCGTTGCTCCGACCCCGAGACTTCCGGCAGCGCGATCTCGGCGGAATGTTCCTGACACGCGATTTCAGGATGACCGATCATCTCGCGCAACCGCACGCCGGCCGGCACCGTGATGCGGATGCGGACGTTCCCGGCGACCCGCGCGCTGGCCGCGCCGAGTTCGTCGGTCAGGATCGAGGGAAGCTTCTCCGCATCCTTCACGTAGTAATAATGCGCGTGGCTGGCTTCCGCGAGGCCCGTCATGAGGTCCTCGTTGAAATCTTCCCCGAGACCGATGGTCGTGACGCTCATCCCCTCGGCTCCCAGCGCGTGACCCAACTCGGCGAGGTCGCCGGGGCGGCTGGGGCCGACGTTGGCGAGTCCGTCGGAAACCAGGATCACGCGGTTGACCCGCTCTTTATCCAGGAATCGGCGCACCTGTTGCGCGCCCATTTTGACGCCCGCGAACAGGGCGGTGCTCCCGCGCGGACGGATGCGGTTGATGCGGGCTTTCAACTCGTCGCGGTGGTCGTGCGACCCGACCCGTTCCGGCGCGAGGAACAGCTCGACTTCCTGATCGAAGATGACGAGCGAGAAGATGTCGTCCGCGTCGAGTTGGTCGAGCGCGGCGCAAGCGGCCTGCCGCGCCTTCTCGATCTTGGGTCCTTCCATCGAACCACTGCGGTCGAGCACCACCGATATATTGACTGGCGTGTGGCGGGACTGGTCGGGGTGCCTGGCGTTCAGCTCCAGTTCGAGGACGATTTCGCGCGGACCGTGGCGGTAAACGAACTCACGCTCCGGGGTGACGCGCAGAGTGACGGCGTCGTCGGTCGTGGCGCCAGCGGTGGCAGCCTGCCCGCCGGGAGCAGCGCAGAGAAACATCGCCGCGCAGAGGGCGAAAGCGGTCGGAAACGGAACGGATGGTTTTTTCATGCCGTCACCCTAGGCGGGGTGGCGGCGGGAGTTGTCAGAACGCGGTAGAGACCTTGTCAAAAAATTGTAAAAGTCTACCCGTGACCGAGAACGCGCGATCTTCTCCGACCTACGTCTTGGCGCCGACGGTGCCGAGCATCACGGTGCCGACGTTCGTGTGAAACGTCTTGATGACCCAGCCGTTCCACCAGTAGACAAATCTGACCACGGGATTCCGGCGCTTGGGCGGGGCGGCGACCGCCACCTGGGTGGGACTCTTCCGATGGTGCCGATGGCGGCGGGTGTGGTGGGCGGAGCGGAAATGCTTTGAATTGAGCCGCGTGCGCTGCGTGTGGGTCCGCGCGGGAGCCGGGGTAGGAGCGGGTGCGCGCGGGGGGACGCTCGACTCGGTGAGGGTGTCGCGCGTCAGGCCGTCCTCCGGCTTGGGGGGCGCAACCTCGTCACCATAAAGGGGGGCAGCCAGGCAAACGGCAAGGACCAGCGAAACGGCAACGGGCAAGCGCACGGGGGGCCAAATCATAAATCTAGATATCGGGGCGTCGGTGGTGAGAGGTCGTATTTCGGACGCTTGTTAAGTGGTTCGGGCCATGCGCTCTGGATCGCTCCGGGGGCGTTCACCGCCGGATCGTGAATGCGGCCGGTTGGTCGGGGTGCAGGGATTTGAACCCTGGACCTCCTGGTCCCAAACCAGGCGCTCTACCAAGCTAAGCTACACCCCG
>CAZZYS010000061.1:0-17281 GCA_964658285.1 uncultured Verrucomicrobiota bacterium
TGGCGCGTCGTTTGGCCAAGGAGGAAGGCATTCTCGCCGGGATCAGCTCGGGGGCCAACGTCCACGCCGCCATCGAGATCGCCAAGCGCCCGGAGAACAAGGGCAAGCTGATCGTTACCGTGGCCTGCTCGACGGGCGAACGTTATCTGAGCACGCCGCTGGCCGCCGAGGCCCGCGCCGAAGTCGGAGGCTGACGCAAAAGGGAAAGGCTAGAGGATGTAAGCAGGAGCAACAGAAGGGGTTTACCGATCCGCTTTTGTTCTCTATCTTCTGCCTCCCGCTATCGGCTCCATCTTTTATCGTCCACCTCTTTCATCTTTTCCGCCGTTGTGAGTAAGAACACCCCTCTCCGTAATCAGACCGCGACGCCTTCCCCGACTGACCCGGGGGGTCCCGGCGTGCCGTTGGTGGGTCCCGATCTCCTGCTGGAAAGCAATGTGGTGTGGGAAAAGTACAAGCTCATCGTCATCGGCGGCGTGGCCCTGCTCGTGCTTGCACTCGTCGGTTCCGAGCTTTACCGCAATCAGCAGCAGCGCACGGCGCAGGCGGCCAGCACGGAGCTGAACACGGCGAAAACGATTGGCGAGTACCAAAAGGTCATCGATGCGTACCCGAACACCATCGCTGCCGCGAATGCCTACCTGCTGATGGCTCACGATCAGGCCGACGCCAAGGATTTCGCCGGGGCGGCCACGACGTGGCAGACGTTCGTGACGAAATTTCCCAAACATCCGCAGGTCGGAGCGGCTTTGCTGGCCCGGGGCAACGCGCTCGAAGCTCAGGGCAAGCTCGACGAAGCACGGGCGGTTTATCAACAGGTGGCGACGAGCTACGCGAATGATTACGCCGCCCCGCTCGCGCGAATCAGCGAAGCCACGTTGCTCACGTCGCAACGCAAACTCGAAGACGCCCGGCACGTTTACGAGAACATCATCGCCACCTACCCCAACAGCGTCGGCGCGCTGGAGGCAAAGGAAGAAATGCGTTATCTGAACGCGCTTCCTGCGGCTGGCGCGCCACCGCCGACCCCGATGCCCAGTCCGACTCCAGCGGCGTCCGTTGTCCCCGTGCCTGTTCTAGGTCCCACCGTCCCGGCGGCACCGGGCGTCGCGCCGGTTCCGACGGCAGTCGTGACGCCGGCAGCAAGTCCGGCGGCGTCAATGTCGCCGCCCGCTTCACCGGGTGCCAGTCCCGCCGCACACTGACCGCATTCTTCGGATTCGGTCTTGAAGCCGAAATCTCAGACGAGGCCCTGACGACTCGCCAAGCTGGGTCCGTGGTTGCCGAAGGAGCGCCGTTCCTGTGGCCTCTGCTGCGTTTTTCAATTGCTCGTAATGCTCTTGCAGTAGCCACGGCACTCCGTTGCCGTGTTTGTTGCCAGCCAGAGGGGACACGGCAACGGAGTGTCGTGACTAAAGGCAACTGAAAAACGTTTCAACCCAACGCTGGCTGCTGCTCGCCACCGAGCAACTCAGCGCGTGGTGCAGCAGCCTCTAAAGTAGCCTCCGGTGCCTTATCCGCATCGTTGCCTTCGGTCATGGCTTCCAGCGTCCCGCGCGGCCGGATCGTCAATTCACCCTGGAAACACCCGCCCCTTTCGACGGTAAACCCCGTGGCATCCACCGTGCCGTCGAGCGAACCACTCTTGAAAATCGTCACGTGGCTGTCCGACACGATCTGGCCGGTCATCGCGCCGTGCACCTCCACGCCGGACGCATGGATCGGCCGGGAAAAGACCACTTCCGAACCTTTCTCCACGATCAACTGGCCTGCCTCCAGACTGCCGTAAAGCCGTCCCTGCACGCGGACCGTCACCTTGCCCGCGCACGTCAGGTTGCCACGCATCTTGCCGTGGATCGTCGCTTGCTCGCAGAGAATTTTGCTGCTGCTCAAGTCCCCCTTCGAGCCGAGATACAGGGTGCCGCGCGTTTTGATGTTGCGGCTGAAGCCACCGTTGATCTTGTAATCCTGCAGGTCGATGTACGCGCCACATGCCTTGCAGGTCGTGGACTGCGCCGAAGTGCTGATCTCATGCCACGAAGTACACTCGAAACAGTGCGCCGTGCGGGTCTTCGGTTTGCCGCCGAGCAGACCACCCAGCTTTTCACGGAACCCGCCCGCCGCAGCAGGCGCGGGCGGCGATGAGGAAGCGGGCGCGAAGCTCCCGATCCGCGCCGGTTCACGCGTGTCAGGAGCAGGCGTCCAGGTGGTACTCGCGTACGTCCTGGGCAGCGACGGCGGCGGAGTCTCCGCAGGTGCGGCGGCCGCCCCTGCCAGGACAGCCGGGGTGATGGCGAAATACTCGCTGCACTTCCGGCAGAAAGTGGATTTCGCCATCTCGGGTTCCTGTTGCTCCGCACTGCAATGCGGACAGCGAACCGTCACTTTCTGGATGGCTTTTGACACAGGGGAGATGAACGCCTCACGGATTCAGGGCCAGGGGCCCACCAGTCGCTGACCAGCATCTCTCACGCCGTCCGCCCACGGGTCCGCCGTTGGTCTGCGGCGGCGCGTGAAAACCGCCGCAGTACCGAAGCAACCGCCGCCGCGCCTAGCGCCCGCCGGTGAAGGACGCGTCGCCGTTCGGCGTGGTCTTGGGCTGCGAATTTTTGTTGGTGGTCACCTCGGACTTGCCCACGAACGTCGCACCTTCCTCGATGACGAGGCGCGCGGCTTTCAGGTCGCCGACGAGATGGGCGCGAGCCTTCAGTTCGCAACGTTCACCGACGGTGATATTGCCGTTGACCTTGCCGAGCACGGTCACGCTCTTGGTCTTGATCTCGCCGCGGATGTCCGCGTTTTCACCCACCGTGAGCACGCCGTCACTGCTGATCTCGCCTTCGATCTTGCCGTCGATGACGAGTTCGTTGGTAAACTTGATGTTTCCTTTGATCTCTACGTCTTTGGAAAGGATGTTTTTGTTCGGATTCTCGGGCATAACGGGCGCTTTTTCGGGTACTTTGGGTTTATCGTAACTAAAGGAAGCTCTCGGCGAAATCGCCGCAGCGGGCGCGGCGGCGGCCGGCATGGCCGCTGCGGGAGCCTCTTCTACAAAAGGGTCTTCGGCAGCCGCGGCTTCGAGGGAGGCATCGTAGGCCACATCCGGTTCGGCTTCCGCAAGATATTCGGGCTGACCGATTTCGGCTTCCACCACGGGTTCGGCGGCGGGAGGGGGCGGCTGCACCGGGCGCGGCTGCGGCGCTGGCGTTTTTTGGGGAAAAAATTTCAACACACCGGATTATCTTCCGCCCGGCGGGGAACTGTCAACGCATCTTTCAGAGAAAGGATGGAGGCGGAAAGTAGAAGAAAAAGATCGGACTTTTCTCTGTGCCTTCATCCTTGCATCACTTCTGCGCCAACTCCTCCGCCGGGTAAGTCCAAATCTCGCTCAACGTGGGATGGTAATGCGGCACCACTGCGAGGTCCGCCGCCGTCCCCCGGAAGTGCATCGCCACGACGATCTCGTGGATCAACTCCGCCGCTTCCGGCCCGACCGCCGCCCCGCCGATGATCTCTCCCGTCGCGCGAAGGGTGATGAGTTTGACCAGGCCGTCGGTCTCGCCACGGACCATCGCCTTGCCGTGGTCGGCGAACGGGTAAGTCGCCACCGCGTAGTCCAGACCGGCGGCGCGCGCTTCCTTTTCGGTCAGGCCGACGAGAGCCATCTGCGGCTCGGTGAACAACGCGAAAAGCTTGAGCCGGTAATCGGTTTTCTCCGGCGCGCCGTCGAGCTTGCCGAGGTGCCGGGCGGCGTTGCGCGCGGCCACTTCGGCCTGCTGGATGGCGATGTGGACGATCTCGTACGGCCCGCAAACGTCGCCCGCCGCGAAGATGTGCCGGCGCGACGAACGCTGGTCCGCCTCCACCTTGACGCCGCCTTTCTTGGTCGTTTCCACCCCGGCGAAATGCAGTTCCAGCGAGTCGGTGCAAGGCTGGCGGCCGAGGGCGAAGAGGATTTCCTGCGCCGCGTGCGAGTGCATCTCGCCGCCTTTCTCGTACCAGACGCGCTTCTGGCCCGAGGACGCGTCCAACTCCGCCCGCACGAGGTGCGACCCGCAGTGGAACCGGACGCCCTGCGAGGTGAGCGCGCGTTCGAGTGCGCCCGCCACGTCCCCGTCGGCGTCGCGCATGATCTGGCCGCAACGCTGGATCACGCTCACCTCGGAACCCAGGCCCGCGAGCTGGTGGCTGGCTTCCAGGCCGATGGCACCCGCCCCGAGGACGATGATCGACGGCGGGTACTCGTCGAGTTCGAGGATGTCGTCGCTGGTCAGGTAGCCGATTTCCTCCAACCCGGGGATGGGCACGTCGGCGACCTTGGAACCCGTGGCGATGAGGAAGGTGCGGGCCTCGATCTCGGGCGGCAGGGGCGTTTCGAGTTCCACGCCTTCCACGGGCCGGAGGGCCACGCGGTGCTCGCCGGTGAAGTGCGCCAGTCCCCGGTAAAAATCAAACTTGCCGTGTTCCAACTGATCGGTCCGGTGGTCCGCGAACTCTTTGATGAGACGCCGTTTGCGCGCGAGGATTTCCGGGCCGACGACGCGAATGTTTTCCGCGCGCAAGCCGAACTCCCGCGCGCGACGGATCGTGATAAAACGGTTGGCCGATTCGATCATCGTCTTGCTCGGCATACAGCCGCGCAGGATGCACAGGCCGCCGACCTCGCGGCCACCCTCGATGAGGGCGGTGCGCAGGCCCAGGCCGACGGCGGTGCGGGCGGCGGCATAACCCGCGCTGCCACCGCCGAGGACGACGAAATCATATGACGGAACTTCCGGGGTCTGGCTCATGTGGGATCAGGGAAGAGAGGCGGGCAACACCTCGTAGACTTTGAAATATCGATTTTTGAAGGAACGACGCAAAAACGTCGGTGCGAGGTCCGGGCGGACGTAGAGGAGATTGCCCATCGCCCGCATCGGCACCATGGAACGGCTGAAGAGTTCGGCGGCTTTGCGCAGGGAACGATCCGGCTCGTAGGCCACAATCCAACGCACCTGCCGTTCGCGCAACAGGTCGGCGGCGACGCGGGCGTCCGGTTCCAGATAAAAACGGTCCGTGTCCACCGTGCCGGGCAGACTCTCGTGCGAACTCCCCGCGACCCCCGGCTGGCCCGACCAGTACGCCAGCGCCGGGCATTGCCACCACGGGGCCATAACTCCCGCGTTCGCGGAACCGTTCGGTTCGGCGGACGCGCGGGCGATGAAATCCGCCGTTTCCCGCAAAAGGAGTGTGTCCTCGCGGGCTTCGGCCGAGGCCGCGACGCGTTCGGGTGGAGGGTGGAGCCGCTCCCGCCATTCACCCGCCATCGGCCACAGGCCAGCGACCAACACCGCTGCGACCCACGGCCGCCAGCGCACCGGGAACGATCCGAGCTGCCCGGGCACGCTCATGGCATAGACCAGCGGCAAGAAATATCCCCAGCGAATCTGCCAGCAGGTCAACGCCCACGCCGACACGACCAGGACCGCCTGCGCAAAGCAAAGGCGACGCCCGTTCGCCGCGCCGTCACTCTCCGACCCGCGCCGGGGCAACAGGAGCAGCACCGGCGCGAACCACAACCCCCAGCCGGTCCAGCGGAACAGGACCCCGTCCCACGGCGGCACGCTGGCGAGTTCACCGATCTGACGGCTCCACGCCGCGAAGTACGGCGCTCCCCCGCCCTCGCCGAAACCCGGCAGCGCGTCGATGCGCCAACCCTCGACCGCCAGTGCCGCCAGCAGGACCACGCCCCCCGCCGCCAGGCCGGGCAGGCGTTCGCGCCGCCAGAGCGCCGGGCGGTTGAACAGGAGGCCCGTCGCCAGCACGACCGCCAGCAGGATGCCCGGTTCGTACAGCGTCGTCCACAGTCCGAGCGCCCACGCGAGGCCGCTCACCCATCCCCAAGCCCGCGACGGATTTTGCCACAAGGCCCATTCGGCCGCCAGGGCCCACGCCATGCACGCGAGCGCGAGCGATTGGTGGTCCGGCCGGCCCAGCGAAAACCCGTGCGCCAGGATCGGACTGGCGGCGAGGACCAGGAACATCGGCACGCGGCCCGGCAGACGCTTGGCGTTCGCCCAGACGCCCACTGCCGCCACGGCTGCCAGCGCCAGCAGCGGTGAAATCCACGCCCCGGCCAGATCGCGCGTTTCACCCCGGCAGAAGATCCCGAGCGCGCCGCGCAAGGCCCAGATCAGGTAGTCGAACAACGCCGTCGTGTGCGGGCGGGTGCCGAAGGGGTAGTTCTCGAAATCGTGCGTGGCGATGATGCGTCCCGGGTGCTCGCAAACGATCCGCACGCGGGTCATCCGGGCGTAGCAATCGGCATCGACGAAGAAAACCTGCCCCTTGTCGGCGAACACATCGTGCCAGTTCGCGCAAGCCGCGAGGAATGCCCCGGCCATCGCGGCGACCAGCAGCAGGGACCAGCCGAACGCGCGGGCACGATCAGAAAAATGGGGCAGGTTCGTCAACAAGGTAGGGATGGCTCTCCGAGCCAGTCCCTAGATTCGTCTGGATAACCGTCACCGAGGCGACGCATTTCCAGAAAAAATTAGGGACTGGCTCGGAGAGCCATCCCTACCTTGTTTTCGACGCTAGCGCCATTCACCACTTCAGGTCCGCACGCATCGCCCCAACAAATTTCTCGGCCATGATCTGATGCGTCCGCACGCTCGGATGACTCCCCGCACCGTACCCATTGGTAGCCTGCTGCGGCTCGAATTCCAAAAAATGCACCCGGGCGTCGCCCGCGTCGTTGCAACTTTTGACCACTTCCTGAATCCATTCGCGCGCCATCGTGAGCGACGGCCGGTCCCCCGTGGGAAAGCCGTCGTACAGCATCGACCCGAGCGCGCAGTAGATCGTGGCTTGCGGGGCGTCGCGGCGTCGGCGAGCGAGGAAATCACGGTACGCCTGCACCCATCTGGAGCGATCCGGCAGGTGCCGGACGTTAAAATCGTTCGTGCACAGGTTCACGAGGATCACGTCGGGTTTCTGCGGATCACCAGCCCAGCGCGACGACACGGTGCGCGGCAGCGTGCGGTCGTAAATCTCGGGCATCGTGTTGTCCGGATACATCTTGCGGCCCGACCAGGCGATGCACTCGTAGTCGGCTCCCACCGTGCGGGCGGCGATGGCTCCGTAACTCCACCAGGCGTTCTCGGTGACGGGGGAAAAGTGTTCGTCTTTCGACGCGGCTTCGTTGCCGTAGCCGCAACTGATCGAATCCCCGATCACCTCGATCTTGCGCCGCACCGGGGCGGCGGCGAGCACGGTCGCGCCGGCGTCGAGCTGGAAGCCCGCGAACGTCCCGTTGCCCACCACAGGCTCGGTGCATTTGAAAACGGTTGCTTGGTGCTCGCCCTCCGGCAATCCGGCAGCCAGCGCGTACAGCGTCGCCGAGGGAGCATACGCGGGTGCCAGCTCGTCGGCGTTCGAGACGGTGAGGATTTTCACCGGTACGTCATCGACGACGGCCTCGAAACGGTTCGCGCCCGTGCCGAGGCGCACGTTGACCGCCGTCCCACGGAAGCGCACCGTCACGGCGGTCGCCGACCAGGCGCAGAGGGCCTCCCTGGCGTTCACCCGCTCGAAGCGGCCGGAGTAATGCAGGTTCGCGTCGTCGGGGAGCACTTCCACCGGGAGCGACGCCACGGCGACCGCGCCGGCATCCTCGGGCAGCCTGGACCACTTGCCCGTGGCGGGCGGATCGATCATCGCCACCGTGAGCAATGCCACGCTCAAGGCGGCCACGCGCCCCACGCGGATCAGTTGGCTACGCATCACTTGTCTCCGTTTCCGGTCAGGCGGGAGGATGCCTCACCATCACGCAGCGCCGAGTTTTCGCACGCGGAAACCCGCTTTTTCCACCAGCCAGGGCACGTTTTTGACGGTGACGCGATCTTTCTCGCGTTCCACCTCGTCGAGGGCTTCCCACGGCACGAGCAGCGGGTGCTGTTTGCGGGCGTTGTCGCGGACCGCGCCGTACGTCCAGCCCTGCCGCTGGCGTTCCTGCGCCCAACGGTCGTGCTCGTGGATGGCCATCGCCTCGATCTTTTCCGGGGTCAGCGGGATTTCCGACGCCTTCAGGCCGTGGCCGGGGGCCAGTTCGTAGCCGAGGACGCGCAGCTTATTTGGAATGTCGGAGGCCTGCGCGAGGTTCGCCTGTTGCAGGTCGGGTGCGAGTTCCCCCCAGGGCCGCAGCGCGCCGTTGGCCCCGGGAGGTTGTTCGCCACGCTTGATCGCGGCCGCGAGGTAGTCCTCGTGGATCGCCTGGGCGAGTTCCTCGATGGCGAACACCTTGTCCGGCACGACCCGATAGATGCGGTAACGGCCCGGATACCCCTTCGCCAGCGGCATCGTCCCCGCGTATTCACAGAGGAAGCCCGCCCGGGCCGCGCCGTTGCCGCCCCTGGCACCCGCGAGCCGCGAGGACCGGGCGTCGGTCTCCGCCAGCGCGGCGAATTCCTCGCTGGCGAACACCTCGCCGGGCGTCGTCACCGGCTCGATGCGCGCCGCGCGGCTGACGTGCACCCCGGTAAACCCCAGTTGCCGGATCACCGGGTTGTAGTGCATGAAAACCGGTCCGGTGTGCAGGCCCACGCGCACGTTGAGCGGGTGCTTGGTCACGGTGCCGTCGGCGGCGGTTTCTTCCCAGTAGAGCCCTTTCGCCAGCCATTCGTCGCGGCCCTCGTGGATGAGCCGCGTGAACTCGAGCGCGAAGCAACCGGCATCGTGCGCGTAGTCGAACACCGCGTAGAGCGCGTCGCCCCAGGTGTTGACGTGCAGCGGCGCGCAACGGCTCTCCGAGACGATCTTCGACAGCCGGGCCAGGAAGACGTTGACGAACTCGGGGATGACCGACTCGTTGAGCTTGCTGTAACCAACGATGTCCGCGAAAAGCATACTCTTCACTTCCTGCCGGAAGATCGCGTGCTCGCAACGCGGCTCCGGCAGGCCGACCGGATCGTAAACCGCCGGGCGGGTGCCGCCGCTGCCGCCCACCACGATGGGAGCTTCGGCCGCGACGGGCGGCAGGCGCAGGATGATCGGTTCCAACCCGAAGCGCTGCCGCCAGAAGTCCACGAACGACTCCGTGCCGCCGACGCCCCGGCCGGGTTTTTCGTCCCAGAGCACCATCGGCTGCACGTCCAGACGCGAGACGCGCGCGGTCTGGAGCGCGAGTCCGGCGATGACTTCGAGTTGGTAGTCGAGACCCACGCCGGTTTCGTTGCGGTAGGCTTGGCCGATCTCGCGCACCGTCGCCGCCTCGGCCACCGCGCGCTCGAAAAGCGGCTCCCACTGCGGCGGCTCGTTGCCACCCGGCTCGTAGGGCTGCACGCTCGTGCGCCGAAACTCCGCCTGCGACCACGGCAGCACGACGTGGGCGGTCCCCCCGCGCCGCCGCAATGCGTCGAGGAAAAGCAGGTCCGCCCCGGCCGCCGCGCTGCTCATGCCCACCAGGACGTGATGTGCCTCCAACGCCGTCTCGACCGTCTCGCGCACCGCCGGCACGGCGTAGGCCGGGAAACGGGGCGGTTCGCCGGGCCGGTCGGGCAGATGACCGCTGAAAACGACGAGTTGCAGGGGTGGAAACGCCGGGCGAAAAAAATCCCGGCTCTCCCCCAGTGCCTCGGCGAAGAACTGCGACCAGTAGCGGGCGTCGGCGAGCGTCGCGGCGGTCGCGCCAGACAGCGCGGCAAGTTGGCCGTAGCTGGCCGCCGCGTCGTCCTTTTGCCCGAGCACCGCCTGGGCGACCGCGCGCATGTCGGTCGTGTGCAGACGCGGCCCATCCTCATCCTCCTTGTCGCGGATTTTTTGCAGGGCGCGCCGGGCCTGTTCGGTGGCGCGCTCGCGCAACGCGGAGCCGGGTTCGCCGGTGGTGAACGCCACGGCGGACGACAGCGACAGGGCTTCGAGGTTGTCGGGATCGACCTCCAGCGCGCGGGCGTAGAATTCGAGCGCCTGCCCGGCGGTTTGCAACTGCGCGGCGTGGGCGGCGGCGAGATGCGATTCCTGGCGGAGGATGTTGCCGAGCTGGAGCAGGATCTCGGTTTTTTGGCGACGGCCGAGGCGGGGACGGAAGTTGTCGTCCACGCAAGGCTCCAGTTCCAGGCGGGCACGCTGGGTGTAGCCGAGCCGGGCGAGGGCGAGGGCGTAGTTCATCCGCACGCGCACGAGTTCCAGACGATCTTCTTCCTCGACGCGATCCCAGAGCCGGAGCGCCTCGCGCGCGCAATCGCAGACGAGCAGGAATTCCTCTTTTTCCAGCGCGCAACGGGTGAAGCGCGACACCAGCCGCGCGTCGTTCTGCATCCACGCGATCTGCTTCGCCGTCAGGTCGGGCGACGCGCCGTTTTTCTTGACCAGCGCCGGGTCGGGGACGGGCAGACGCTGTTCCCACACGCCGTAGAGGTCGCGCACCGTCAGGCAACTGGAGCGCAAGGCGTCTTCCAGGTCGGCGATGTTCTGGAAACTCATGGGGAAGCCAAGGAGACGTGGTGTTTATGGCACGGGCGGTGCGAGTTCTGCAAGCGTTGCCGCCGCCTGCCGGGACGTGTCGCGTTTTTCCGTACAAACGGGAACGACCCGCGCCCCACGTTTTGCGGCACTCTCCGCGCTGCTGTTTTTCGTTGACAACTCCGCGTGGGATCGGCTTATCCTTCCTGTTCGCTGACAACGGGTAAGAGAAATCGCGCCCGCCCGACTCGCCTTATGAGCGCTTCCTCCGCCGACACGCAAGACGACGTTGCCCTCGTGGAACGTGCCCTCGCCGGCGACGAAGCCGCCATCCGCGTGTTGCGCGACCAGCACAACGGCCACCTCAAAGCCCGGCTCCTGCGCCGTGGCGCTTCCGAGACCGATGCGCAGGAAATCCTCACTGATCTGTGGGGCGATTGCGTGATGGGCAAATTCCGCCGCTGGCAGCCGCAGGCGGGCAGTTCGCTCATCGCCTGGCTGAGCAGCGTGGCGACGAACCGGCTCATCGACCATTTCCGCAAGCAGAAGTTCCACGCCGACCCCATCGGCATCGACGGCAACGACGCGGACGGCCTGGCCCGGGGACGCCACGCTCTCGAAAGTGTCTCGACCGGTCCGTCCGCGCGCGACGCCGAGTTGACCCGCCTGCTGCGTTCGTCGCTCGCCTGCGCGCTGGGCCAGTGTGACCAGACGGGGCTTTTCATGCTCAAGCTCGTCCATCTCCAGGGCCTGACGGGCCGCGAGATCGCGCGCATGTGGGGCTGGCACGAGTCCAAGGTCAGCCGCACCGCCAGCCACGCCGAGGACCAGATCCGGGAACTGACCCTGGCGGAAGTCCACCGCCGCGAACCCAACCTCGAACTCGTCTGGGAAGACCTGGTCGAACTCTGCGCGAACTGCCGTGGCTCGCTCTTCGGCGCGCCTTGACTCTTGCGACGCGAAACGTTGCATCTTCTTTGCAAAGCGCCGCCCGGTGAGCGTTCCCCCCGTGACTTTCCATGAGCCACCGGGCCTCCCGCCATGAACGATTCTTTTGCCGCGATCTTCCAATTCCTGGAACAGTTTGAGCCGCAGGTCTCCGGCCACGCCCTCGAACCCCTGGACCCGGCCCTGCGCGCCAAGGTCCAGGCGTTCGCGCGCGGGGAACTCCCGGCCGCCGAGCACGAACCCCTCATCCGCCAACTCCAGACCGACCCGGAACTCGTCGGCTTCCTCACCGCGACGGTAAAGGGGATGCGCGGCAATGAAGGGACGAACGCCGCGCCGAACCACAGTCGTTGAATGCAAAATGACAGAGCCGGGAAATCTCGTGGCGTGCTCTTAAACCTCTGGACTTTCGCATCTTGCATTTTGCATTCTGACTTTTTCTCATGGCCCGTCTAACCATCCTGCCCGATCCCCGCGTCGAACCGCTCGCGGCGGGCATCCAGGCGCGTCTGACCCACATCGCCGGGCTCATCAACGCGGACAATTTCGCCGATCTACTGACCCCGCTGGCCACCGCGCTGCTGCTCGACGCGTTCGAGCGAGTCGGCGCGCACGAGGGCACCGTCTGGCTGGCGGACACCGCTAACCGCTGCCTGATCCCGGCCTTCAACAACGGACCCAACGCCGCCGAACTCCGCCAGCACCGCCAACCTCTCGACAAGGGTCTCGTGAGCATGGTGTTCGCCAACGAACAACCGTTCGTGATGAACCACGACCGCTCCGGCATGGACGTGACGGTGCAGGAACGGCTGAAAATCCGCGTGACCGCGCAGATCATCGTGCCGCTGTACTTTCTCGGGGAATGCCGCGGCGTCGTGTCCTGCGTGCAGATCGCGCGCGGCGACGAACCGGAGGCGGCGGGCTTCGAGGCGGAGGCGCTCCGGCCCGTCAAACGCGCCGCCGAGGCGCTGCGCGTGATGATCGACGCGGTCTGTCTGGCCAAAACCGTCGGCGTCGTCCTATGATGGTTGAAATGGGAACCGCCGCTGCACCCGTGACTTCCGTCCGCCCGCATCCGACCTTGGACGACCTGCGCCGCTGTCTGGTCGAGGGCACCGGCGAGGGAGTGAAGGTCGCCGTGATCGACTCCGGCGTGGACGTGGCTCATCCCTCGCTCGTGGAACTCGGCCTGACGACGCTCGCCGATGACATCGCTATCGAGGACGACGGCGTGACCCTCAAGGTCACGGAAGGAAGCAATCTGGACGTGTTCGGCCACGGCACGGCCGTGAGTTGGATGGTGCGCAAGCTCGCGCCCAAGGTCCAGATCGGTAGCATCCGGGTGCTCGGCACGAACTGCGGCGCACGCGACGTGGGCATTTGCGAGGGCGTGCGGCAGGCGATGGATCGCGGGTACAACATCTTGAACTGCTCCTTCGGCAGCAAGAGCTTGCTAAAGTTGGGCCTCTACAAGGAATGGGTGGACGAGGCGTATCTGAAGGGCATCCACATCATCGCCGCCTGCAACAACGATAACTACGACACGACCGAATGGCCGGGGCATTTTTCGTCGGTCATCACCGTGAACATGGCACGTTCCAAGGACGAGCTGGCGTTCTACTACAAACCGGGGCAACTCGTGGAATTCGCCTCGCGCGGCGTCAACGTCCAACTCCCCTGGAAGGACGGTGCCGTCCTGGAAAAATCCGGCAGCAGCTTCGCCGCGCCGCGCGTGGCCGGATTGCTGGCGCGCATTTTGTCGATTTACCCGGACCTGAGTCCGCTGGAGGCCAAAGGCGCGCTCCAGCGTCTGGCGACGCCGTGGACCAAGGACATCGCGGGGCCGAACGTGAGTTATTCGGTATGAACACGACTCTCCCAACAGGCCGCAAAGCGGCCGGTCGTCAGCAAGGTAGGGATGTCTCTCCGAGGCAGTCCCCATTGTTTCTGGAAACCTGCGGAATCGGGCATGGTTGCCCAAGCCAAATTTGGGACTGCCTCGGAGAGGCATCCCTACCTTAATTGACGACCGGCCGCCTGTTCAGAAATTCGCTCCCATGCCACCCACCGCCACACCCTCCGGTTTCACCGCGCCACCTCCGCCCGGCGGCCCTCCCGGCGGCAAGATGCCGATGATGTCCGGCGGTGCGCCCGGCGGTGGCGCGGGCGGTCCCGGGGGTCCCGACGCGCCGCCGCTCAATTTCGGCGTCATCTGGCGTCGCGGCTGGGAGTACCTCGGCCGCCGGCCTTGGATGCTCGTCGCTTACATCGTCGGCTCGCTGCTGACCACCGCCGTCCTGCCACCGTTGATCTCGCTGCGGTTCAGCGAACTGACCCGGCTCGGCAACCCCGAGAAATTGACCGGGCTCTACAGCTTCTGGGTCGCGCTGACCGCCGTCCTCATCGCGTTGAACTTCGGCCTGCGCTACCTCACAACCACGCTGGACGTTTCGGTGAGCAATTCCCTGCGTCGCAGTGTTTTCCTGAACATCCTCAAGCAGTCTCCCCGCTTCTTTCACGACCATGACACGGGTCAGTTGACGATGATCGTCAATCAGTTTTGCATCGAGGCCGAGATGGGCCTGCGGCAACTCCTCATCGACCCCATCCTGCAACTTCTCGGCATTCTCTCCGTCGGTTGGGCGCTGTACGGGCAGCTTGCCCAATCGAGTCAGGGCACGGGCGGCCATCAGGTGGCCATCATCTTCGGCCTCGTCGCGGTGATGGCGCTGCTTTCTCCGTGGCTGGTGGCACGGATGGGGCAGCGTTTGCAGCGCGCGATGGGCCTCCAGCAACAACAGGCGCTCACGCTCTCGACGCTCATCAACGGCGCGGTCAGCGCACCCGAGGAAATCCAGGCGATGCGCGCGGAGGAACTCTTCGACAAGAAACACGACGCCCTGCTCCGCAGCAACCTCGCCGCCCGCGTGGCCGGATCGGTCACGTTGGAAAAGTTGAACCTCCTCAACCGCCTGCCCGGCGACGTGGTGCTTTTCACCCTGTTGGGCGCGGCCGTGTATTTCGCCATCCACGGCGGCGGGATGGGGCCGGGAACGTTCGTGGCGGTGGCACTCCTCACCCCGCAGTTCATGCAGGCCGTGCAATCGCTCGGCGGCTTCACCATCACCGCGAGTCTGCGCTGGCCGTCGATCCAACTTATTGACTCGATCCTGACCAGCAAGCCGACCGCCAGCGACGACGCCCTGCCGGCCGGCACCGTGCAAATCCCCGAGAGCACCGAACTGCCGACCCTGGAGGCGCGCGACCTCGTGTTCAGCTATCGCGCGGGTGAATTGCCCAACGTGCTCGACCACGTCAGCTTCCAGTTGCCACCGGGCAAGGTCACGGGTTTCATCGCCCGCGCCGGCCAGGGCAAGACGACGTTTTTCCGTCTCGCGCTGCGCTTCTACGACGCGCAGAACGGCGAAATCCTCCTCGACCAGCACGCGCACAACTCCCTCCCGGTCGCCGAGTTGCGCCGCGAGATCGTGTTGATGGCGCAGTTTCCGGCGTTTTTCATCGACAGCGTGCGGGAGAATTTCCTCGTCGCCAACCCGGCGGCGACCGACGAGCAAATCCGCGCCCTGTGCGAGCTGACCCCGCTCTGGGAAAAACTCGTGGCGTGCTTCGGGCCGAATCCGCTCGACGCGCCGTTCCAGGCGGGCGGACCGCTCTCGGGTGGGTTCAAGAAACTTTTTGCCCTCACGCGTTGCCTGCTCCGCCAGCCGCGCTACCTGTTCCTCGACGAACCGACGACGGGCATGGACCCGGAGGTGAAGTTCGAGTTCATCGAACCGATGCGGCGCAACTGCGCGGGCAAGACGACGCTCGTGGTGGACCACGACATCCTGTGGCAACTGCGCTTCTGCGATCATTTCATCGTGCTCGACAAGGGCAAGCTCGTGCAACAGGGCACCGGGATGGGGCTGCTCGGCCAACCGGGAGTTTTCCGCGAGCTTTTCGACGAGCAGACGCAGGTGATCCGCGACCTGTCCGGCGTGCTTGAATTGATCAAGGCGACGCCGGGTTCGCCGGGTGCCGTGCCGGCCGAGGTCATCGCGGACCACGCGACCGCCAACGTTTGATCGCGGTCCGTCGCAGGCAACCGGGAATCTTTGCAAACGGTCGGGGGCGAGTGCGTTCCCTTCTCGTACTAAGCAACCAACCAACCAACGAACATGCCAAACGTCACCAACATCGAAGTCCTCGACGGCAAGGAAGCCCCAGCCGACGCCACGGGCGAAGTGAAGAAATCCACCCCGACCAAACCGGCGGAAGCCTCGGAGGTCAGCGGCCATCATTGGACGACCCGTTACATGCGCTGCTGGCGCTGCGGCGGCGTCTCGTGGGTCGAGTACGACACCCGTCACTACCATTCTTACGGTTGCTGCTACTGCGGCGCGAGCAACATCTTCTGAAGCGTCCGTCGATGGCTCCGGCAAGGGGCGCGGCGGTCCGATGACCGGGCGGCGGGGAACGAATTTCTCCGCCGCCCGTTTCGTTTTCACGGCGGACCTTGTGCGGCCGACGGGAATCTGCAATTCTGCCGGGTCGGCACGTTCCTCTTGCAACTCGACCTCTCCTGTTTATGCCTAACGTCACCAACATCGAAGTTTTTGAAGGCAAGCGCCCGTCGGCTTCGCCCGCCAGCAAGATCGTCCCCACAACCATGTCGCCCGGCAAGCCGGACGACGAGGTCAGCGGGCACTACGCCGCCAGCCGCGTCGTGAAGTGCTGGAGTTGCGGCGGCCTGTCGTACGCCGTGTGCGACGACGCGCAACCCAACCAGGGGTTCACCTGCGCGGTTTGCGGACAGTTGAACCAGTTGTAGGGGCCGGTCAACCCCCGCCGCAGGCGGTCGTCAACAAGGTAGGGATGGCTCTCCGAGCCGTCCCAAGATTGGCTTGGATGACCAACGAGTGCACGAAGCGTCTTGCGGAAATATTTGGGACGGCTCGGAGAGCCATCCCTACCTTGTTGACGACCGGCCGCGACGGCCTGTTCAGAATTTTCTCAGACGCTCTCTCACAGCGACAACACGAACTGCCCCGCCGTGTCCGTCGGCTTCGCCGATGGGTCGGTGGCCGCTGCCTCCGGACGGTTCGACAAGGACACGAAACGCACCCCCACCCCGAGCAACCGCACGATCCGCTCGGCCGGGGAACGCCTGCGCCAGCCTTCCTCCAACAGTGCGCGGTAGGCGTCCAGCGCCGGCTCGACGCCGCCGCGTTCGACGCTCGTGTGCGAGAAATCCGCGAAGCGCAGCTTGACGAAGAGTTTGTTGACCGGCCGTCGCACGGGTTGTTTTTCGAGGTCGCGCAGGAGATCGGCGTGGAGTTCGTCCAGGCGCTCGACGCATTGCTCGAACGTCGTCAGATTCGCCGGGAACGTATTTTCGTTGGAGAGACTTTTGCGCTCGCGATTCGGCTCGACCGGGCGGCCGTCGATGCCGCGGCAGCGGTCGTAGAGTTCCCGGCCGAACTTGCCGAAACGCCCCTGGAGGTCCGCGCGCTCGAACCCCTGGAGTTGCCCGCACGTTTCGACGCCGAGTTCGGTTTCGAGGCGCTTGGCGGTCACCTCGCCGATGCCATGAATCTTGCGCGCCGCGAGGTCCACCATGAACGCGGCGACCGCCGCGGGCTTGATCGTGAATTGACCGTTGGGCTTGCGCAGGTCGCTGGCAATTTTAGCGAGCATCTTGTTGGGCGCGATGCCAGCCGAAGCGGTCAGGCCCGTGACTTCCAAAATGCGCGCACGGATCTCCGCCGCGACTTCGGTCGCCGGACGTTCGTGGTGCGAAACGTCCAGGTACGCCTCGTCGAGCGAGAGCGGTTCGACCATCGGCGTGTATTCGTGGAAGATCGCCCGCACGCGCGCGCTCTCGGCGCGGTAG
>CAZZYS010000062.1:0-17179 GCA_964658285.1 uncultured Verrucomicrobiota bacterium
CAGCTCCCAGCGGTAGTCCAGTTCCCACGGGGAGATGCCTTCCTCGTCCGGCCGGTAGCGCTTCGAGAACAACCGGCGCAACCGCAGTTTGGCCGCGATGAGCCAAGCCATCAGGCGCGGGAACACGGCGATGCGGCGGTGCTGCCAATGGTAGGCGAGGTACGCGCGCGCCTGACCGTTGAGGAGTGCCGTCCGGGTCCAGTGGGTGTAACGCAATCGCTCGGCGTTCAGGTGATGGATCACCTCAACATCCGGCAAGGCGACGACCTTGAAACCCGCCTCGCGCAACTGCCAGGAAAAAAGCGTTTCCTCGCCGTTGCCGATGCCGGGACCCAGTTCCGGGTCGTAGGCGGGTACCTTATCGAGAACCCGACGATGGTAAGCCATGTTCGCCCCGCACATTTCCGACGGACCGTCCAGCCGGATGTAGTCGGCGGTCGAGGCCAGCCAGGCGCGGTGGGTGTGGTTCATCCAGGGACGCAGCAGGTGCGGCGCGAGCTTGACCGCGCCTGCCACCGCGTCGGCGGCGCCGGCCAAAATCGGCGCGCACATCCCGCGCAGCCAATCGGTCGGGAAGCGGATGTCGTCGTCGCTGAAAAGAAAAATGTCGCCGCCCGCCTCGCGCAGCGCACGGTTGAGCGCGCCGGACTTCCCCGGTTCTGGCTCATGGAAGTAGCGGGCAGTCATGCGGGGATGGTGAAAGGCTTCAACGAGGGATCGCGTGTTGCCCGGCGGGCCGTTTTCCACCACCACGAGTTCCGCGCGCAGGTCGTCCGGCACCTCGACCCCCTGCAAGGATTCCAGCGTGCGGCCGAACTCCGCGCTCGTCCCCTGAGTGCAGAGGATCACGCTGACGAACGCGCGCGGCGCGGAGGATCGTGGGTCCATCATGCCGCGACGCCGGGTTCGCCGGTCCGCAGCCATTCGTCGAACACGGCCAGGCTGAAGATCAGTTTGTGGTTGTCGCGCCGCTTCGCGCGATGGTCGTCGAGCAGTCGCCGGACGGCGGCCGGGTCCAGGTAACGGTAGAGACCCGAATCCGGGTCGAGCAACTGCGTTTCCATCCGTCCGGCCACGGAATCGTGGAACCAATCGTCCACCACGTTGACGGCGAAACCGCGCTTTTTTCGACGGATGATGCTCGCGGGCAAGAAACGGCGGCACACGCGGCGGTGCAGCCATTTGCGCTGGCCCGCGCGGACCTTGAAGCGCGGGCCGAGCCGTTGCACGTATTCCACCACGTCGCGGTCCAGGAAGGGCACGCGGCCTTCCAGTCCGTGGGCCATCGAAAGCTTGTCGCCGTACATGAGCAGTTCGTCCGGCAGCGAGGAGCGGACTTCGAGGTATTGCAACCCGCCGAGTTCGTCCAGGCCCTCCACGCCCTGCCGGTACGGTTCCCAGCAGCCGAGCACGGCATCGCCCGCCCCGGCCGGCAGCACGCCGGGCCGGAACAGACCATCGATGACGGCGGCCGGGGCGATGGAAAAGACGTTCTGGTAGCGGCGCATCCGGTCGGCGATCCCGAGCGAGTGGACGCCGCGCTTGAGCGATTCGCCGCGCGGCAGGGCGTTGACCCCGGCTTCCAGGAGCCGACGCACCGCTCCCGGCAGCTTGCGCCAGGCCCCTCCGTAGGCGACCCCGAGATGGCGCTTGTAGCCGCCAAGAAGTTCGTCGGGTCCCTGACCGATCAGCGCGACCTTCACGTCCTGGCGGGCGCGTTCGCAGACGAAGTACATCGGCACGATGGACGACGACGCGATAGGTTCCTCCATGACCCGTACAATCTTGGGTAATGCCGTCTCGAACGAGGTCCGGTCCAGCCGGACGGCATGGTTTTTTGCGCCGTACTGACACGCGGTCTCGGCGGCGTCGGCGAGTTCGTCGTCGCGGAAACTGGTGCCATAGCCGACGGTGTAGGTCTGCCAGTTCTGGTCGAAAAGGCTCATCATGCCCAGC
This sequence comes from uncultured Verrucomicrobiota bacterium, assembly GCA_964658285.1. GTDB lineage: Bacteria > Verrucomicrobiota > Verrucomicrobiia > Chthoniobacterales > SZAS-18 > CAHJWO01. Next base: position 1,957 of record CAZZYS010000062.1, read on the forward strand.
AACAACCCCGAGTCGATGCCGCCGCTGAGCAGCAGACCCAGCGGCACATCGCTGATGAGGTGGCGCTCGACCGCCTTTTTGTAAAGCTCCAGGAGGGTTTCGGTCGCTTCCTCATCCGTGGGTTGGCGCGCGAAGGGGGTCGGTACAAAATCGTACCAGCGTCGGATGGAGGCGGTGCCGTTCTCGACGACGATCATCTCGCCCGGCGCGAGCTTTTTGATTCCCGCGAACGCCGTGTAGGGCGCGGGTGTGTAGCGGTAGCGCAGGAATAAATTGACCGACAGCGGGTCCACCTCCGGACGACCGCCGAGGGCCAGCGCGACCGGCCGGATCTCCGAACCGAAGGACAGCGTACCGTTCTCCAGCGCGTAGTAGATCGGCTTGATGCCCATCGCGTCGCGCGCCACGAGCAACCGGCGTTTGGGCTCGTCCCAGATCGCCAGGCCGAACATCCCGTTGAGCCGACCCAACACCGAGTCACCCCACTGCTGGTAGCCGCGCACGATCACCTCCGTATCGCACTGGCTCTGGAACGCGTGGCCGTGGGATTCCAACTCCTGGCGGAGCGCGCGAAAATTATAAATTTCGCCGTTGAAAACGATCCACGTCTTGCCGCCGTCGCCCGACATCGGCTGGTGTCCGGCGGGGCTCAGGTCGAGGATGGCCAGCCGCCGGAAGCCGAGTCCGAGCGACCCGGAAACGTGGAACCCGTCGTCGTCCGGGCCACGGTGCGCGATGGTCTGCGTCATGCGCGCCAGCAGGTCGCGGTCGATGGGCGCGTCGTCCCGGAAATGAAATTGGCCGACTATTCCGCACATGGCGTGATCTCCTCCCGGGGTGCGGCAGCCTCCTGGCCGGTGCGTTGGACCAACAGCAGCGCGAGGCTGCGGAACATCTCCGACTGACCCCAGCGATGCATCGGCACGTTGTCCCAGCCGACGAGCAGCTTGCGACCGCGAAAACATCCCTGCGGCTGCACCCAATTCGTCAGGATGTCGTCGAGCGTACGGTCCACGGCGGCGTCGAGCGCGGGGAACCGGCCGCGCAACAACGCGCCGAGGTTCAGGCACTCGGCGCAGTCGTAGAGTTCGCGCCGGTAGACGGTCATCCTCGGAGCTTGCGCGAAGGGTTTCGGTAAACCGTCGGCGTCGAAAAGGTTTTCCACGTAATAAGCCACGCCGCGCTCCAGTGCCCGCGTGCAGCACGCGTCGCCGGTCAGGCGCTCGATTTTAGCGAGGGCTTTCATCACGAAGCAGGTGTGGAAATGGTCGATGAACGGCCGTTTGCCGTCCACCGCATAGGGCCAGGAACCGTCGTCCTGCTGACACTGGAGCACGAAGCGCAGGTTCTGTTCCGCCGGCGGCAGGTAACGTTCGTCGGCGAACTCGGCGTGCGCGTGAAATAACATCCCGGCGCGGTAGGCACTGGCGTTGACGACCCGCTCGCCGCCGTGAGGCGTGTAGGTGCAACTGGCCGCGCCGGGGCCGGTCGGCACGTCCTGGTAATCGAGCAGCGCGTGTTCGGCGGCGGACCGCATCGCCTCGTGCCAGCGCTCGCTGCCGTCGATGCGGTGCACGGCGTCGTAGGCCTCGTAGCAATAGGGCGTCGTGGTGATGAGCGGGGTTCCTTGCGCCAGGATGCCGCCCTGCGTCTGCCAGTCGAAGGGATAGCCCCAGCCGCGCCGTTCCCAGTCGGGGCAACGCGTTTGTTCGAGCACTTCCAGGAAATGCTCCGCCCTCGCCAGCGCGCTTTCCTCGCCCGTCGCCCGGTGCAGATAAGCGAAACCCATCGCAAAATGCGCGTCGGCGATGGGCAGACGCATCCGTGGGAAGAAAAACCGCCGCGTCCACGGCGCGAACGCCTCGCAAAAGACCATCGGAGCCACCGCGAATTTGCCCAGGGTGGGCTGGCGGTAATACAGCGCCTTGGCCGCGCGGCCCACCCGGCTGGCGAAGAAATCCTGGTGGTCCTGCGACGTTTCGCCGTAGCGTCCCAGCCACGCGACGAACCGCTCCAGCGTGACGCGCAACGCCGTGTTCGTGAGATTGTTTTCGGTCATGCGGCGCGAGTTCAAGGCTTGGCCGCCGCCACCGGTGGCTGGACGGCGGATTTCCCATCGTCCCAAAAGGCGGCCGGGAGCTGGCGCGATTGACGCCAGCGGCGGCGGTGAAGCTTATTCTGGTAATAAAAGCGCATCAGCCAGCGCCCGGCAGTCGTTCCCGACAGCCACAGGTCGCGGAACTCCGCCGCACCGCGCAACGCCCGGTTGCGCAACCCGCGCCGGCGGAGTTCGACGCGCGGCATCGCGGTGGGTTCGGCGGCGCGGCGAACGGCGATGCGCCGGGTTTCGCCGGGTGCGAGTGCGACGGTGGCGAACGCAGAGACCCCTCGCTGGGTCACGCCGGCGTCCGCTCCGTTGACGGTGAGGGCCTCGATGCTCGGCCCGTGCGGGTCTTCGCGGCGCACGTGGCAACGGCGCGGTTCGGCGCTTTCGTTGCGGAGGTCGATTTCGTCGGACAGCATTTCCACTTCCCAGAGATCGCCCTGGAGGCGGCGTTGCCGGTACAGTCCCCGGAAAATTTCCCCCAGGCCAGTCCAACGCACGGCCGGTTCGAGGCGATTGACGAGCGCGGCCGTCTCGTTGAAGGCCGTCATGCGGTGCTCAAAGAGGTCCTCGTGCGCCATGAAAAGCACCGGGTTACCCAAAAATAGGTCGAGAGCAACCGTCCATTCGGAGCGGTTTTTCGGGTAGTCGCGGCGCAGGGCCGGAATCCGGTCGGCGGCGGTGTTGACGACACTCAGGCAGGCGGCCAGATCGGTCGGCGGCGCGGAGCCCAAAGGATAGTTGTTGTAATTGGCGGTGCCGGCAAAGCCCAGGCGCTTGAGCAGACGCAGCGTCCCAGCCGAACCGATGGCGTGCGGGAAAACCATGACCCGATCATGGGGCAACCCGGTCAGGCGGGAAAATTCGTCCATGCGCGCAGCCGCCTGCCGGAGCGCCGTTTCCTGCTCGGGGAGCGCCTTGACCCGCCACGGATCGCCGGGGCGCCAGCGTTGCGGGCCGTAGAACTCGAAACGGTCGTGGTTGTTGCCGTGCACGGCGATGCTCAGGGACGCGGGGTTCCGGCGGATGATCTCGACCACCGGAGCGGCGTTGCGGTCGTAGTTCCAGGGGATGAAGCCGATGGTGGCGTGGAACCCGGCGCGTTGCGCTTCTGCCAACAGCGCGGAGTAGCGCATCCGTCCGTAGGGCTCCGTCAATCGGGGGTCATCGATGCAGAGGTTGGCGAAGTGCGCGGGCGCGTGCCAGCGGCGGTCCCCGGCGGCGGCGCGCAGGAACATCAGCGCGACGGCCAGCGTGTGCGGGCGGCGGCCGAAATGCGGACGCTCGAATTCCCAGTCGTCCGACGATCCCGCGCTGGCGGCGGAGACCCACGTCTCGCCGCGACCGGGCGTCAGCCGCACGCAGCAGGGCGCGTCCGGGGTGCCATCCGTGTTCACCAGGGAGGAAATCACCGCCACATCCGGGCCGGCCAGGCTCAGGCCCGCGAAGCTCCCGGCGGTCGCGGGGATGAACTGCCCCTCCAATGGACCCGCCACCGCCCGGTCCGCACAGAGCCGCACGCGCGCCGGCCGGGCCGGGGACACGCCGACGCCTCCGCACACCGCGTCGCCGGTGACCTGTCTCAGCGCCGACGGGTCGGTGTCGGCGTCCACGCCCACGATCCACAAGGGCACCCCGGGCGGCAACCGACCAGCAGCAGCGAGCGCACGCGCCCCGATCACCACCGCGACCGGAGCCGCTGGCGAGGCGATTTCTTGCCCCGGCGCGACCGTGCGAATTTCCAGTCCATCGTACCGGCAGCAGGCTTCCGCGATGTCGAAATCCTCGGTCTCCGCCCCACCGTCCGCCGCCTGGACAAAAAGCACCCAGGCAGGCGCTTCGGACGCGTCCGCTGCCGGGTCCACGGTGGTGAAAGGTTCCATCGATGCCAGAGTATTCCCGCGCGGAAACGATCCTGATCCGAAGTCCATCATCGCGTAGCAGCCATCGCGCCACCACGACGCAACCCCTTCTCGCCGTTCGGCCCGACGAGCGAATTCACGCAGTCCAGGAACCCCGAGAACATCCCCTCGATGGAAGCCTCGCGCCGGATGTCCTCGCGGGCATGACGCGAAAACTCCGCGCGCAGGGCATCGTCGCGCAACAACTCGAATGTCTTGCGCCCGAGTGCCGCCACGTCGCCTTCCGGCACGACGAAACCGTTGCGTCCCGGCGTCAGGTAGTGGATTTCCGGGGGTTGCAAGCCGTCCTCGGTGACCACCGGCAAGCCCCAGTAGAACGCCTGGTTCATCCCCAGGCCCACGTCGCCGGGAATGACGAACAGGTCGGCCATCTTGAAGAGCTTGCTGATCTGCACGTTGTCAGGATCGAAAATCTCACCGAGATGCATGACGTTGCCGCGCTTGATGAGCGCGCCGAGGTCGTAGTCCATCGGATCGCCGACGATCACGCAGCCGCAGCCCGGTTCGTCGTGCGCGTTGAACACTTCGATGAGGTGCTCGACCTTCTTCACCGACCGCATCCGGCCGACGAACAACACGACTTTGTCATAGGGAATCTTGAACTCCGCCTTGATCTCCTCCCGGCTGGCCGCGACCTCGGGAAACGTGGCGAAGTTCACCGTGTTGTTGGCGACGAAAACCTTGTGCCGGTGCGGCGGCTTGATGTCTTTGATCTCGTGCTTGGAGTACAGCACGATGGCGTCGCTCAGGCGGTGAATATAGTAGAAGGGCAGGTTGCGCAGGCCGGGATTGCGCACTTCGAGGTTGATGCCTTTGTTCCAGTAGACGACCGGGATGCCGCGCAGCTTCAGCCAATGGAGCAACGGCCAGATGATGAGATTCTTGAGGTGCAGGAAAACGATGACCACATCCGGCTTGACGCGCTCGATTTCTCTTTTGTAATCCCCGAACCGGAAGGGCATTTCCTTGAAGTCAAACTCCGGCGGATGGGGATTATTGCGCTGGAGTTCGTTGGCCCGCACGAAGAGTTCCCAACCTTCTTCGCGGAACCGGCGGGCGAAGTAATTGTAGTTGGAGACCCTGTAATGGAAAACCTTGTTGGAAACGAGCAGGACTTTCTTCATGGGCGGTGGCTGCCGGCCTGCGGCGGTGAAAAGCTGGCGGCGGCTCCATCGACAGGGTTCGCCTGCTGGCCCGTGCGCGGCGGAGTGTAGAGCGGAATCAGTTCGCGGCAAACCGTTTCCCACCGGTGCCGCTGCACGGCGGCGGTGATCGTGGCGCGGCGGAAGCGGTCGGGCCGCGCGAAAAATTCGTCCAGGGCCGTCGTCAATCCGGCGGCATCGTTGGTGCGGCTGACCAGGCCCAGGCCGTCCTCCTCGACGGACTCCCGCAGGGAACCCACATCAGTGGTCACCAGCGGGATGCCGAAACGCGGCCCGAGGAAAACCAACCCGCTCTGGTAGATTTGGCGGTACGGCAGGCAGAGCACGTCGCCCGCCTTGAAGAAAACCTCGGCCTCGTCGTTGGGAACGAAGTGTTCGTGCAACTGCACGCGGTCGCGCCGACGCAGCGCGGCGATCCGCCGCAGGATCGTCTCGCGGTAATCCGCCGCGCGGAACACCCCGGCGATGACCAGCCGCGGACCCGGCGCGTTCAATTGGTCGAAGGCGTCGAGCAGCAGGTCGAGCCCTTTGTACGCGTCAATCTTGCCGAAAAAAAGGACGACGCGCTCGTCCGGTTCCAGCCCGAGCTGGCGGCGGGCATCGGCGGGCGTCAGGGCGGTGACCGGCATTTCCTCGTTCAGGCCGATGGAGGTGTGTTGGATTTTCTCCGGTGGCACCCCGAACTCCTCGACGAGTTGCTGCCCGGCGCGCCGGGTGTGCACGAGCAACCGGTGGGGCATCCGGTAAATCCAACGGTAGACCCAGCGGAAAAAACGGCTGCCCTCCCGCCCGTGGGGCAGGACGTTGTGCACCGTGTAGAGATAGCGTCCCGCCGCCAGGCGCAGGGCGAGGTTGAGCGCCAGTCCCTCGAAGAGCACCCGTCCATTTTGGAACATGCCGGTGAAATGGATGACCTCGCCACGATGCCGCCACGCCCGCGCGAACAACGCGGCGTAGTAGCGGAGCAGGTTGACCGCCTTGCGCCAGCCCGGCCGATTTTCCGACACGCTGCCGCGCACGTTGACGTGCGCGATGTCCGCCGCGTCCAGCGCCGGGGCGGTGTCGTCGTCGGAGAGCACGAGGGCGTCCACGCCGTTGGCGGCCAGACCGCGCACGAAGCCGAGGGTGAAATTGCGCTCGAAGCCGTTGGGAACGACGAGGGTCATGCCTAGGGATGGAAATCGTCGTCGTACCCGCCGTGCAGCACCGGGCGGGCCGGGCGGTCGATGGCCGGCCGGCCCTGCACTTCTTCGGCGTGCGGGAAGACCACCCCCTCGACGGTGCGGCGGCGCGGGGCGGCGACGGGCTCCGGCGCGGAGCGGTCCTCGTCGCCGTCGGAGCTGACCGGCTGGCCCCGGGTGGTGCCGGACACGTCGATGAGCGACAGCAGCAGCAGCACCCACAGGTGATGATCGCCGCGCAGGTGGCTCGTCTCGGTGATGTTCACGAAGAGCGCGGTCAAAAAGATGATGACCTTGAAGCGCCCGGCCTCGAAATCGTATGCAACCGTGTTCCGCAGCCGCCTGGCGGCCGTCAGGAAAGTCCCCGTCATCAAAATGATGCCGATCCAGCCGGTCTGGAGGTATGTGTCCACGTAGCCGCTGTGCGCCTGGCCGAGCACCCACGTCATGCGGCGGGAAAACTCGATGTTCGCCTCCTGGCCGATCCAGAACCCGCCGAAGCCGACGCCCATGAGCGGGTTCGACGAGGCCGCCATGTAGACCTCGCTCCAGATCGTCGTCCGGTCGGTCAGGGTGATGTCGCGTCCCAGCTTGGTAATCATCCAGCCGAAGACCGAGTGCTCGGAAAACATGACCACGCTGTGCACGGACACCAAGACGATGAGCGAAGCGGTGAGCGCCGTCATTTTCCAGACGAAAGGCCGGATCGCCTCGCGCCGGTTGCGCAGCATTTCCAACCGCAGGAAAATGAATAAACCGAACACGAACACGCTGACCGAGGTCATGCTGATCGTCTTGTCCGAGCCTTTGAGCAGATACCCGCCGAGCAGGATGTAAATGATGCTGATGTTGCGCCACCCCTTTTGTTGCCACTGGCGGATCGTCTCGTAGATGAAGTAGAGCGTGCCCACCATCGCCACCTGCCCGAGCACGTTTTTTGACGAGGAAATCCCCTGCCACGATTCGGCGGTGCCGGACCAGTCGAAGACCACGCCGATGTTGCGGAAATACTTTACGCAGAGCACCGACATCGGCAGGTGAATGAGAAAGACCCGCCGCACGACGGCCTTGATCGCCTCGAACTGATGCTCCTCGGTCAGGATGACCAGCGCCATCACGACCGAGCCGGCCATCTTGATGAAGCGCTTGAAGGAAATGTACGTGTAGTCCGACCACAGGACGCTCACGAGCATGTAGGCGACGAAGACGACCAGCCAGATGTTCTGCTGCCGCAGGCGCTCCCAGTTGATTTGACGACGTTTCAACACCCGGACGCCAATGATCGTGAGCGTCAGATAGAAAAACCGCTCGATGAGGCTGCCGTCCTCCACGCCTCCCGAAGTGCCCGGGATCGGCACGCCCCAGATCGTCAGCCAAATGCCCACCGGCCGCGAGGAAGCGACCATGTACCAGAGCGTCGGCCAGAACAGCGCGCTGGAAACCGGCGTCTTGCGGCGGCGTTCCTGCCACAGGGCATACGCGACGAAAAGCCACGCCGCCAGGAGTGCGAGATTCTCAGACATGACGGGAAATCAGTTCTCGGGTGGGATTCAGAGCGGGTTGTGCTCCGCCCGTCAACTCCAGATAGAAAGCTTCGTGCCGCGCGGCCACCGCCGCCAGGCTGTAGCGCGTCTCGGCCGCCTGCCGACCCGCGCGGCCCATCCGCCGGCGCTCGTCGGGGTGGGCCAGCAGGTGCGCGAGCTTTTGCGTCAATCCGTCCACGTCGCCGGTGCGCACGAGATAACCGGTGGTGCCGTCCACGATGGCCTCGGGTGTCCCGCCGGTGGCGTAGGCGACGACAGGCGTCTCCATCGCCTGCGCCTCCACGATCACGCGGCCCAACCCTTCGTGGTGGGAGGTCGGCAGCGTCACGACCGTGCTCGCCGCGTACCAATCGCGCAGCGCGTCGGTCGATAACGCGCCGAGGAAATGCACGTGTTCCACGAGTCCCGCGCGCACGATCTCGCCGCGCAACTCTTCGACGAACTGGCTGGATTCCACCCGGCCGGCGAAACCGACGCTGAACGCCACCCCGGCATCCCGCAACCGTGCCGCCGCTGCGACGAGGTCGAGGTGTCCTTTGGGCCGCACGACCCGCGCCGGCAGCAGGATCATCGGCGCGGTCGGCGCGGATGGCACCGGCCGGGCCGCCTCGCGGCGGAAAAAGTCGGTGTCGATCCCGTCCGCCAGGTTGCGGAACCGGCCGGCCACGTAGGCGGGCACGTCGAGGCCGTTGACCCCCGCCACGGCGTTGGCCAGGGTGGCGTGCTTGCGGACGGAGAGATGCAGGTAGCGCCGGTTCTCGGAATGGTTTTGCAGCGCGAACGGAATGCCGTGCCGCCGGGCTTCGGCGACGATTTCGTCCGCGTCGCTGCCGCCGAAGAAGTGCAACAGGCTAAGGTTGACCGGAAACCGCGCGAACATCTCGGCCGCCTTGGCCCCGGCACCGACGACCTGCCCGGTGCGTCGCGGCAGCGGACGGCGCAGGATCAGCCGTTCCAATCCCGCCGCCCAAACGAGCGGATGGTAGAGCACCCGGTCACGGAACCGTTCCTTCAGGCTGCGGGTGTTCACCTCCTGATCGGGTGCCAACTGGACGCCCTCGCCCTCGGGCAACGGCAGCGGTGCCAGCACCAACCGTCCACGTCCGCGTGCCACGGTGCGTTCTTCCAAGTGCGTGCGGTCCGAGGCGATGTGCAGTCGCACGATGGTCATGGCGTTGCGTTCGAGCAACACGCCGTCGAGGTCTTCGAGCAGGCGTTCCATGCCGCCGCCGGACTCGAATGCGTGCGCGAAACGCAACAGGGTGAAGCCGTCCAGCGCCCCGCCCCCCGTTGCATCGCTGACGGTGGGAGAGATCATGCGAGCGGTTGCCAGGTCGCGTCCAGAAGCTCGCGGCGCAACGTCCACCGACCCACGGACGAGTCGTTCAGGCCGCCGTAGATTTCGAGTTCGTCGGGGCCGGCGACGACGGCGGTGACGTACACCATGGACGCCGGCGCGCTGTGCCAGCCGCCGACCAGCGGGCAGGCGCTGACCATGACCGGCAGGAGGGTGAATTTGTCGATCAGCACCGCCCAGAAGACGTAGCGCTTCGTCGGAAAAACCGCGTGAACGACGTGCAGCAGGTATTTTTCGTTGTAGTCGGTCGGGTTGATGCTGTTGCGCAGCGAGGAAGCCGGCAGCGTGTCCGGCGGTAAACGGAGTTCCCGTTCCTGCACGCCGGTAAATTCCGGCGTGGGCCAACGGTCTGCCCGCAGCAGCCGGTAGGGCTGGAACGAATAGAGGAGGTGCAATCGGCCCTGCGCCTCGAACATGGCCCAATTTTTTTCCACCCGGGTCGTGGGTCGGTCGAGACGCGGCTCGCCGATAAATCGCAACCCGCCGCCGTCCGGTTCCAACCGCGCCAGTCCGACGCGCGTGGTCAGCGCCGACGTTTCCACCCGGCGGCCTTTTTGTGGGAGGCGTCCGGGCACCGAAGTCATCGCGAAGTTACTGTAGATTTCATCGCGAAAGGAAAAGAGCCGGAAATCCTCGATCCTCGTTCGGGGCGGCCCTGACTCCCCGCCCCCGGTCAGGCTCAACTCCGTGCCGCGTTCGGTTCCGGTGCGGTCCGGGGTCAGTTCCACGAGCAGCGGACGGGCGGAATCCATGAAGGCGGCCTCGTCCACTTTTTGCACCGCCCAAGGCACCCGCTCACCGCGCGCCAGCAGGACCGTGCGTCCATCCCGGCGGATCGCCCCGGGGTTCAGCACGCCGGAGGCGAATCCGAAGCTTCCCCTGCCCGCCAATCGTCGCAGACCCTCCGTGCGGGCCAGCGGCTGACTCCACACCGCCAGCGCTTCCGCCACGCGAGCTGCCGCGCCGGTCGCCCGGTTGGCCGCCTGGGGACTCGACCGTTCGTTTTTAAAGACGAGCAGCACCGGTTCCAGCGGCGCGCTCCAGGTCAGCAGGCCGGTTTGTCCGAGCACGTCGTCCAGGCGAAATCCCGCTGCCCGGAAGGCCCGCGCCATCTGGCCGGCGTCGCCCCCACCCGTCCAGAAATATCCGAGGCTCGCGCGGACCAGGATCGTCCGTACCTGTCCGCGCGTTTCCTCGTCGTCGAGCAACTCCGACAGGCGGCAACTCGCCGGATCGACGACCAGGATCGGCCAGTACCCTGCCGGTCTATCCCGCCGCCACGCAGCAAACTCCGGCGCGAACCTCACCCGCTCCGCCGGGAAAACGCCAAGGAGGTCGGTCTGCGTTTGCAGTTCACCATCCAGGCAACCCACGCCAGGGACCGTGCCGCCGCTTTCCCACTCCGCCTCCGCGCGCAGGCGGCCCAGCGTCTCGCGCCAGGTCGGCGGCGGCGGTCCTTCGAGGCGCAGCAGGGCCAGGCCCCGTCGCTTGAGCAGTTTGCGCAGGGTCGTCTGCCACGGGGGCAGCCCCTCGCGCGGGCGGGTCTCCAGGCAGTTCACCATGCCACCCCGTCCACCGCGGCGCCCCCTTTGCTGGACGTGAGCCCTGTCCGGGTCAGTTCGAGCACGATCTTATTTTCGCAACGCCGCAGCGCCTCCACGACGCCCGGCTGCTTGTTGACCACCACCAACAGGTCGGACGCCGACACCACCGCGTCCAGGTCGTCCGTGATGAAGCGCGAGATGTACGGGATTTTTTGCAGGATGTACTCGCGGTTCGCCCCGGTCAGCTTGGCGATGTGGACGTGCTCGTCGTAGATGCTCACATTGAAACCCTTGCCCAAAAGTGGCTCGATCACGTCGAGGATCGGGCTTTCGCGCAGGTCGTCCGTGCCCGCCTTGAACGCTACCCCTAAGAAACCCACGTTCTGCTTGCCGGCGGCCGAGATGCGCTGGAGCACCCTTTCTTTTTGCAAGGCGTTGCTGCGCTCGATGCTTTCGAGCAGCGGCGTTTGCAGATACTGGTCGTGCGCGATGGTGCGCAAGGCTCTCAGGTCCTTGGGCAGACAGGAACCACCGAATGCAAACCCGGGTTTGAGGTAGGCCGGGGAGATGTTGAGCTGGGTGTCCTGGCAAAAGATGTTCATCAACTCGTGCGAATCGATCTCCAGCGCCTTGCAAACGCTGCCGATCTCGTTGGCGAAGGTGATCTTGAGCGCGTGGAAACTGTTGCACACGTACTTCATCAACTCGGCCACGGCGGGCTTGGTCGTGATGAAGGGCGCTTCGATCCGGGCGTACACCTCGCGCATGACATCGACGGCCCAGTCGCATTCCGTGCCGATGAGGGTGTAGGGCGGCTGGTTAAAATCCTCGACGCTCGTCCCCTCGCGGAGAAACTCCGGGTTGGAGACCACCGCGAAGTCCTTCCCCGCCTCGCGGCCGGAGGATTCCGCGATGATCCTGGAAACGGTTTGCCCGGTGCCCGGCAGCACGGTCGAACGCAGGGCGATGACGTGACGCGAGGTCTTGTGCCGCAACGCCTCGCCGATCTGCGCGGCCACCTTGCGCACGGCGCTCAGGTCCAGGTGCCCCTGCGCGGTGGACGGCGTGCCGACGCAGATCAGCGAAACGTCGGTGCTGCCGATGGCCGCCACCGTGTCGCTCGTGGCCGAGATCATGCCCTGGGCGTGGCGCTCGGCGATGATCCCGGCGATGTCCTTTTCAATGATGGTCGGCCGACCGGAGTTGATGAACTCCACCTTGGAAGGCTGCGGGTCCACGCCGATCACGCGGTGCCCGTGCTGGGCCATGCAACCCATCCCCACGCAACCGACGTAACCGAGGCCAAAAATGCTGATGTTCAAACGGGGTTCCTCTCGGCGGCGGGTTGGAGGTTGTTGCGGACGGCGTTCACGCTGGCGGGCGTCGAAGTGCGGCGGGTGCGAACGAGCGCGGCGACGTAGCCCAAAAATCCGGCCTTCTCGCGTTCCCAGAGGTGCCGGCGGTAGACCCGGACCCCACGCTCGACGCACTCGCGGGCTTCCTGCGGATGGGAGGCCACCCGGAGGATTTTTTTCGCCAAGCCGCCCACGTCGTCACGGTCGAACATAAATAATTCGTCCGGCGCGAAGTAATCACGGATGCCCTGCGTCGATGGCGCGATAACCGGCCGGTGCATCGCCAGGTATTCGAAGAGCCGGGTCGGCAGATTGATGTCCGTGAAGGCGGAACGCCGGTTGGGCACCACGCCCAGGTGGCAATGGCGGATCGCCTCCGCGATCTCGGCCTGCGTCTTGGCACCGTGGTAACGGATGAGATGTTCCACGCCGAGCCGCCGGCCGGTTTCGAGCACGACTTCCAAGAACGGCGTCGGCGACCCATAAATGTCCAGCCGGACGCCGGGCAGCTTCGGATAAATCTGCGCGACCGCCTCCACGAGCAGATCGATGCCGTGGCGATGCACGATGGAGCCGTGGTGCATGAGGCGGAACTCCCCGTCCCCTTCCCGGCGGTCCGCGCCGGCGAGGTCCGGGCGGTCGGGATCGAATATCTGCTGTTCCGGGGAATTCATCACGATGCGCATCTTGCCCGCACGGCAGGAGCGCGAAACGAAAAGGTTCTTGAAGGTCACGTTGGGTGTGATCGCCAGGTCGGACATGGCGATGCTCCAGCGTTCCAGCCAGCGGAGCGTGCGCACGAGCCAGTGGTTGCGATCCAGTTCGTAGATGCTCGTCATCAACTCCGGCATCGGATCGTGCAGATCGAGGACGATCTTCGCGCCGAACAGCTTGGGCACCAGCGTGGAAAAGACAAGCACATCGGGCATGTTGTGGACGTGGATCAGGTCGTACTTTTTCCGCCAGCCGTGCCACGCCAGATGGAAAAAACAGCGCAGGATGAAACGGCTGTAGAGAAAAAGATAAGAGAGCTTGCGACCCCGCTGACGACGCAGGGGAATCCGCCGCACGCTCACTCCGCCGACGGTTTCCGACGCGGGTTCGTCGTCGTTTTCCCGCAGGCAGATCAGGTCCACTTCCACCCCCGCCTCGACGAGGGCTTCGGCCGCGCGGCGCGGACGCGGATCGGCGGGATAATGGGAATACAGCAATACCGCCGCGCGCTTGCCCCGGAGGATCGTCGGAACGAGCGGCACCGGGGCTTGCCCGGTCTTCGTCTCAATCGCCGGCGTCGAACCGGAGGTGACGAACCACCCGGCCAGTTCCCGCGCGCACGGGTTCCAGCAACGGTCGGCGTACTTCGTGGCCACGTGTTCGAGCAACTCGCGCACCCTCGCGACGGGATACTTGCCCCGCGCGCACTTCCCGCCGCCGGAGAAGTCGATGTAATCGGGGTGGATGTTCACCAGGGCCATGCCGCCCTGCGCGGCCACCCAGTCGAGTTTGTCGATCCAGGTCTGCGCCGTCTGCTCGCCGAGCAGCAGGAACACAGTCGAATCCTGCGGCAGCGTGTAGGACAGCTCGACGTAGCCGGTGCGGGCCGAAGGACCCGCGTCCGGGTCGGCCGGACGGGGCAGCCAGAAAGGGAAGATCGTGTGGGTGCCCTCGGGCTGCGGCTCGAAGGGGTCGGTGTCGAAGGTGGACGCGTCGTAGGTGATGTCGAGTTCGTGCAGCCAATCGAGGTTGTGCAGCATGAAACCCGACCGGAACCCGGACGCCTGCCAGTCGTGCAGGTATTGGTTGATACGCGCGGCGTTGCGCAGGAAGCGGGTCTTGGACTGGTAGAGGCGGCCGTCGTGTTCCAGGTCGTGCACCCCGACCTCGAAACCGTGGCGGGTCAGTTCCGCCCGCACGTCGGCGGGGACGTGATAATCGCCCTCGGGGATCAGGTTAAACGAGGAGCGGAAACCCATGCCGCGAATCAGGTCGAAGAGCGCCGGGACGTTGCCCATGCCCGCCGGGCCTTCCACGTCGTGCGTGAGCACGAAGGCGAACTGCTTGCCGTGCGGCCACCCGGACCAGCCCGCGGGTTTCTTCTCCGAACCCGGCGAAATCGGCCACACGCCACTGACCCGCCGGCGGGCTCGCAAGGCCATGCGCCGCCGCACCGCCATGCGCACGAACTTCGGCACGAACGGCTTGATCCGGTAGTAGATGGTGTTGCGCAGCACGGGGACAGGAGCCTGTCTGCAACCGCACGAAACGTGCCGCCGCACCGGGCGGGGGTTCAGTAGTCGCTCTTGCTCAACTTCGGGCCGTAGGTGCGCGTCTTGTTGAGCACGCAGGAGACCTTGCCCTGGGCGGCGGTCAATTCCGAGTAGGCTCGGCGCACCATGTTGACGCCTGCCTTCCCGGCCTCGGTGACGAGGAGCACCTTGTCCATGAGCCCGGCCATCGACAGGATCGCGCTGCTCTGGTCGAGCGAGGGCATGTCGAAGATGATGTAATCAAAATTGCTCGCCTTGAGGCTGGGCATGAGTTCGTACAGGCGCTTCGGCCCCATCTGCACCTGCTTGGAATCGGAGGGGGTGTAGGTCGTGGCCAAGTACAGGTTCTCGGCCGCCGGGGCGATGGGGCAGGCCGGGTGCAGGGCGGTCATCAGCGCGTAGGCGGGTTTCCCGTTGTAAAAGGAATGGATCTCGGGCTGGCCGACGTTCATGTTGACCAGGAGCACCTTGCCCTCGCCCATCTCGGAGAGTGCCGCCGCGATGCCGCCCGCGATGGTGGAAATCCCCTCGCCTTCGCCGGTGCCGGTGATGGCGACCAGCTTGGGTTTGTGCGTCAGGTTGTTCAATTCAAAGTAAAGCCCCAGCCGGTCGCGGATCGCCTCCGCATAGGGACGGATGAAATGTCCCTCTTCCCAAGGGGCCACGTCCACGCGGCGGAAGGAGAGCGGACTCTCCTGCAGTGCCCGCAGCAGCTCGTCACCCTCCCGTTGCCGCCGTGCGGTCTCCACCGGGTCGTCGGTCCGGTCCTCCTCGGCCCACTGAGCG
>CAZZYS010000063.1:0-17091 GCA_964658285.1 uncultured Verrucomicrobiota bacterium
TGTCTGCCTCGGCGTGGATGCGCTCCGAGGTTTCGACGCCTTCCGCGCGCAGCTCGGCCCCGCGCTCGGGTGGTTGCACGTCGCCCGCCGCCGCGACGTGGCCCCGGAAGCGGTTATCGCGCGAGCGTTCGCCCTCAACGGACTCACCGGCGAACGCGCCCGGCTCACCCGCGAATCGCTCCTGCGCAACCTCGCCCGCGCGGACGCCTGGGAACTGTTTGCCCACAACGACAGCGCCCTGGCCCTCTCCTTTGGGCAACCGGCGCAAATCCCCGCCGGCATCCATCGCGGCCACCTCGCGCGGGCCGCCGTGGTCGTACCGGATGGCCTGACGGCACAAGATCGCCGGGAGTTCGCCTGCCTCGTGCTGCGCGCGGACGACGAGATGCCCTACGTGCCGCCCCCCCGCCACCGCCAGCCCGGCGACCTGCTCGCCAAAAGGAGCCGGACGCCCGTCGCGCCGACGCGTCCGCACCCCGCCAGGCCCGCCGTCGATGTCTCCGCCGTGCCGGCGTTCAACACGATCCCGATTTCCTACGACGAGCCCCTGCCCTCGTTATAGCGGGCGGGAGGAATCCTGGCTGGCGACGCCCGAAGATTGGCGCTCCAGGTGCTGGGCGTCGAGCGCACGCAGCCACTGCCGCTCCCGCCAGCGGCGGCGCACCACCAGGGCGAGGCAGCCCGCCAGCACCAGCAACAATCCTTTCAGCGGCGTGGGCCGCCACCAGCCCGAGCCCGGCAGGGTGACCGCATCCACGAGCGGCGACGGCTGCGACAGTTGCCCGGCCGCATCGACCGATAACACCCGCAGCGTCACCGGTTCCCCGGCGTTCAGCCCGCGCAGGGTGGCCGTCACCCGGTCGGCGCGCACCCGGAAATCCGTCCGGTCGTACGGCAGCCAGTCGGTGCGGACGCTGCCCGGCTCCCGCTCGTCGCGCGCGAAGGAGCGGCGTTCGACCCGGTAGGATCGTGGCAGCGGCGCGGGCGCGTTCCAGCCGAGTTCCAGCGTGGAGGTGCCCACGGCGAGCACCTTGACCGCGGTGACCTGGGCCATGTTGACGACGACGAGGCCGGAGTCCGTAGCCCCCGGCGCGGAACGAACGGGCGGCGCGGCGGGCCGGTCGGGCGTCGGGGCGGCGGTCATCGCGGGGGCGGGCAAAGCGTTGGCGACCTGCACGGGCGTCGGGGCGGAGGTCGCGGCCGGAGCCGGGAGCGGCGACGGCTCGCGCGCGGAGGCCGCCAGCCCCGTGCCGACCAGCCGGACGACGCAGCCCGTCGTGCTGTCCGCGTTGCCCGTCTCGACGCGCAGCGTCTCGGCGAACGATCCCTCCGAGCGCGGCCGGAACACGAGCCGAAACGTCTGCCGCGCGCCCCGTCCGAGGCTGTAGGACCCTTCGCCCTCCAGCGCCCAGGGCGGCGGGGGGTCGAGCCGGCCGTTGGCCAGGCCGCCGCCGCGGTTTTCCAGGGTGAGCGTGACCCCGGTGGAATTCCCCGACTCCACCGCGCCGAAATCCAGTTCCGACGGGCTCGCCGCGAGGTCCGGTAAACCGGCCGGGGCCGGGCCGGCGTCGGGCGCGACCTCCGCCACCTCGATGTCCACGGTCTCGGCGGCCGACACGGCGGTGCCCGGAGCCTGCGCGGCAAAGGTGAACGTGTCGTGGCCGGGGCCGTCCGTCGCCCGATGGACATACGTCACGGCCACCGAGTCGCGGCCGATCCGGCGCGGCGTGCCCACGAACGCCCCGTGCGCGGGTGGCGTGCGCAGGAGGAAACTGATCATCTTCCCGAGCGCGCCGTTGGCCTGGAGCACGATCTCGGCGCTGCCGCCCGGCTGGAGGCGGACCTTCGTGGCCACGGGCGTCGGCGGCGGCGGGGTACGCTTCTGGAGCTGGCGTTCGCCCTTGGAATTGGCCTTGGGCGGCAGTTGGATGTCGGCGCGGGCCGGGGAAAGGAAAATCGCCAGGGGCAAAAAGCAAACCGCCGCCGTCAGGAGGAAGGTCGCGGCCCGGAACGGCGGTTTGGCGGCTGGCTGCATGGCGCTGCCGGGGAAAGGGAAAATCTCGCCGGCCGGCCGCTTCCGGCCCCGGACTGTTGCGTTTTGCATTTCGCCGCCGCCCCTCTGCCTTCCGATGAGCATTGAGTTGATTATCGGCTGGCGGTTACTATCATGGCTGCTGCCGCAGAGCACAAGTCCCCATCCGCCGTCCACCCATGAGAGCTTCCGACTGGTTTCACCGCGATCCCGCCAATCCATCCCCCGTGCCTGCCGCCGTCGTCCCCGTCCGCCGGAGGATGGGAATCGCCGCCCGCACCGCCGCCGTCCTGGCGCTGCTGCTGCTCGCGGGCGGTGGGCTCGGTGTCACGCAGGCTCGCGCGCAACGTTCCTCGGCCCTGCCCGCGCCGTTGCCGACCCCGACGCCCAAGCCCCAGGGATTTTTTCTTTTCCGCCAGTCGCAGAAGCCGGCGGGCAACTCGATCAACCCCACCCAGCCCCCGGCGGTCATCAACAAGAGCACGTACGACCAGGTCACGCCGGATAACGCCCACGTGATCGTCTCGCTGAGCCGGCAGCGCGCCTACCTGATGATGGGCGAGGAGGTGGCCATCGATTCGCCCATTTCCAGCGGACGCGCGGGGCACACGACCCCGAGCGGGACTTTCCACGTCATGGAAAAGGACCGCAGCCACATGTCGAACATCTACGGCAACTACGTGGACCGCAGCGGCCGGGTGGTGCGCAGCGGCATCAGCTCGAAGATCGACGCCGCGCCCGCGGGCACGCACTATGTCGGCGCGCCGATGTTGTGGTTCATGCGCCTGACCGGCGAGGGCGTGGGAATGCACGTGGGCATCCTGCCGGGTTACGCGGCGAGCCACGGGTGCATCCGGATGCCGAGCGACATCGCGCCGCTGTTTTACGACAAGGTCCGGGTCGGCACGACGGTCGTGGTGCGCGGGGACTAGGCGGAAAGCCGGAAGGACGGAAAAACGGTGGCGGCAACGCTCGTGGCGTGAGCGCGCAACGATCCGCCCGCTTCGGGTCGGTCCGCTTCACGGGTGGTTTTCGTAAAGTGGCGGCGCTAGGCGAATGAAGTTTGCCTCGTATGGCAATTTTCGTTAGCGCATTGCCCGTCAGGCCCGGAAATCATGCTTGACGACAGTTCGGCTAATTTTTCACACGCTTTCTTCGTGTCTTTGCCAACCGCGTTCACAACCCGAGATAGACGACCTTTGTTCGCCTTTTTCTGCGACTGTGGCTCGTCCACTGCTAGTTAGGCCCATACGTTCCATGCCCAAGCCCGAAGTCCTCATTCCGCATCTGCGTGAGCTACGCGCGGACCCGCAGGCTACCCGCCACTACGAGATGATGTCCGGCGGGTTCATGTGGTCGGACGAGCGGCCTGGAGGTGGTTACTCCGAGGTCGCGGGCGACTATGCCATGCGCTTTCTCTTCGGCTACCGCGCTTCTCTGGTGCGTGGTCAGCCGCGCGAGGACTTGCGTTCCGTGTGGGAGGTAGTGCTTGCAGCTTGCCCGGAGTGGCCCGGCTTTCTTCCCGAGCGTTGCAGTCCAGCTTTGGCCGAGGATTTGTCGCGCGCGTCCAAGTCTGGCCTCCGCGACCTCGACCGTTTGGAGCGGGTTCTTTCCAGGGCAGCCGCCCGGCCTAACAAGGCGCTCCAGCGAACGGCGGGGGCGCGTCCGTCCTTTTGGTCTCGTCTTTTCTCCCGCCGTCGCTGAGCTTGGGTCGTTAGGCGAAGCAGACCCTTCTTGTCAGCGTGAACAGTAAACCCACCCACCCGAAGATCACCCCTTTGCTCGCGGGCGTGGCCGGCGAGTATTTCGTCGCCGCCGAGCTGTCCCGACGCGGTCACATCGCCTCGATTTCCTTGCGCAATACCCGCGGCATCGACATTCTAGCCACCAACGCTGCGGCCAGCCGCTCGGTCACCATCCAATGCAAGACCAACCAGCTCTCGCGCACGTCTTGGGTACTCAACGAAAAGTGCGAGTCCTTTGTCTCCGAGCACCATTTCTACGCTTTCGTCGTGCTAGGCGGCCCCTTGGAGCAACCGCGCTTTCACATCGTTCCCAGTGCCGTGTTGGCCGCCTTCGTTCGCCATGATCACCAGACGTGGCTGGCCAAGCCGGGCAAGTACGGCCAAGCTCACGCGGACACCCCGGTGCGACAGTTTCACGACCCTGCAAACGAGTATCTGGAGCGCTGGGAGTTACTCGACCTTTGAATGTCCAATCACGCCCCACCGCCTGACGCCTCCATGATCCCGCTTTTTGTCACACTCCCGCGCGGGCAAGCCGAAGCGGTTCTTGCCGGTCGCGCCACGCTATCATCCATCGAGTTGCCGCGCGAACTCAGCGTGTCTTCAGAGGACACCATTGAGATCTACAGCGAGCTTACTCCGCCTATGTCCGAGCGGGAGCAAAGCTTGGAGATCATCCTTGATGTGCCCGATGCACTCCTGCAGCAGCATCTCCGCTCCATGATCGACCATCCGAACAACACCTACGTCATCCCTCGTGTTTGGCTGGACGCAGCCAAGTGCCGCTTGATGGCAGATTCGGAGATTTTAGAGCTTTGCCGCCGGTATCTCAACTACGCGGTGCTTCCCTCTCCCACGCCGCGACGCGTTTACATGGAGCGTGCCATCAAAGCCGGCGACACAGCGCACATCAGTCCATTCTACATCCGAGCCATCCGCGACTCCCCAGCCTAACTTCAGGAACAGAGGCTAGCGATAGAGTCTTTCTTGCACTCCACGTCTTTCTTCGCCGACGCCCGTCGCTGAGTTTGAGTCCGTCAGGCGAGCCAGAACACTTCCCGTGAAGCGCATTCGCTCTCGTTTCCTCCGCGTGTCCCTCAATGTCCTCGCCGTGCTTGTGCTTGGCGTCTTTGCTTACATCTTCAGCTTCGGCCCGGCGAGCGCGTGGGTCGCCGACACCATCGCAGGCCAACAGGCGTCCACTATGGCCCCTGCCACCTACGACGCACGGCTAAGCAGTCACTACCGCTTCTACGGTCCGCTGATCCGCATCCGCTTGTGGCTGGTGTGGCACGGCGTTCAATGGCCGGAGCACCTTCTCACTCGCTACGAAGGGCTGTTCGTCCGCCCCACCAAGCTTGCCGATGGGCGGGAGGTGCTTACCACGGTCGGGGTTGCCGACAGCTTTCCTCTTCCCGGTGAAAGCGTTGCCGACTACGTCGCTCGTCTCGGCGATCCGAGTTTTCCCACTCCGCTTCCGGGCACCGCACTTTATGCTTTGCCGCAGAGTCGCCGAGTATTGGTAGTCTTGGCTCCCGGTGAGAGCGACCTGCTTCGCATAGCGGTCTTCGATGCCGCCATTGAGGAGTATTCACCGACCTGTTTTGCCGACCTCCGAGCACCGTGAAGCTCCCACCGCCCAACAACGCACTCCAGCGAATGGGCATTAGCAGGGTCGGGCTGGTTCCGAGTTCCGGCCTTGATCGCGCCACTGCCCGTCGCTGAGCTTGGGTGCGTCAGGCTACTTTGCACGCATGCCCTCAAGTCTCGTCATCACAACCCAACAAAGGACAGCGAGTTTGCTCGCCGTCCCGCTTGTTGCTTCGTTCGCTGTTACCACCGTTGCCGCTGGACACGGTGTTGGTCCCGTCGGCTTGCTTCTCGTGATCGGCAGCTTTTCGGCTTGGGGTTTGCACATGACGCTCGGCTGGGTCGGGGTGCTTCTGACCCTTGCCGCGTTGTTTTGCTCCCGCTCCCACCTGCATGTTGGGTTGGCAGTCGGCGGACTCGCGTGTCTTACGGCTGCCTGGCTCTTGTTCTTCATGGCGTCGGAGGATCGCGGGTTCACGCTGATGACATCGATCCCATTTCTTGTACTTGCGATTGTTCGAGGCGTTCAGTTACGGAGGCTGTAGAGACGCTCCATCGGTCTGACCACATACTCCCGCGGACAGCGGCTGGTCATGAGGCTGCCTCGGGCTACCACGCTTGACCCGGCCAGCCTCTGTCGCTGAACTTGAGTCCGTCAGGGGACTTTCATGCACTAAACATTGTAGGCAGCTTGGTCCCTCGCTATACAATTTGCGAAGATGACCCTGCCCCCCTCCCTCCGTTCGTTCGGCCTCGTCCTGGCGGCTTCCGCCTTGTTGGTAGGCGTGCCCGGCAGCCGTGCCCAGGATGCCAAACCTGCCAAAACGTTCATCGATTACTTCCTGCCGACTCCCATCGTCAATTCGCTGTCCAAGGACGCCTGGGGGGCGGCCGCGGTCGGGCCGCGAGACCAGGGCAATGGCCTGGAAGATGTCACGATGAAGCAGTGGGACTACTGGGATGGCAAAATCATCAAAGGCCCGGATGGCAGGTATCACCTGTTCGGCAGTCGTTGGGACCAGGCCAACGGGCACAAAGGCTGGGGTGGCTCCAAGGCCGTCCACGCCGTCAGCGACCACTTGCTCGGACCCTACGTGGACAAAGGACTCTGCTGGCCGGAAAACGTGGGCGGCAAAGGCCACAACGTCACCGCCCTGGCGCTGCCGGATGGCAGCTACGCCATCCTCATCAGCGAGACGCGGGCCGCGACCATCTTTGTCTCCAAATCACTCGACGGGCCGTGGGAACCGCTCGGCAGAATCACCGTGGATGGAAATCCGGGATGGCATGGCTCCAATGAAATCATCTTGCCGCGGCCCGACGGACGCTTCGAGATGTTCGGGCGCGCCGGCGTGATTATGATCAGCGACCAGGGCATCCTCGGCCCGTACGTGCAGCAGGGCTCCAAGATTTACCCCGGCATCGCGGGGATGCCCCAGCACCTGCTTGGCAGCCTCGAAGACCCCGTCCTCTGGTACAGCGGTGGTCTCTACCATCTCACCGTCAACAACTGGAGTGACCGCAAAGCTTATCATCTCACCTCCAAGGACGGCATCAACGACTGGACCTATCGCGGCCTCGCCTACGACGCCACCGCGGACTTCGTGCGTTACACCGACGGCACCGTCAACCGCTGGACGAAGCTGGAACGCCCCAGTGTCTACCTCGAAAACGGCCACGTCACCGCCCTCACCCTGGCCGTCATCGACGTGCAGAAGGACCAGGAAAAGGGGAGCGACGGCCACGGCAGCAAGATCATCGTGATCCCGTTCGACGGAGCCGCGATGGACCGCGACCTGCAGAGCGCGAAATAACCACTGTCCCGCCCCCCCCGGGGTAACGAAGTCGCCTGACCGTCAGGCCCGTACTACCCACCCGTCGCAAAGCCCGGGTACAGCGTCATGCCGCCGTCCACGAACAACGTCTGGCCGGTCACGTAGTCGCTGTCGTCGCTCGCCAGCCAGACACACGCGCGGGCAATGTCGTCCGTTTCGCCGACGCGGCCGTCGGGGATCAGCTTGAGCATTCCCGCCAGACCTTCCGGGTCGCTCCAGACGGACTGGTTGATGGGCGTCTTGATCGCGCCCGGCCCGATGCTGTTGACCCGGATGCGGCGAGGGGCAAGTTCCTGCGCCATCGTCTTCATCAACTGCATGATGCCGCCCTTGCTCGACGCGTAGTTCACGTGCCCGCCCCACGGGATCACCTCGTGGACGCTGCTCATGCAGATGATCTTGCCGATGCACTTCGGCGGTGCCGTGTCGCCGCCGCGCCGGATGTACTCGCGCACCGCCTCCCGCGCGCAGAGGAACTGCCCGGTCAGGTTGATGCCGATGACCGTGTTCCACTGCTTGAGGGTCATGTCCTGGATCGGCGCGTCCTGCTGGAGGCCCGCGTTATTGACGAGGACGTGCACCGTGCCCCAATCCGAGATCGTCTTGGCGAACATCGCCTGCACCTGTTCCTCGTTGCTCACGTCGGCCTGGATCGCCATCGCCTTGCGACCGGTGGCGGCCTGGATTTCCGAGCAGATTTTCTCGGCGGCTTCCGGGTGGGAAACGTAGTTGACGACCACGTCCGCGCCGGCCGCCGCGAGCGCACGCGCGCAGCCTTCGCCGATCCCGGAGTTCGCGCCGGTGACGAGCGCCACTTGATTGAGCAGAGGTTGAGGAGCTTCCATAAGAATGATTTTAGACGACTGGTGACTGGTGAATCGCACCGCGCCGGCCGTTCGTCCGTCGCCGGTGGAAGATTTCTTTACAGGAACGCGGCTTGCCGAACCCCGGCGGGTACGTTCCAGTTTCCGACAGACCGCTTTCCCGATGAAATTCTCGAAGCCCCCGCTCCCACTGTTTGCCGCCGCGTGTTGCCTGCTGGCCTGCGTTTCGACTGCGCCGACGGCCGACGGCCAGACCAACGAACGGCGCGTGGTGCTCGTGGTCTGGGATGGTCTGCGGCCGGACTCGATCAACGACGAAACGACCCCCACCCTCGCCAAGCTGGCCCGCGAGGGCGTTTTCTTCGCGCGCCACCATTCGTCGTACCCGAGTTCGACGGAGGTCAACGGCACGGCGATGGTCACGGGTTGCTATCCAAGTCACAGCGGACTCATCGCCAACCGCGAATACCGTCCGGCCATCGATCCGCTCAAGACGGTCGCAATGGAGGACTTGGCCGCCATCCGCAAGGGCGACGAGATCAGCGGCGGCAAATATCTGCGCGTGCCCACGCTGCCCGAGCTTTTGCAGGCGGCGGGCGTGCGCACGGTCGTCACCGGCACCAAACGCATCGTCGTCCTGATGGACCGGGCCGCCCGCCCTCTATTGCCCGACGACAAATACACCGCGCAATCCGTCGTGTTGTACGAAGGCTACACGCTGCCACAGGATTTTGAAAAAACCGCGCCGTACCGGGATATGCTCCCGTTTCCAACGGACATTCATTTTCCAAACACCGAGCAGGACGCCTGGACGACCAACGCCCTGCTGCGTTGGTTGTGGCCGTTGCGACCGGAAGGTCCGCCGAAATTCACCGTGCTCTGGATGAGCGATCCCGATTACACCCAGCACCAGTTCGGGCCGGATTCGCCACAGGCGCACCGCGCGCTGGCCAGCGTGGACGCCAACCTCGCCGCCGTGCTCAAGGAACTCGACGCGCGACATCTGCGCGAGACGACCGATGTGCTCGTGGTGTCCGACCACGGGTTTTCCAGCATCGGCCGCGGAGTGGATGTTCCCCAGGTGCTGACCGACGCCGGCTTCACCGCTACGCGGGAATACAAAGCACCGCCGAAACCCGGTGAAATCCTCGTCAACGGCCTCGGCGGCAGCGTCTTTTTGCACGTCGCCGGACACGACGCGGACACGATCCGGCGCGTGGTGGCGTTTCTACAGGGCAGCGATTTCGCCGGGGTGATCTTCACCCGCGACGGGTTGCCGGGCACGTTCCCGATGAGTGCCGCGCACATCGATTCGCCCGACGCGCCGGACATCGCCGTTTCCTTGCGCTGGAACGACGGAAAAAACGCCACGGGCTTCCCCGGACTCGTGTTCAGCGATGGTTCGCGCCGGCCCGGCCAGGGGACGCACGCCACGCTGAGCCGCTACGACCTGCACAACACGCTGATCGCCGCCGGACCGGATTTTCAGAAGGGATGGCGTGACGAAATGCCGACCGGCAACGTCGATCTCGCCCCAACCATCGCTCATCTCCTTGGGCTGCCGAACCCGCCGAAGATGGACGGCCGCGTGCTGTACGAGTCATTCCTGGGTCTGGCCGCGCAGATGCCGCCTCCGCCGACCACGCAACGCATCGAAGCCAAACAGGAAACCGACCGTGCGCGCTGGTCGCAATATTTGCAGGTGACCCGTTATTGGGGAGTCGATTACATCGACGAGGGCAACGGCTCCGTCGAAGGAAAGCCCGCGCCGTGATCACAGCCCCCGGTCGATTAACTCCAACGCGATCAGCGAATACGCCGTCGCCAGCACCGGGTCTTTTTCAAACCAGCGCCCGCTGGCGTTGTTCTGCCAATAGCCGTCCTTGTTTTGCAGGTCGATGAGTTTCTTGGCTACCTGTTCGCGCCAGTTCGCCTTGTTGCCGTCCTTCAGGTCGATGTCGCCCACGCCGTAGGCCGTCAGCGCCTTGGCCATGAGGCTGTAGTGATAGTACAACCCTGACTGGCCCATGCCCGGGTTTTCATCGACGGAATAATTTACCCGCAGCCAATCGTAGGCCGCCTTGACGCGCGGGTCGTCACGCTGCAAATCGGCGTAGATGAAGCTGAGCAGACCCGCGTAAGTCATCGTTCCGTACGAGCGCAACGCCTGCTTGCCGTTGCCCAGGTCGGTCGTACCCGCCGTGCTCTTGCCGGGGAGATACACGAACCCGCCCTTGTTCTGCGGATCGTCGCTGGCCCACGGTTCCTTGTTGTACTCGGGGAGGTTCTGGCAGCGTTGCAAGAATCCGATGGCCGCCTGCCAGTTGAGGTCCTGGCCCGGCGCGGGCGAGGCGCTTCCCTCCGGCTTCACGCCGAGTGTGCGGGTGTGGTACAGCGCCTCCAGGGCGTAGACGGTGTTGGAAAGATCGGCGTGGTCGCCGCCGGCGTCGTAGTTGAACCCGCCGTCGGCCGGGTTGCCGGCCGCGTGCACCTGTCCGTTGACGAGGAACTGCCGCGCGGCCCTCAGGGTCGGCTCGAAACGCGGATCGTGCCCGGCGACGAGCGCCGTCATCACGATGGACGTGTTGTAGGTCGAAAGTCCCTTGTTGTAGATGCCGCCGTCCGGTTTGACGCACGTCATGAGCCAGTCGTACCCGTGCCGCACGGACTCCGGTTGCGCCGCCAGAGCGTGGTTCTTCACGTTTGGGTCACCCTCGTAGGCGGTCAACACCAGCGCGGTCAACGCCGGGAAATCCGCGTTCGACCAGAACCCCTCGGGTTTCTGCTGGGTCTTGAGCCACGCGAGTCCCTGGTCGATGGCGTGCTGGACCTCGTTGCGCAGGGAAACGTCCGGCTGGCGGACGGTCCCGTCGAGTTGCTGTTGCTGGGCGTGGACATCCGTCGGTGCGCCCAGGGCGAGGAAGGCCACGCAGCACGCGGAACGTCGGAGAAAGGTGGGGAGCATCATGGGTGTACGGGTGATGGTTTTCAGGGGGTCGGCGCAGGGGGCGCGGCTGGCTTCAGTTCGAGGATGACTTCGACGGGCGTGTCCTTGGCGGGCACCTTTTCTTTCGCAACGGACCAGATTTGATCGTCGTCGTGCCCCGGCCGCGGGTTGTTCGCCAGCGCGGTCGGATCGGTGACGAGCGCAATAAAAGATTTGTCATCCTCGGCGAGGAATTTATTCTGGTCGAACATCGACCCATTGTAGGTCCAATCACCCACGGGGGCGGTGGCCTTCGTTTGGGAGTTAAAGATCAGTTCCTCCGCGCGGCAGATCACCTCCCTGCCGTTGGCGGTCCACTTCAAGGTGATCGTCACCGGATCGCCCTGGAGGGCAGGCGCGGTGCGGAGATAATCGGCGTTGATCGCCGCCGGAGGGGCGTCGCCGGGGTGGCGTTCGCCGGCTTTGACCCCGAGCAACAGCATGGCCGTGTGGAGTTGCGTCGGCTCGACCTCCGTGCGCAAGAGGCTCTCGTGGGTCTTGCCCTGATTGCCGACGAGCACGTACTCCAACGAACCCTCGGTCATGTTGAAAACCGCCGGGAACCTGGCGCGGCGTTTCGCCGTGTCCAACTGCACCTTGCCCAGACGCACGGAACCTTCCGTCGCGGCATCGGCTGGAGAAGCGTCCTGCGCGGCGAGCGGCAGGCTAAATGGGAGAACACCGCCGAGAGCCCACGCAGCAACGGCCGGGAGCACCGCGCGCCGCCATTTGCGCGGACTCGCATCAAGAGGGTGGGACAATCGCTTCATGCATCAGTGCCGCCGTTTGACGTTCGCTCTCGTCCGGGCTGAGGGCAAGTTCGCGTTGCGCGTTCGCACGATCCGCTTCCGACTTGTTCTGGCTGAGCTTGTACTTGCCCTCCAATCGCGTGACGCGCATCTCGAACGTCACCACCGCTGCCAGCAGCCGGCGTTCGTATTCCTCGGGGATCGGACGCATGTCCGGGGTATGTTGCGCGACGAGCCGGTAGGCGATGCCGCGCGTCGTCTCGGCATCTTCGGTCAACCGCACCGGGCCATACGCGTGGACGACCGCGTAGTTCCACGTCGGTACGTTAGGTGCAGACTCGTACCAATTCGAGTTTACCAGCGCGTGCGGGCCGTGAAAGATCGCGAGCGAGGGTGTGCCATTGGCATCGAAATGTTGCCACTGCGGGTTGGCGCGAGCCATGTGCGTGCGCAGGAAAAGCGCGCCGTCCTCCCCGTCCTCGACCAGCATCGGCAGATGGCTGGCAAACGGCGCGTCGTCCGGCCCGACCGTGACCAGCGTGGCGAAGTTGTGCGCGCGCATCAACCGCCGCAGCTCGGCGGGATCGTCGTTCCTGAAATGCGCCGGTATGTACATGCCATTCGCTATTGATAAACGGTGTGCTGACGCTGGGCAAGAGACGCGCTCGATCAGGAATCCTGCACCCACCGGCCGAAACTTTTATGCATGGTAACCCGGCAGATTTCCTTCGACCGATACGCGATGGCGAGCACGATTTTTTGCGCCTTTCGGGCCGCGTCCTTGAAGTCCGCCCCAACGCCTACCAACAGCCTGATTTTCCCGGTTGCACCGGCGGCAATTTCCTCCGCCGCTGGAACCGGCATGTTCACCGGGAAAGTGATGAGATCGATGAGGTGACCTTCCCGATCAAGAAAACGCACCGTCGGCAAAACCGCATGTTCCGACGCGGCCCAATTTTCCCACATTCCACTTCCGGTTTTCAGGCGCGGATCGTTGACCGCATCGAAATCCAGGATCGGCCAGACCTTGATCGGCCGGTTGCCCCGGTTCAGGATCGAGAGCGTTACGGCGCTGAAATTGGCTTTGACCGTCCATTTCACCTCCAGCTTTAGGGGCAGGGGCACCTTGACCGCCTCCCGTGCATTGGCTTCCGCTTGGAAGAATAACGCGAGCAGCAACCAGCAAATCATGATGGAGGGCGTTTTCATCGTCTCCACAAACCATTCGCTCATTTGGCGTCGATCTCGACCGCGACGTAGCTCAGCATATCGGCCTTCTCGTTGGTGTACGGGCGGTCTTTAGGAAACTTGGCGATGAGCACCAGCTCGGAGCCGAATATTTGCGGCGCTCCACCGTTGCCTTTGCCGAAGGAATCGTATTCGAGCGACTTTATTTTCAGATTTTGCAGCAACCCCGAAGTCGAGTGATCGTTCGATACCATGTAGGCGAGATGGTCATCCTTTCGGCTGAAGACAATCAAGAGATCGTCCGAAACGTGCCATCCGCCAAAGTTCACGGTGTCGGTAAAAAATTGGTCACGCTGAAATTCACCCTTTGCGTCCCGCGTGTAATGGACGAGCCGGACCGTGAGTTCCTTGTAATGCGTCGCCGGGTGGTAAGTCCATTTCCACGCGTGCGCGCCGAGGAACTTGAGAACGTCCGCGCTGTCGATTTCGAGTGCGTCGTTCGACGATTCTTCCGCCCGGCCGCCGCCTACACACATGAACAGGGCCAGGGCCGTCGCAGCCGCCAAAAGTAACCGCAGAGTTCGCCTTTTCATTTTGGGTCATGCGCGCCAGAGATTTTCCGCCTCACCGCGTCTTCCGGCTCACGGACACCTCGCCGTAATCGATGGAGCGCCGCTCGTGCGCGGTTTTCGGTGAGGATGCCGCCACTCCGTCAGGGGCGGCGGTAGCGTCATATTTTTTCGTCGTCGGCCAGACGATCCGCCACGGCTGACGCTTCAGCGTGTCGGTCATCTGATTGAGATTGCTCAAGGTCGAGAGCACCGTCGGCGAGAGTCCCGCGATGAGTTTGTTCGCGTTGTTCGCCGCCGCCGACGCGCGAACGCTGGCTTCCTCGAAGTTCGCCAGCAATTGCGGCACGCGGTTGTCCTTGTTGATATCGGCCGTCGTCTTTTGCAGGTTGTTGAGCGTCGTGAAAAGCGGGCCGTCGTCGGCCTTCAGCTTGCCGGTGAAATCCTGCAAGTTCGCCAGCGAGTGGTTCAACGAACCGTCCGGCGCGGTCAGGGTCGTCAGGTTGTCGGCCGTCATGCGCAGCTTGGTCAGCGCGCCGCGCAGTTCGCCCTCCTGGCCGAAGACGGAATTGAGGCTGTCGATGGTCTGGCCCAACCGGCCCAGCGTCAGCGTCGCGGTGCTGGCCACCGGCTCGATGACGGCGAGGACCCGCGGCAGGGCCGAATTGAGGTCCGGCACGCGCTCGCCGACGAACTGGTAGCCGGTTTCCGCGATCCCCGATTCCTCCGAACCGCCCACGAAGTCGATCACCACCTCACCCAGTAAGCCGTTCTGTTGCATCCGCGCGGTGGCGTTGCGATAAACGTGCGCGTTGTGTTCGATGCTCACGGTGATGAGCACCTCGTCGTCGGGGTATTTCGCGGGCCGCTTCGCCTTGGCCACGGGCGAATCGATGGCGGTCACCTGCCCGATCTTGCGCCCGGCCACGAGCACGGACGCGCCGGGCCGGACCCCGGAGGCGTTGTCGAAGAACACCTCGAACTGGTTGAGCGAATGGAATAACCCCGGCGCGGAGAGCAGCAGGATCACCGCGATCAGGAGCCCGACGGTCGTGAGCACCAGCAGGCCCGTGGTGATTTCGTTGCGTTCGAATTTCATGGTTCGGCATTGATGGCGGAAATGATACCGGAGATCGGGATGCCCTGGGCCTCCTTCAGAGGGTCGGACTTCGGGCTTTCCTTCTCGCCGGGTTCGCCGGAGATCGGTCCTTGCGTGCGGCCGGCGACGAACTGCGCTACAACCGGGTTGGAGGACTGGCGAAATTCTTTAGGTGGTCCGTCGGCGATGAACTTGCCTTCGTAGAGCATGACCATGCGCGTGGCCACACGAAACGCGCTGTCCATCTCGTGGGTGACGATGATGCTCGTCGCGCGGGTGTGCGCGCTCAGGTCGATGATGAGTTCGTCGATGACGCTGCTCGTCACGGGGTCCAACCCGGCGGAGGGTTCGTCGAACAGGATCAACTCCGGCTCCAGCACGAGCGCGCGGGCCAGGCCGATGCGTTTTTTCATGCCGCCGCTCAGTTCGGCGGGCATCGCGTCCTTGACGTGGCGCATCCGCACGAGGTCGAGTTTTTCGTCCACGGTGCGTTCGATCTCGTCCTCGGTCTTGTCGGTCAGTTCCTCCATCGGCAGGGCGAGGTTGTCGCGCACGTTGAGCGAGGAGATCAGCGCGGAATACTGATAGACCATCCCGACACGCGCCCGCATGGCGTTGAGCTGGCGGCGGCCGAGTTTATTGACCTCCTGCCCCCGGAAACGCACGGTCCCGGTCGTCGGCTGGAGGATGCCGAGCACGAGTCGCAACAGCGTGCTCTTGCCGCCGCCGCTCTGGCCCATGACGACGAGCCGTTCTTGGGCCTGCACGTCGAGGTCGATGCCGTCGAGCACGGTTTTTTCGCCGAAGCGCAGCGACACGCCTTGCAGGCTCAACAGCGGCCCCCCGCTGCCGTCCCGGGTCTTCGCGTCGTCCTGGCGGTCATTCATCGGCGGGCAGCATAACACATCGTCAGTCGTAGAGGCGCACGAGCAGGATGTTGAAGAGCGTGTCGGCGGCGATCACGGTGGTGATGCTCGTGACCACGCTGGAGGTCGTGGCCTCGCCGACGCCGGCCGCCCCGCCCTTCACCGTCAGTCCCCGGTAGCAGGCCACCAACCCGATGATGAGACCGAAAAACAAGCTCTTGATGATGCCCGAGATCACGTCTTTAACGAGCAATCCCGCGTGGACCAGATCGAGAAAATACGACCCGGCGATGTCCAAGGAAAACGTCGAGACGAAATAAGCGCCGACGAGCGCCGCCACGTTGGACACGACCACGAGGCACGGGTGCAGCGCGACGATGGCGGTCAGGCGCGGACCGACGAGGAAGCGCAACGGACCGATGCCCATCGCGTCGATGGCCTCCACCTCCTCGCTGACGGTCATCGTGCCCAGCTCCGCCGTGAATGCCGCGCCGATCCGCGCCGCCAGCATGATGCCGGTCATCAGCGGGCCCAGTTCGCGGCAGAACGCGACGGCGACGAGTTCGGGCACGAGCCGTTCCTGACCGTAGGGGCGAAGCTGGTAGCCGGTCAGCAGCGCCATCGTCAACCCGAGGAAAAACGACACCATCGCCACCAGTGGCACCGACCCGACACCCGTGCGCGAGGTTTGCTCGAAAAACACTTCCCTGCGAAACGGCAAGCGGCCCCGCGCGAGTTGGTCGCCCATCTCGCGGACCATGCCGATCAACAGCCAGAAGATGCTGCTGACCTGCGCCAGGCCCGCCCGGATCGTTCGCATGTCAGCGCCTCCCCTCCGCTGCCCGACTCATCACAAATCTAGCCACAAGGTTTGCGTTTTAGCCTGCCGCCCTGCGCAAAGTTAACCACTTTTGTCCGGCGACAGGTATTGGAACACGGTAAATCGGTTGAAATCCCCTCACTGGATGCCTTGGCACAGCCCGTGCTAAACGAATGCCGACAGTGCTTCGATGGTGAGGGGCGGGTGTTTTCGGGGGTTTGCACCCGCCCCTCACCGCAAGCGCCACAAGGTGTCGGTCTCCGCGGCGTCGGAGGCCGGAGATGGCAAAGGGTTTTTGACTCATGAAGAAGCTGGAAGCCATCATCCGCCCGTTCAAACTGGAAGAGGTCAAGGAAGCGCTCGCGGAACTCGGCGTCGAAGGGATGACGTTGTGCGAGGTCAAAGGTTTCGGTCACGGCACGGAGCACACGGAGATCTACCGCGACAGCCCGTACAAGGTGGGTTTCCTGCCGCGTTTCAAGGTGGAGGTCGTGCTCGCCGACGAGCAGATCGACGAGGCGCTCCACGTCATCATGCAGGCGGCGCGCACGGGCCGCAGCGGGGACGGAAAAGTGTTCATCACCTGCGTCGAGCAGGTCATCCGCATCCGCACGGAGGAGACAGGCGCGGCGGCGATCTAGATCATGGGTCGCTTCGCTCAGCCACGAGCACAGTGTGCCGGAGCGCCAAAGGCGCGGCCTCAGTGCCGGCCTGGGGCAGCGCCCCAGGTAGGTCCGGTCACTCCGGCCAGCCCTGAAGGGGCGACTCATCCGCGCAGGCCACCCGGA
>CAZZYS010000064.1:0-16626 GCA_964658285.1 uncultured Verrucomicrobiota bacterium
TTCATCGGCGTCATGGGAAAGCAAAAGAATCGAACTGTAACATCCGATGGATGTCTCCGTCGCCTTCAGGCAGCGCTTTTCGGACGGGCGTGACGCCACGCACGTTTGCGGGTACACTGGCCCATGCAGCCGCCCGATCCGAAACAAGTTGCGGAGCCGATCACCTCGCTGACCCGTGAGGAAATCGCCCGACAATTCACGGAAGCCCGGCAGCCGGCGTTTCGCGCCGGACAGTTGCTCGACTGGGTCTACCGCAAGCGCGTGCGCTCCTTCGATGCGATGACGAACCTGCCGGCGGACCTGCGTGCGTTTCTCACCGGTCGGTTTTCGCTCGGCACCATCGAGACCGTCCGCAAACTGGGTTCGCACGACACGACGCAGAAGTTCCTTTTCCGGCTGTCGGACGGCCAACTGATCGAGACGGTCCTGATCCCGGCGTCCCCGGCGTTGTACGGCGAGGCGAGCGACCGGCGGACCCTGTGCGTGTCCACGCAGGTAGGTTGCGCGTACGGCTGCAAGTTTTGCGCGAGCGGCCTGGACGGCTGGAAGCGTAACTTGCGCGCGGGCGAGATCGTCGAGCAAATCCTGCGGGTGGAGGAAGCTTCCGGTGAGACCGTCAACAACCTCGTGTTCATGGGAATGGGAGAACCGCTCGCCAATTACGATCAACTCCTGCGTGCCATCGGCATCATCAACGCCGCGTGGGGGGTCGGTCTGGGCGCGCGGCACATCACGGTGTCCACAAGCGGGTTGGCCCCGCAAATCCGGCAGTTGGCGGACCAGCCGCTGCAAATCCGGCTGGCGATCTCGTTGCATGGCGCCACGGACGAGGTGCGCGCGCGCATCATGCCCGTCAACCGCAAATATCCGTTGGCCGTCCTCATGGATGCCTGCCGGTATTACCACGAGCGCAAGAAGCAGAAACTGACCTTCGAGTACATCCTCATCGACGGCGTCAACGACACCGAGGAACAGGCACGCGCCCTCGCGCGTTGGGCGGATGGTCTCGAAGCCAAGGTGAACCTCATTCCGTATAACACCGTCGAGGGGCTTGCATGGAATCGACCGCCCCTGGGCCGACAGCAGGCCTTTCAGGATATCCTGAGGTCACAGGGAATCAGCGCCACGCTCCGCCGTGAAAAGGGCCACGACATCGACGCCGCCTGCGGGCAGTTGCGCCGCCAGACGCTGGCCGTGGCTGACGGACCATTATGAGCGCCGTCGCCAGACTCCGGCGAGACTGATGCTCCACTGGAACTTGCGGACGTGCTCCCGGATCACGAAAGGCAGCTCGACCCGGCGCTCGAACTCGAAATCTTTCGCCAGGATTGCGCAAAGCGCCTCGAACCCGCGCACCGCCTGGCCGTTCGCCTCGTAGCCGCCCAACCAACGGTCGAACGCGGTGTATTCCTCCAGCCATGTGTAGGGTGACGCCACCACCAACTGACCGCCGGGCGCCAGCAGCGCCGGCAAGCGATCCAGGCAGGCAACAGGGTCGGGCAGGCGGTCGATCAGATTGATCAGCAGTGCGGCGTCGAAGGTGCCTAGGCCATCACGCAAACGGCACGCATCGCCCGTCTCAAAGCTGACGCGCCTCCGGTCAATCGCCTCCGGCACTTCCGCCAGCGCCCTGTTTTTCAGTCGCCCCTCTTCGACGTGCTCGTAGGTCAGACGACGCTCCGTGGCGAGCGTGCGCGCCGCGCCGATGAAGCTTTGTGAGAAGTCGATCCCTACGACCTCGTCGAAATGCCGCGCCAACTCAAAGCTGGAACGCCCGACCGCGCATCCGAGATCCAGCGCCCGGGCACCGGCCGGAAGCGCGGACAGATCAAGCGTTTCCGTCACCGCCCGGACAGCGAAATTCAGCCCGTCACCCATGCCGACCGGCCCCGATCCGGGCGGCAGGACCGCCTCCGCCCGACCGTAGTGGAACAGCAGATACTCGCCGAGCAACCGCTCGGATTCATACGGATTGACCACGATCAGTGCGTCACCAAGTCGAGAAAGTAAGGTGCCGGCAGGTAGTTTTCGATCAGGGCGACCGTCTGACCGTTACGGGTCATGCGCACCTGTGGAACGTTGATCTCGGGCGTTTTGCTGGGTGAAAAGAGGATGTCGTCGTGCGTGGCGTTTCTCCGGTCCAAAAACTTCGGCGGCGTGATGTGCCCGCCGAGATGATCGGAGCGCCCGGTAGCGACGTGAAACGTCCCGAAAATCTTTTCGTCCTGGATATCACGCCCGCTGACCGGCAGAATTTGCGTGCCGAAGCCCAGTTCGCCGATGAAACCGGCCGCCGGGTCGCCGAGGATTTTCGACCGGTGCGGTGCCACCGTCGCCTCCTCGCCGGTCAACAGGTCGATCCCCACGACGTAACCGCCTTTGACGGTCATCAGCGAAATGGTGCCGTCCTCGTAGCGGTGCGGGAAGGAACCCTCCGCGCTCTCGGGCACGAAGTAAACTTCCCCGGCGGGTAAGTTCGCCACATCCGGTCCGCCCCGGCAAAGCCCGTGGCTCTTTTGCGCTTCCTGGCCCCCGAGCAAAAGCTTCAGGGTGTATTTCTTTTCTAGATACTCGAAGTCGATCTCCACCGAGTCCGCCCGGGTGACGCTCAGGCGAAGCTTCTCAGCTTTGCGGCTCACGTCATCGTAATCAACCGCCAGACCCGATGCCAGGATGATCGGGTTGACGCCGTGCAGCGTCGCGCCGCGGAAGCCGTACTGCTTGGCGAACGCGGTCAGCGGCGCGGTCGCCGAGTACGTCGAAATACACAGGATCAGGTCGTAATTCGAATAGATGTCGTGTTCGAGGCTGAGTTCCCGTCCGTCGGCATCCACCGCGAGGTCCGGTAGATCGAGGTTGCTGCCACCGGTCATCTGGAAAGCGTACATCTCGCCGCCGCGCAGATTCAACTCGTCCAGCACGCCGTTTTTCAGGCCCTCGTAGAACGTGTCGTGGGCGATCCGCTGGATCGTCAGTTTCGGGTCGGACAAGAAGCCGAAATCCTTCATCCCGTGCGGGTCCGCCAGGTCGATAAGAACAGCGACGCACTCTCCGGCACTCGGGTTGAAAACGGTCCGCAGCAGCCGCGAGAGGCTGAACGGCGGGAAAGCAGACATGTCGGAGGGGTCGGCAGCAAGCTCCGGCGCGGGCATTTCGGCGATGGTAGGCATGATGTAGTTCGTTGAACGTTGATTGAATGTAAGCGAAAACCCGATGCTTACAAGGGACTGTCCCATCACCACACGGACGAGGTCGTTTGATCCTCTAACTGCGCCTGTGCCTGTTTTTCGAGCTTTGGAAAGAAATTCAGGCCGGTGCGGTGCTCGATTTCACCGATGCTCGTCAGGTATGGGTCCAGCGGACCGGAGGCCGGTGCTTCCTGGTCGATGATGAACCCTTCCGCCCGCACGCCGCCCTCGTGTTGCTGGATGACGATCATGTAAAATTGCGGTGGGACCGACGCCTTGCCGCGCAGGCGCGCCATCCGGTCCTCGGGACCGAAAACCGGGCCGTCGATCACCCACACCTGCCCGTACCGGCCGGTGTAGTTGTCGGCAATCTTGGTTTCCAAGTCCTTCCATAGCCCCGCGTTGAGACGGTGGCGCTGCGGGCAAACGTTCGACATCTTGAACGTCTCTTCCTGCGCCGCCGCGCCGTAACGGGTGCCGATGGCATAGTTCGGCGCCATGTGGCCGCGGTCATAGCCGCTCTCGCTGTAATCGGCGGACTCCACCCGTGCCGCCGTGCGCGGGTCGGTGGAGAATCCCTCCGGCCGCTTCGGCGGCCTCTTGTGGCCGTCCATGTCGAACACCCGGTAGCCGACCCACGCGGGATCGCCCAGTTCGTCGCAATAACCGACGGTGTAGGCGGCGTTGTAGAGCACGCGCACCTCGTGCGGAAAGCTCGTCCGCTCCGGTTCGCCGAAAAGCAGGCTCCCCTCTCCCGGTTCGACGTGGGTCGAGACGAACGGACGGTTGAAATAGAGCGTCCAGATGTCCCAGACCACCTGCGTGATTTTGATCTGTTTGTGCGGCTGCTGGGAGTTGGCGACCAGACGGCGAACTTCCGATTTGCGGTCACTCGACTGGAAAAGGTACCAGCCGCCGGTGAACAGCACGGACAGGCAGACCACCCCGGCGCTGAACAACGCCGCGCGTTGTTTGCCTCCCCGGCTGCCGCCGAAAAAGAGGCCGATCAACTGGATGACGATATCCAGCGGGTTCGCCGGCGAACCCGGCTGCCGACGCGGGGGCATGACTTGGTAGGACTACCCGCCTGCCGCGCCTTCGCCGCCCGGTTTTGTCATCTCGACGGGATCGAGCGCGGCGTTTAATTCCGCTTCGGGGAGGACGTGCTGCTCCTGGCAAATCTCGCGCACCGTCTTGCCCGTTTTACCGCTCTCCTTGGCGATCTCCGCCGCGCGGTCGTAGCCGATGATGGGCGCGAGGCTCGTCACCATCGCCATGCTGTACTCGACCAGTTCGTTGCAACGGGCCTCGTTCGCGGTGATGCCGCGCACGCACTTTTCGGTGAAAGCGCGGACGGCGTTGGCAAGGATACGCGCGTTTTCCAGAAACTGGTGCGCGAGCACGGGCATCATCACGTTGAGTTCAAAGGAGCTGCCGGCGGCGGCAGCCCAGGTGATCGTGGCGTCGCCGCCGAACACCTGGGCGCATCCCTGCATCAGCGCCTCACACATTACCGGGTTCACCTTGCCCGGCATGATGGAACTGCCTGGCTGCGTCGCGGGCAGCGTGATCTCGCCGAAGCCGCAACGCGGGCCGCTGCTCAGCCAGCGGATGTCGTTGGCGATCTTGAACAGGCTCGTGGCGACCGTCTTCACCAGACCGCTGGCCTCGACGAGCCCGTCCTTGGCGGATTGCGCTTCGAAATGGTCAACGGCTTCGCGGAATGGCACCCGCGTGCGCTTGCTCAGGTGACCGATGGCGAGGCGCGGGAAATCGGGGTGGCAGTTCAAACCCGTGCCGACCGCCGTCCCACCGAGCGGCAGCTCCTCGACGGCGTGCACGGCGGCTTGGAGACGTTGTTTGCCCAGTTTCGCCTGCCGCGCGTACCCGGCAAATTCCTGACCCAGACGGACCGGCGTCGCGTCCATCAGATGGGTGCGGCCGATCTTGATGATGTCCCAGAACTCGCGCGACTTCGCCGTCAACGCCTCGCCGAGTTCGTCCAACGCCGGGAGAAGGTCGTTCTGAAGGGTCTCGGCCGCCGCCACGTGCATCGCCGTGGGGATCACGTCGTTGCTCGACTGCCCCATGTTGACGTGGTCGTTGGGATGAACGGGCCTTTTCGATCCGATGGGCTCACCCGCGATCTGCGAGGCACGGTTGGCCAGCACCTCGTTGGCGTTCATGTTCGTGCTCGTGCCCGAACCCGTCTGGAAAATGTCGATGGGGAAATGCTCGTCGAGCTTGCCTTCGATCAGTTCTTCAGCGGCCTTTCCAATGAAATCGGCCTGTTCGGCCGTGATTTTGCCCAACTCCGCGTTGGCCTTGGCGGCGGCGGATTTCACCAGTCCGAGCGCGCGCAGGAACGCGCGGTTGAACCGGTAGCCGCTGATCGGGAAATTCAGGACGGCGCGCTGCGTGGTCGCACCGTAGAGCGCGTCGGTCGGCACGAGCATCTCGCCCATGCTGTCTTTCTCGGTACGCGTGGACGGGGGAGTCATCGCGGGAAGATCAAAACCGGCGTTCAGCGCCGGGCACGGTCGGCGGCCAGCGGCCGGTTCTTCTGGCTCCGGGCGTGCTGGCCGTTGCCGTTCTTGCCGCTGGCGACCTCGCGTGAGACCGGGGCCGCGTCTTTGTGGAACACCGTGATGAACATCGGCGGGATGTTCTGCAGGAAGTACTCGCTGTCGGCGCGAGGGAAAATTTCCGGCGTCGCGTGGCGTCGGAGTTCGTTGGTCACCTGATAGATGACGAAATCTCCGCCCGGGACGAGGGAATCGTAGGTATTACGAAGGATTTGCCGCTTTTTGCCGACTTCCATCGTGCTGAAAGGGATGCCCGAGAGCACGTAGTCGCAGTGGGTCAGGTTTTGCTTGGCGAGTTCCTGCGGCAGCGTCGCACAATCCCCTTGGATCACCGTCACACGAGCGTCGTCGGCAAACTGGCGCTCCAGGTCGCGGCAAAACTCGGCGTCCAGCTCGAAAAGCAGGAACTTCGACTCCGGGTGCGAGCGTTTGAGCATCTCGCGGGTGTGGCAGCCCTCGCCCGGACCGTACTCCGCCACCACGCAGGGCCGCGCGAGGTTCATCTTGTCCGAAACCCGGCGCACCATCATCGGCGAACTGGGGATGATGGATGCCACTTGCATCGGACTTTTTATGAAACGGGCCAGGAACAGGGCGAAAGATGGCATGTTGATTGAAGGGCGTCGGCGGGCACTCTGCCAGAACATCGGGAGATGTCCAGCCCCCGAATACGCACGGGGCCGACACGTCGCGGGGATCAATCTCTCACGCGCCGAACATCAAGCGGCAGATCACCACGGAAACGACGACGCCCGTGAAATCCGCGATCAGCCCCGCGGCGATGGCGTGCCGGGTGCGCCGGACGGCCACCGAGCCGAAGTACACCGCGACGACGTAAAAGGTCGTTTCCGTGCTGCCGTAGATGGTCGCCGCCGTGCGGGCGATGAGACTGTCCGGGCCGAAGTGCGTCACCAGATCGGTAAATAACCCCTGCGTCCCGCTGCCGCTCAGGGGACGCATCAGGACCATCGGGAGCAGGTCGGGCGGGAATCCGATGGAGCCGAAGAAAGACCGCACCCAGTGTGAACCGAGAAGAAGGTCCAGGCCGCCGCTGCCCCGGAACATGCCGATGGCGACGAGCATCGCCACGAGGAAGGGGATGATGCGCAAGACAACGGGAAATCCTTCTTTTGCTCCCTCGACGAATTGCTCATAGACCTTGATCCCACGGACCGCCGCGTAGAGCGGGAAAAACGCCAGCGTGCAGGGCACCGCCAGAAGCGACACCGCGCCTACCGCGCGGAGGAGGTATTCTCCGGTAGCTTCCCGGAGCAGCGCGCCATGCACCGGTGGCTGGAACACCGCCCGGCCGAAGAACGCCAGCGCGCCGATCAGAACCAGCACGACGATCACGAGTAACGCCGCCATCCGTCCTCCCGTGAGTGGTTCGAGCGGCGGCGTTGGTACGACGGCCGCGTCCTCGGCTTTGGCGGGAGCGGCGACCGGTTGCACCGGTTCGTCGGCGGGGCGGACACGGTCGGCCAAGCCCCTGGGCGGCGCGAAGATCGGCAGTTTTTCCAAAAGCTTCGCCGCGCTAACCCCCGTGAGGCAGGCGCAAGTGGTCGCCACCAGGGCGGTCCCGACGATGGCCGACGGGTCTTTCGAGCCGTTGGCCGCCAGGATGGCAATGGCGGTGGTCGGCAGCAACTGCACCGAACTGGTATTGATCGCCAGAAAGGTACACATCGCGTTGGTCGCGGTGCCGGGATGCGGGTTGAGCTTTTCGAGGTCGGCCATCGCGCGCAAGCCGAGCGGCGTGGCC
This sequence comes from uncultured Verrucomicrobiota bacterium, assembly GCA_964658285.1. Classification (GTDB taxonomy): domain Bacteria; phylum Verrucomicrobiota; class Verrucomicrobiia; order Chthoniobacterales; family SZAS-18; genus CAHJWO01. The sequence goes on from CAZZYS010000064.1 coordinate 7,536, forward strand.
GCGTTCCCGAGTCCGAGCATGTTCGCGGCGATGTTCATCACCATCGAGCCCATCGCCGGGTGCCCGGCAGGCACGTCCGGGAAAAGCAGGCCCAGCACGGGCCGCAACGCCCGGGCGAGCGCCTGGACCAGGCCGGAGCGTTCCGCCAGACGCATGATGCCCAGCCAGATGCACATGGCACCGACCAGCGGCAGCGCGATGGTCATCACGGCGGTGCGCGCGCCATCGAAGGCACCGCTCGTCACTTCCCCCAGACGGTTGTACCACCCACCGAGCAGAACCGAGCAAACGACCAGAGCCAGCCAGATGTAATTGAGCATCGCAGGGGTTCCGCCGGCACACGGCAGAAAGACGATCCTGCCGCAGTGGGTGCCGTTCGGCAATGCCCGTTTCGCCGCGCTTACGCCGCCGTTTTATCCTTCAACCCGTCGGTCGACAGCCAGCGGGGTTCCTTCAGCAACGCAATGAACTGCTGCTGCGCCGGCGAGATGGCGCGATGCCGGCGATAGAGCAGGCCCAACGGCCGCCACATGTCGAAGCTCTCCACCTCGATGGCCACGAGGCTGCCGTTGCGCGTCTCGTCGGCCACGCTGGTCTGCGGCACGAGCGAGATGCCGTTTTCGATTTCCACCGCGCGTTTGACGGTCTCGATGTTGTCGAACTCCATCGCGTGCTCGATCTTGATGCCCTGCTCACGCAACAGCCGGTCGATCACCTTGCGCGTGGGCAAATCCGGCTCGAAGGAAATGAATTTCTCCCCCGCCAGGTCGCGCAAACGGACGCGCTTGCGTTCCGCCAACGGGTGGTCCGGGTGGCAGATCAGCACGAGCTTGTCCCGCCAGAAATCCTCGATGACCAGACCCGTCCGCTTGGCTGGGTACGCCACCAGGCCCAGGTCAGCATTGCCTTCGAGCACCTCGCCATAGACCTGCGCCGAGCGGCGGTAGTCCACCTTCACCTCGACATCCGGGTACAGGGTCCGGAATTTTTTCAGGAACGGAGGCAATTCATGCAGACCGATGCTGTAGATGGTCGCAATCCTGAGTTCTCCCGCCACGACGTTTTGCAGTTCGCGGATGCGGCTGCCGAGGTTTTCGAAGGTATGCAGGATTTCCTTGCTGGCTTGCAGGAACGCCCGCCCTTCCTGCGTGACCGAAAAATTCTTCTTCCCACGCTCAATGAGACTGACGTGGAAATGCCGTTCCAAGGCGCGGATCTGTTGACTGACCGCGCTTTGCGTGATGGAGTTCAGTGACGCCGCGCGCGAGAAACTGGCGGTTTCCACGAGATCGCAAAACACTTTGAACGTTTCGATTTGCATGGGGGCAAGTCAGCGTAAGGAAAATCAATCGGCCGGTCAACGCTCCGTCATCTACCTCAATGGACAGCCTGGAACAGCGGCTCGCCGCCGTGCTGGAAAACGTCGCCGCCGCCGCGCGTAAATCCGGGCGGACGCCGGACGACCTCGAGTTAGTCGCGGTCTCGAAGACGCATTCTCCCGACGCGATCCGCGAGGCCGGGGACGCCGGACAAGTGCTCTTCGGGGAAAGTCGGGTGCAGGAAGCCAGGGCGAAAATCCCGCTCCTGCCCGCCAGGCTTCGCTGGCATTTCATCGGGCACCTGCAAAAAAACAAAATCCGCGCGGCCCTGCCGTGCTTCGAGCTTTTCCACAGCGTTGAGTCGCTGGAACTGGCGCAACAAATTCAGCGGATCGCCGACGAAGAAGGACAGCGTCCGAAGGTACTCCTGGAGGTGAATGTCGCCGGGGAAGCGACGAAGTTCGGCTTCAAACCCGACACCTTGGAAGCCCAGATGGAAGAACTCGTGGCGCTGGACCGCCTGGAAATCGTCGGACTCATGGCGATGGCTCCGCTCGCACCCGAGCCGGAGCATTCCCGACCGTATTTCGTGCAGCTCCGGGAACTCCGCGAGCGGCTGGAGCGCGAAGGCGGCGTGGGTCTGCCGCACCTGTCGATGGGCATGAGCGGAGATTACGCGGTCGCGGTCGAGGAGGGAGCGACTCTGGTGCGCGTCGGCAGCGCGATCTTCGGGACGCGGGCGGGAAAAAGATGGTCCCCGTCAGGCGACTCCGAGGCTTAACACGTCCCGGGGGCGACCGCCGGTTGGAAGTATTCGGTTTGCACCCAACGCAGGGCAGCGTCGCGGTCCGCGAAGGCGCCTTCGAGTTGGCGAACCTGCGCCGCTTCGAGGATTTCACCGATTTTTGGTCCCGGCTGGAGTCCGAGCAAAATCAGGTCGTGTCCATTGACAAACGGCTTCGGGATCAGCGGTTCGTGAGCAAATTCCTCCTGCTTGGCGCGCAGGAAATGGAAGTTGTCCACGAACCCGTGGCTGCCGAGACAATCGACGCGGTGGAGTTCCATTTCATCCTCGAAGCCGGGCCGGGCCATGAAACGCTTGAGCTTGGCCACGCGCATGTTCGGCACGTCCTTGAAGGCCATGTGCATCCGCACCGCCTCCACCGTCAGATCGATCTCCGCGCGCGAGAACCGGAGCCGTTCCAGCACCTGGATGGCCATGTCCGCGCCGACATGTTCGTGGCCGTTGAACCGGACCCGGCCATCGGGATCGACCTTCGCGGTGGGCGGCTTGCCGATGTCGTGGAGAAGCACGCTGAAAACCAGCGGCGCGCTGACCTCTGCGGGCAGGAGCGACAGCATCAGACGGGTGTGCACGAAAACATCGCCCTCCGGGTGGAATTGCGGAGGCTGTTCGCAACCCTTGCAGGCGTCGAGTTCCGGCAGGACGACTTTCATCAGGCCGCTCGCGTCGAGGAGATCGAACCCGCGCACCCGCGTCGGAGCGCGAAAGATTTTCACGAGTTCGTCGCGGATGCGTTCCGCGCTGACGATACCGATCGCGCCGGCATTCGCGCGCACGGCCGTCCACGTCTCTGGCTCGACCTCGAACCCCAGTGACGCCGCGAACCGCACCGCGCGCAACAGCCGCAGCCGATCCTCGCGGAACCTCGCGTCGGCGTCGCCGATGGCGCGCAAACGGTGCGCCGCGAGGTCGGCCTGACCGCCGACGTAGTCGATCACGCGCTCGGCGACCGGATTGTAGAACATGCCGTTGATCGTGAAGTCGCGCCGCTCGGCATCGCCCTGCGGCGTGGTGAAACTCACGTCTACCGGGCGGCGACCGTCGATGTAGGCTCCGTCGGCGCGGAAACTTGCCACCTCGAATTGCCAGCCGCTTTCGCGCACCGCGATCACCCCGAAGTGCGCCCCGATGGCCAGCGTGCGCGGGAAAAGCGCCTGGACCTGTTCGGGCCGGGCGTCCGTGGCGATGTCGTAATCCTTCGGCGCGACGCCACGAAGCGCGTCCCGCACGCAGCCTCCCGCGAAGTAGGCGACGTGTCCGGCACGCTGCAAGCGGGCAGCGACGGCGCGGGCGGCGGTTTCCATTTCCATGACTCGAAAGGCTACAATTTAGCACAGTTGGCCCTGCCGGGGCGAAGGCCAAACGCGGGAAAGATCGAACAACCCTCGCCTCCGAGCGTCCATCCCGTGGGCAGTGCTCCGGCGCACGCCTGGACGAACACGAGGGATTGTTGTTTCCAAACGATCCCGCTGCAAGATACACTGACAACACCTTCGCGATGGACCTCACGGGCACCACCGGCACCGCCAACCGCTTCCAGCACTATGAATTGCTGCGGCGTGCCGACGGCTCGCCGTGGGAGTTGGGCCGCGGCACGATGGGCGTCACGTACAAGGCGTTCGACGTGAACCTGCGGTGCGAGGTCGCGCTCAAGGTCGTCAACCCGGCCCTGATCCATCATCCGAATGCCCGGGAACGCTTCATCCGGGAGGCGCGCGCCGCCGCCAAGCTGCGCCACCGCAACATCGCCAGCGTCTACCACCTGGGCAACGACGGCGAACGCTTCTTTTACGCGATGGAGTTCATCGACGGCGAGACGCTCGACGGCCTCGTGCGGCGTCAGGGGCCGCTCTCGCCGGACGCCGCCTTGCGGGTGTTGCTGCAGGTCGCGCGCGCGCTCGCGGCGGCGGCGCGGCAGGGCGTCATCCACCGCGACATCAAACCGGGCAACCTGATGGTCGTCCACGAGGACGACGACGATCACCGGGTGGTCAAGCTCATCGACTTCGGACTGGCGCGGGCGGTGACGACGGATGACGACGCGGGCAACCTGACCGCCAACGGTTTCGTCGGCACGCCGGTTTATTCCAGTCCCGAACAGATGGCCGAGAAGCCGGCGGACGGTCGTTCGGATATTTACAGCCTGGGGGTGACCGCGTGGTTCCTGCTGGTAGGCAAGCCGCCGTTCAACGGCACGGTGGCCTCCATCTTCCAGCAGCACGCCACCAAACCGCCGCCGTGGGAAGCCCTCCCCGCGACGGTGCCCGGTCCGGTCCGCGTGCTGCTCGCGCGCATGTTGGAAAAAAATCCCTCCAAGCGGCCGCAGAGCGCCGTCGAACTCCGCCAGGAGATCGACGCCTGCCGCGAGCGTCTGAGCGCCACCGCCGCTTCCGCCGCTCCTCCCCCGGCCGCCGCGCCGCTGGCCGAGGTGCGGACGGCGAGCCCGGACCCCGTGTCCGCGACCCCGCCGGAGAAGCCATCGGTTCCGGCGATGCTACCGCGCGAACTCGGGCCTGGTATGATCTTGAAGGGCCGTTACGAGTTGCTGCGCCTGACCGGCGAAGGCAACAGCGGACAGGTTTTCCAAATCAAGGACCGGGCGGCCGGGGACGCGGCGCGTGCGCTCAAAATTTTTCGCCCCGAACTGACCGAGAACACGTCGAAGCGCGAGATCATCGCGGAGGAAGTCCGTCTGATCCAGGCCGCGCCACACACGAATTTGATCCGGCTCCACGCCTTTGAACGGCTCGGTTCGCGGGCGCTGGATTTTCTGGTCGAAGAATGGCTGCGGGGGTTCACGCTGCTCGATCTGCTGGCCGTCCGGGGGGGCGCTCTGCCGGTGGCCGAGGCGTTGCAGGTCCTCGCGCAAGCGGCGGCGGCGGTGGATCACGCTGTCGGCCGGGACCTCGACCGGCTCGACCTGGCTCTGCACCAGCTCCACGTCCATTTCCCGACCCGTGCCCCAGCTTCCGATGACGATGCGACGGTGCGCGGTTGCATGGCCAAGCCCATCGCTGCCTGGCCACTGTGGACGCTGAAGGTCAACCCCCTGGGGGCGATTCACGGCGGCCTGGAATCCTCGACGTGGGCTGGCGAACTCACCCACCTGCCGGGAGCCACCCCGGCGTTGGACCGGGACATGCGGCTGGACGACCGGCCGGCGACTTCGGCCGCGAGTTATCTGCGCGGACTGGCACGGACGGTTTACGAAATCCTGGGAGGAGCGCCGGGGATTTTGGAAGCCACGCAGGATAAACGCGCGCGCGGCATCTCCCTGTCGGCGCTCAGCGAAGAGGCAAACGCCGTTCTCCAGCGCGCCATGTCGGACGAACCGGCCCCGTACGGTTGCTGCCGGGATTTTTATGCGGCGCTCGCGGCGGCGACGGACCACAAGATTCTTCCCGTCCGGGAGGGGACTTCCGGTCTCCAGGAACCGGTGGCGGGAGGCTCGTTGCCGCGGACTCCAGCGGTCGTCGGTGACGGTGCCAGGCCCCTCAGGCCACGCCCGACCGCGAAAAGCGAACCCGCCATCGGTTCGCCCGACGAAAGCATCGCCGGTCTGCTCGACCCGGCGGTCGCCGACGCCGAACGCGATTCGTTTGCCTCGCAAACCAGCGTCTGGGACCGGCTGACGCTCGTTTCGGGGAACGGCCAGCGCCACGGCAGTTGGCTGCCGACCTTGTTGGTGGCCGGATTTCTCGGCGTGGTCTCCGCGGTCGTGATCTTCGCGGCGGTGACCCGTCACCACCCTCCCGACAAGATTCCGCGAGCAAACGCGGCAAGCAAGACTCCCCTGCGCCCGACCCCTGCGCCCGGCACCACGCCGACCGCCGTCAAGTCCTCCCCGGCGGCGCGTCCGGTTTCAAACGATTCGCCCGCTCGCAAGGAAGCCCCCACGCCAGGTCCGACCACGGTGGTCCCCGCGCCCGCCGAACGCAACCTGAGCACCCCCCCGCCGCTTTCGCCGACGCCGCCCGCGCGCGATGGCATCGTGAAGGTCCGCGTGGAAACCCGTCCGACCGGGGCGGAGATTCGCATGTCCGGCAAGCTGCTCGGCACGACACCGCTGGAGTTGAACCTGTCGCCGGGCGAACATCAACTCATCGCGCATTACCGGAATTGGCCGGAGGTGCGCCACACGCTGCACCTCGACGCCGACCAGCTCACCGCCCTCGACGAAATCCACATGATTCCACCGGCGCTGGTCCCGTCGGCGGATGCCGTCCCCTCGCCCGGTGCGAGAACCCATCGCCCGATCACCAGCCCCACCCCGCGGCGCGACGGCAGCCGTCTGTCGCCGATCCCGCCCGGCAACTCGGTCGTCCATTTCCCGTCCCCGGCCGCCAGCGCCGCCGCGTCGAGTCGCGGACCGGAACCGTTCCTCGCCCAACCGACGCCCGTCCGGCGGGCCCGTCCGGTGACGCCGTTCGATCCCGACGGCACGTCCGACTTGGCTCCCCGCCACCGGACCCCGGAACCGCAGCCGTTGCAGTCCGAGGACGCCGCCGATTAGCCGGCGCTCCACCCTGACCGGGTTCCAAGGACGGGTGGAACCGCTGTCCGGTCAATCGCAGTTGCCGTGCCGCGTCTTCTTGCGTAGCCTCCCGGTCCCCGAATCCGTGTCCACTCCCGGCCGCCGGGCGCGGCAGACCCCAATTTCCGTATGATCGTAGTCATCAAACCACTGACGCCGCAGGCACAGATCGACGAGGTGATCGCCGAAGTCGAAAAGCTCGGCTACACCGCTCACCCGATCTCCGGCGAACGTCAGACCGTGGTCGCGGCCATCGGAGACGAGACCACGCACAACACGCTGGAAAGCCTCAACGCCCTGCCGCAGGTCGAACGCGTGCTGCCCGTGCAGAAGCGTTACAAGCTCGCCAGCCGCGAGTCGCACCCGCAGCCGACGGTCATCGACGTGGACGGCGTGCCCGTGGGCGGTCCGGGTTTCGCCATCATGGCCGGTCCGTGCTCGGTGGAAACGGAGGAACAACTCCTCACTACGGCCCGCGCGGTCAAGGCAGCGGGAGCCACGATCCTGCGCGGCGGCGCGTTCAAGCCACGCACTTCGCCCTACGAGTTCCAGGGGCTTGGCAAGGAAGGTTTGCGCCTGCTTCGCCTGGCCAAGCAAGAAACCGGTCTGAAGATCATCACGGAGTTGCTCAGCGAACACGACGCCGAAGCCGTCGCGGAAACCGCCGACATCATCCAGATCGGCGCACGCAACGCGCAGAATTTTCGCCTGCTCGTGGCGGCGGCACATACGGGAAAACCGATCCTGCTCAAGCGCGGCCTGAGCCAGCGCATCGAAGAGTGGCTGCTCGGAGCCGAATACATCCTCAGCAGCGGCAATCCGAACGTCATGCTCTGCGAACGCGGCATCCGCACTTTCGAGACCTACACCCGCAACACCCTCGATCTCGCCGCCGTCGCCGCCGCCAAGCGCGAGAGCCACCTGCCGGTGATCGTCGATCCGAGCCAGGGCTGCGGACGCGCCGACCTCGTGCCGACGCTTTGCGCCGGGGCGGTGGCGATGGGAGCGGACGGACTCATCATCGAGGTGCATCCGAATCCCGCCGAGGCGCTCAGCGACGGGCAGCAGCAGGTGGACTTCGCGTTGTTCGGCAAGCTGATGGCAGCCTTGCAGCCGTTCCTGCACGCGGCCGGTAGAACCGGGGCCTGAAAATCAGCGCCGGCTCAGCCGATAGAAAAGGACGCCGCCGAGCAACAGGAAGATCGCATTCGGCAGCCAGATGAGGAGTTCCGGGTGAACGTGCGCCTTCTCGTGGAAGGCATTCACCACGATGATGATGAGGAAGTACGAGAGCGCCACGAGGAGGCTCAGTGCGAAGCCGACGGTCGTTTCCTGACGTTGCGCGGTGATCCCGAGCGGGATCCCGATGAGCGCGAAAGTGACGCAGGCGAGCGAAAACGAAAACCGCTTGTTGATCTCCGTCAGGATGGCCGTTTTCTGGGCCGTGTCGTTGCGAAGCGTCTTTCGCCACTCGTCCTCGTGCGTCGTCTTCAGACTTTCGCGGTCCGCCGCGAGTTGCTGATGCTTGGCGGCCAGTTCACCGCGGAGTTCGTCGTAGGTGTACGCCTCGGGCTTGCGCCGCCCCTGTTTCTTGGTGAAAAGCTCGTCGAGCGAGATCGACAGAGGGAAGCTGTCCAGGATGATGCCGTCGTGCACTTTCGTCAGATCGTCCGGGTCGCCGTAATCGCGCTGCTCGTAGCGCGTGCCCTCGAGGTTCATGATGATCTGCTTGTGCTCGGTGTCGGTTTCCAGCGTGCCGGAGCGGGCGAAGACCACGCGCACCGGCCGGCTGGCATCGTCGAGTTCGAAGACGCGGATGTTCTCCAACTGATTGCCCGTTTTCTTGCCGACAAAAATTTTCTCGCCGGGGAAATCATTGATGACCTGATCGCCGGTGAAGGCCGCGGACGGGTTGCTCGTCGCCATCTGGACGAACGCGGTCTGCAAATTTTGCAGGTAGCGCGGAGCCACGTAGAGGTCGATCCACAGACACAGCGCCGAGGCGGCGACCGCCAGCAGCAGCACCGGCCGGGCGATCCGCGAGATGCTCAGGCCGGCGGCGCGCATGGCGGTCAGCTCGTTGCCGGCCGACAAACGGCCGAACACGAGCAGGACCGCGGTGAGAAACCCCCAGGGGATGCTGTAAACCAGGGCCGCCGGCAAAAACGAGACGATGATCGTGACGATGTAGGTGACCGGGACGTGGTGGTCGATGATGAAGCTGAACAGTTTCCTGAAAATCTGTCCCAGGACGAGGACGATGTTCAGCACGCAGACCGCCAGGAAGAAGGAAACGAGGATTTCCCGTCCGATGTATCGGTCAACGAGGCGCATGGATGGGACGGAGCAAAACAGGGAAAACCGACGACGAACCATTGCGGATCAATCCGCCCGGCGCAATGCTCGATCCAATGCAGAATGCAGAATGCAGAA
>CAZZYS010000065.1:0-16604 GCA_964658285.1 uncultured Verrucomicrobiota bacterium
GCCACGATGGCCCCGGTGATCGTGCGGTTGATGTAGAGGTTGCCGACGGTCAGTTCGCGTTTGACCCGCTCGATGTTCGCCGGGCTGCGGGAGTACAGTCCGCCGGTCAGCGCGAACTCCGTGTCGTTGGCGAACCGGATCGCCTCGTCCAGGTCCTTCGCTTTGAGCACGGCGAGCACCGGACCGAAAATCTCTTCCCGCGCCACGCGCGCCGTCGGCGAGACTTCCGCGAAAATCGTCGGCGCGACAAAGTACCCGTCGCCCTCTGGGACGGTGCCCTCGAAGGCCAGCCGCGCCTCGCCCTTGCCGATGGCGACGTAGCTTTTGATGCGCTCGTAGGCCTCGCGGTCCACGACCGGGCCAACGTTGGTGGCGGGTTCCTCGGGATTCGACACTTTCAGGTTGGAAGTTGCTTCCACCAAACGCTCCAAGAACTTGTCGTAACAGGCTTCCAGCACGATCAGCCGCGAGAGCGCCGAGCATTTCTGACCCTGGTAGCCGAACGCCGAATACAGCGCTCCGATCACCGCCTCGTCGAGGTCGGCGTCCTCGTCGATGATGAGCGCGTTCTTGCCGCCCATCTCGCAGACGACTTTCTTGAGTTGGGTCTGACCCTTGGTGGTGCGTCCGCCGGCTTCCCAGATTTTGAGCCCGACCTCCTTGGAGCCCGTGAAGGCGATGAAGTCGATCTTCGGATGGTTGACGAGAAATTCGCCCACGTCCTCACCGTGGCCCGTGAGGAGATTAAGCACGCCCGGCGGGAGCCCGGCGCGGCGGGCGAGGTCCATGAAACGGGCGGCCGTGATGCTGGATTGCTCGGCGGGCTTCATCACGACGGTGTTGCCGGTGACGAGCGCCGCGACCGTCATGCCCGCGAGGATGGCCAGCGGGAAATTCCACGGCGCAATGACGAGCCCCACCCCGCGCGGGATGTATTCCTGCAGACTGTTCTCACCGGGCACCGCGAACGTCGCCTGCGGCCGTCCCAGTTGCCGCATCTCCGCCGCGTAGAAGTCACAGAAGTCGATGGCCTCCGCGAGGTCGCCGTCCGCCTCCACCCAAGGCTTGCCCACCTCAAAAACTTCCAGCGCCGCGAGCCGGTAACGCTCCTCGCGCATCAGGCCCGCCATCCGGTCGAGAATCGCGGCGCGTTTGTCCGCCGACATCGCACGCCAACCGGGCGCGGCGGCGATGGCGGCCTGCACGGCGGCTTCGGCCTGTTCCTTCGTGGCGGCCACGACGCGACCGATGACTTCCGAGGGCTTGGCCGGGTTGATGGATTCGATCCACTGACCGCTCGTCGGCGTTTCGCTGCCGATGACCAGCGGGTAATCCTGGCCGAAGGCCGCGCGCTCGGCGGCCAGCGCGTCGCGCATCTGCTGGCGGCTCTGGTCGAGGGTAAAATCGACGGGCGGTTCGTTGGCGAAGGGTTTGCTCATGGTCGGTGCGGGATGGTCGTGGCCGTTTGCGCCGTTCAGGCCGCCGTCGGCGAGGGCGGGCGGCAACAGGTCTGGGCTGTCGGCGGGGAGTTCGGGGACGAGTTCGGGTGCTGCCGGGGCGTTGAGGTCACCGGCGATTTCGGCGGGGTCGCGCAGGAGTTCCTTGGAGGCGACCTGTGTGGTGAACTTTGCTTTGAGGAAGCCCTCGTTGGAGGTGTTTTCGAGGAGACGCCGCACGAGGTACGCCATGCCGGGCAGCATCTCGCCGACAGGGCAGTATTCGCGGATGCGGTGGCCGAGTTGCACGAGCGCCTTCTTGATGGGCTCGGCCATCCCGTAAAGCATCTGGATTTCGTACGCGTGCGGGTCCAGGCCGAGCTTTTGCGCGTACGCCACCGCGTGCGCCATGCTGCGGACGTTGTGCGTGCCGAAGGCGGAATAAATGTTCTCGTGCGCTTCCAGCATCCGGCGCGTGAGGCGTTCGTAGTTTGCGTCCGACTGCGGCTTTTTCGTGTAAACCGGCACCGGCCAGCCGCGCTGGCGGGCCATGACGGTTTCGTAATCCCAATAGGCTCCTTTCACGAGGCGGATCGTGATGCGCCGCGAGCGGGCCTGGGCCCAGGAGATCAGGCGTTCGAGGTCGGCGGCGGAATCACGCAAGTATGCCTGGATGACGATGCCCGCGTCGTGATAGTCGGCGAACTCCGGCTCGTCGAGGATGCTCTCGAACAGGCTGAGGCTCAGGTTCTTGAGCCCGTAGTTCTCCATGTCGAGGTTGATGAAGACGCCCAATTCCTTCGCACGCCGGAACAGCGGCCGGAGCCGCTCCTTAAGGTGCGCGATGGCTCCTTCCGGGTCCGCCGGGTGGATTTGCGAGTACAGCGCGGAAATCTTGACCGAGACGTTGACCTTCGGCATCGGCGCGCCGGCCTGCCCGCCTTCGAGTTGCTCGGAATGCGGCCAGTTTTTTGCTTCGGCGGCGAGGCTTTCGATCAGTTCGAGGTAACGGTGGTAATACTCCTCCGCCTCGCGTTCGCTGACGACCGCCTCCCCGAGGATGTCCACGGTGAAACCGATGTTGCGCGCGCGGATTTTTTTGAGCACGGTCACCGCCTCGGCCCCGGTGCGGCCGGTGATGAACTGCCGCGCCATGCCGCCGACGCTTTTCTTGACCGTCGGACCGACGAGCCACGGGGTCAGCCGCGACATGTTCAGCCCGAAGCGCAAAGGCCCGGCCAAGCCGACCTCCTGCCCCTGGAAATACTCCTGCATGTGCTCGACGACGCTGCCGGGCGAGTTGAGCGCGGGCAGCACATCCACGAAGCGCAGCGTCTGCACCTTGAGCGCCTCGTTGCCCATCGACCATTCCATCACCCGCCCGTACCAGACGGCCGGGTTCAGGGCATCAGGCAGGATTTTCTTGGCATCGACGATGGCAAAGATTTCGTCGCCTTTGGCCTCGATGTCGGATTGGGAAACGGGCTCCATAGATTTTCTGAATGCAATGTAACACATCGCGCCTCCCCTTGCAGGTGACCGGACGCTAACCCACGGGCAACGGAAGGCGGGCAAAACAGTATTTGCCCGTGTCTCGCTTTTCGTGTGAAATGACGGCGATGAGCGCGACTTCCATCGAAGTGACCATCCAGGACGGAAAAATCGAGCCCGTTGACCCCCATCAGCTCCCGATGAACGGGCGGGGTTGGCTGACAATTTCGACTCCAGCCGCCATTGGCGACGAGCCGAGGGTCTGGGTCGAACCAAATGCCGACGGCTTGCCGGTTTTCCACACGAACGGACCGGTACTCACCTCCGAGATGGTCAAGCAGATCGAAGCCTCGACGGCATGATCCGTTTGCTGGATGTCAATCTGTTGATGGCGCTGCTCTGGAACAACCATGAACATCATCAGAGGGCAGCCCGTTGGTTGGCCGCGATCCCGCAGTTTGCGACCTGCCCGGTTGTACAACTAGGGTTCGTGCGGATTTCCTCGCATCCGCCGCTCGGTTATTGTGCGCAGCCAGAACAAGCTTTCAGCAATTTGAGGCAGTGGCTGGCAGACCCACGCCACCGTTTTATCCCGGATGATCTGAGCTGCGATGAACGCGCCCTGCTGACCGAACGCATCTCGGGCGCAAATCAGGTCACCGACCACTACTTAGTGGCGCTCGCGCGACGGCACGGCATGATCCTGTCCACGTTCGACGCCGCCCTGAGCCGCGCGTTTTCCAACGGGAAGAATTTGGTGGAGCTTGTCCCATAATCGCCATGCCACCCCCCACCGTCACATTCGCCGACATCCAGGCCGCCCGCGAACGCATCGCCGGGGCCGTGTACTATTCCCCCTGCCCGGAGTCCATCCCGCTCTCGGAGGTCACCGGGATGCGGCTTTCCTGCAAGCTGGAAAACCTCCAGCGCACGGGTTCCTTCAAGGAACGCGGCGCGCGCAACGCCCTCATGCTGCTCAATCCCGAGCAGGCCCGGCGCGGCGTCATCGCGGCGTCGGCGGGCAACCACGCGCTCGGCCTGACCTACCACGGGCGTCTGCTGGGCATCCCGGTCACGGTGGTCATGCCCCGGTTCGCCCCGCTGGTGAAGGTCAACACCTGCCAGCGGCTCGGGGGCAACGTCATCCTCCACGGTTCGTCCTTCCTCGAAGCCAAGAGCTACGCCCGCGCCCGCGCCGAGGAAAACGGCTATACCTACATCCACGGCTACGACGACCCGGAGATCATCGCCGGTCAGGGCACGATGGGCCTCGAAATCATCGAACAGGTCCCCAATCTCGACGCCATCGTCATCCCCGTCGGCGGCGCGGGCCTGCTCGCCGGGGTGGCGCTGGCGATCAAGACGCTCCGGCCCGAGGTGCGCGTCATCGGCGTGGAACCCGAGGGCGCGGCGAAGTTCGCGGCGGCGGTCGCGCACGGTTCGCCGGTGACGATCCAGTGCAAGTCCACGCTCGCCGACGGCCTGGCGGTGCCCGACATCGGCGCGAACGCCTTTCCCCTCGCCCGCGACCACATGGACGGCCTCGTCACCGTCAGCGAGGACGAAATCGCGCTGGCGATCCTGCGCATCGTGGAACTGGAGAAAGCCATCGTCGAAGGCTCCGGCGCGGCCGGTCTCGCAGCGTGTCTCGCGGGCAAATTGCCCGAACTCGCCGGCCAGACCGTCGTGCTGCCGTTCTGCGGCGGCAACATCGACCCCGCCGTGCTCAGCCGCGTGATCGAAAAAGGTCTCGTGGCCGACGGGCGCATCTGCCGGTTCTCGGCCGTCATCAGCGACCGGCCGGGCGGGCTGGCGGGTTTGACGAAGCTCATCGCCGACACGGGCGCGAGCATCAAGGAAATCGTCCACGAACGCGCGTTCGCCGGCGGGGACGTTTTCGCCGTCAGCGTGCTGTGCACCATCGAAACTCGCGACCGCGCGCACCTCGAAGAAATCTTCGCGCACCTAGAGGCCGAACGCATCTCCCACTCACGGGCTCTTTAGACAGCGAGTGAGGGGCCGTTCGGGTCTTACAAGCCGAGCACAGTGAATTGATAGTGACCAGGATCGAGTTGGAATTTGATCGACCCGGCCTCGCGCTCGATGGAGTGGACCCCCGACTCCGTCCTTGGCGCAATCGGCTTGCCTTCGAGAAGCAACTGCGGATTGGGCGCGGTGCCAGCAGGGAGATTCACGTTTGCACGCGTTCCCGGCGGGATGTCAAGTTTGATGGAAAATCGATCTGGCTGCTTCGTCCAATCGACACCGATGAGGCCGTGGCGGCTCGGCACGGCCCCGCGAGCGAAGGCCAGACCGCAAAACGTCGGACAAATGTTGATGGCATCGAAGCCGGGGGCCGCGGGCGTGATGCCCAGGATTTTACTCGACATCTGGTAGGTGGGCGAAGCGATCCAGCCGTGACTATAGTCGCCTTTGGTCGGACTCGTTTCCCGTACCGTCTGTGTCTCGGGAACCACGACATAATCGTGCATCTTCGATACACCCTCGGAATCAAAGAGCCCGCCCTCGGCCAGGGCGTCGAAGACAAAATGCATGAAGTACGGCGTCACGTCCCAGTTCGGATTTTTCAACATGCCGCGCAGAATCGATTGCCGACGCGCGGGAGGCGCGAGGTCGTAGAGCACGGCGAAGGCATTGTTTTGCACGCTGAAACTCTCCATCTGCACGTCGGCCGGCAACCACTTGCCCGGCTTGACGGAGGTGACGAAGGGCTTGCCATCCCGATATTGCCCGCGCGTTTCATTCCATAGCTCGGCCGGATACGCCGTCGCCACCTGCCCTCTTAACCGGGAATACTTTTCGACTCGTGCCTGGTCTCCAGTCAGTTCCGCGACCCGCCTACCGTCGGCCAAAGCGCGATAAAAGACGGCCGTCATATACCCCTGCCCGATGACGGCAGGCGGATGGTGGCAACTAAAGGCGATCTTCGCATTCTTATCGTCGTGGACGGTGACCCAATCCATGAACATGTAATTGGGCGCCTCGGACATGATCCCGTTCTTGCCGAGATAGGTGGTGAATTGATCGAGCATGGCGTGAACCTGGGGCGCCACTTCATCGATCACGGTGCGGTCCCCGGTGTAGTCGTAGTAATTGAGCAACGCCTGGAGCCAGTAGAGCATGTAACTCGTGTGAAAGGTGTGGTAGTGCGCGTTCTCCATCACCCAGGCCCATTTGCGCAGGTCTTGCCGGGCCATCCACGGGTTGTTGCCCATCGTGCTGAAATTGACGAGGTCCTCGATGACGTAGTCGCCATAATCGCTGATCGGTTCCTGGTGCTGTGGGGAATCGAGATGATGCGTGATCATGCAAATCTGCGTGGACCAGCGGCCGCTTTTCCAAAGCGTATTGAGAACCGGGTCGCTGCACGTGAATGATCCCCGATACTCCACCGGCTGGGACAGACAATCGGCCGTGACCTCACGGATCTCGACGGGCCTCGCCGCATGGCGCACCACCACGCGCACGGTGCCGAGCGCGTAGTAATCGCGGCTCTCGAAATATTGCAATCCATCACGCAGCTTTAGCTGGTAGAGGCGCGCGGACGTCCCCTGCGTCTCGTTGGAGATGAGATCAATTTGCGCACCGGCGCAACCGTCCACCGCCACGCCGCATCGTCCCGACATCACCCGGCTGAAGTGGACCGTAAATTCTCCGTCGCCCTTTACCACGATGGGATGCCCCGGCGTGAGCGGCTCGCTCGGGATCGTCACATCGCCCGATATCGGCTTCACGTCGAAAACTGGATAAAAGGCCTCCATCAATGGAGGAAGTTCACTCTTTACCAGCGTCGCATCGGGGGGATTTCCCACCTGGCAGGCAGCCCAATGACGGTCATCAAAATCCGGCAACTGCCAGCCCAGCGGTTCGGCCGAGGCATCAAAGAGGACAACCGGTCTGGCCTGGCTATTCCGCTCCTCCGGCGGTACCGGCAGGTGCGGCAGCAGGTAAGGGCAGGGAATACCGCGCCACGTTTCGTCCGTGCCGATCACTTCCGATGAGCCATCCGGGTATTCGATGCGGGCCTGGAACTGAAAACCGCCATCGCTCGCAACCTCCGCCGCCAGCGCGTTCGCGCCGGACTGAAAAAGGGGCGTGAGGTCCCGCACGTCATAGAAACGGTGATTGCTCAAACGCTGAACGTACGCAATGTCGGACCAATCGTGTTCCGCGTCCGCCGGGCCGTGGGCCGCCGGATGGCCCTTGGTCCAATCGCGGCCCGCGTCCGCCGGACCGCGGGCCGCCGCACGGCCGTTGACCCAGAGAAGATAATCGGCTCCGGTAATCCAGGCGGTGACCTTGGTGGGGGCAGCCTTCAGTTTTACGATTTGGCGGAGGCAACTGGCCATCGACCTCGGAGCCGCAGGTGGGACAATCCATTTCGCGGTCCACGACGACAGCGCCTCGGGTTCCCGCCAGGTGTACCCCGGAGCCTGCACGCCCTCCGCGTTCGCCACGACCGGCATCCCGGCGTTCCGCACCGGCCCGCGCGTGTCCGGCACATCCCCCGAAGCAGTGCGGACGAGCAGAAGCAACAGAACGGAGAGAGTGAGGTGCGAAGTTGTCATCGACCGTAGACCAGCAGGGTCGCTGGGATTTTTTTGGAGGGGGGCCGTATTCGGGTCGCAACGTTATCGCCGCGAGGCAGGTGGTGGTCAAGAGGTCCGGCGCAACGGCTTTGCTCGTGCTGGTTGGATCCTGCTGGCCCACCACGCTGACCCGGGCGAAACCCACCGGCCTTTTCCATTCCCAAAGACTTTCCGACGGCGAGGAGATGGCCGATAAAGGAAGCATCTCATGACGAAACTTCCCCCCTTGCTACTTTCAGCCGGGCTGCTGCTCTGCCAGCCGCTCCGGGCCGCTGACCCGGCCTCCACCCCCCATCCGGCAGCCACCGTCTCCTTGCTCGAAACCATCGACATTGAAAGCGGCCAGCGCACCGTGGTCTTCCAGACTCCCGAGCGGATCGAAGCCCCGAACTGGTCGCACGACGGACTCAGCCTCGTCGTGAACAAAGGTGGGTTGCTTTACCATATCCCCGTCAAGGGCGGGGAACTCCAACGCATCGACACGGGCTTTGCCGTGAAGTGCAACAACGACCACGGCATTTCACCGGACGGCACCTTGCTGGCCATCAGCGACGGCACCCGCCCCGGCGGCTCCCAGGTCTACACGCTGCCCATCACCGGCGGCGAACCCCGGCCGATCACCAAGCCCGGCGCGGGATCGTCCTACTGGCATGGCTGGTCGCCGGATGGCCGCACGCTCGCCTTTGTCGGCGAGCGCAACCGGGACTTCGACATCTACGCCGTCCCGGCAGCCGGTGGAGAAGAGGTGCGTCTGACCACCTCCCCAGGCAAGGACGACGGGCCGGACTACTCCGCCGACGGCCGCCACATCTTTTACAACTCCTATCAGACCGGCCACATGCAGATCTGGCGCATCGACGCCGACGGGGCGAACCCCACGCAAATCACCTTCGACGCCTGCTCGAACTGGTTCCCGCATCCCTCCCCCGACGGCAAATGGATCGTTTACCTCGCCTACGCCGAGGACCAGAAGGACGCGCATCCGCCGGGCAAGGATGTGATGCTCCAGCTCCTGCCCGCCGACGGTGGGAAGTCCCGCGTGCTGGCGAGGTTCACGGGCGGCCAGGGCACGATCAATGTCCCTTCGTGGTCCCCGGACAGCCGGCGCTTCGCTTTCGTGAGCTACCCGGCGTCGCCCCAAGCCGTGAACGTCGCTCCCAATGTGACCCCTTGACGCTTTCGTCCTTGTCCGCCGGCCGGATTCTCCGCAGAGTCACTTCACCGTTTGCCGTTTGCCACGCTGCCCCCCTTGCGTCGTTCATGAAACCATCCGTTGCCTTCCTGCTGGTTGCCTCCGTCCTGGCCCCGTTCATCCCCGTCGCCCGATGCGCAGATGACCCCGTGCATCGCATCCTGTTTTTCTCGCGCTCCCAGGGGTTCGAGCATTCCGTGATCAAGGAAAAGGACGGTCAGCCCGGCTACGTTCAGACGCTCCTGACCCGGCTCGCGCCCGCGAACCACGTCGAGTTCACCTTCAGCAAGGACGGAAGCGTCTTCACGCCGGAAAACCTCGCCCGGTACGATGCCTTTTTTTTCTACACCACGGGCGACCTGACCCAGCCCGGCGGTGATCACAACCCGCCCATGACCCCCGAGCAAAAGGCGGCCCTGCTCGACGCCATCAAGGGCGGCAAGGGTTTCATCGGCGTCCACAGCGCGAGCGACACGTTCCATAGTCACGGCGACAGCGTGGACCCGTACATCGCCATGCTCGGAGCGGAATTCATCAGCCACGGCGCACAGCAGCCCTCCCGGGTCACCTGCACGGACCCCCGCTTTCCCGGCCTGGGCGAGAGCGTTAAGGGTCTCGAAATGGTGGAGGAATGGTACTCGCTCAAAAACTTCGCGCCTGACCTGCACGTCATCTTCGCCCAGCAGACCGCCGGCATGAAAGGCTGGCAGTACCAGCGCGGCAGCTACCCGGAGACCTTCGCTCATCCCTACGGGAAAGGCCGGGTGTTCTACTCGACGCTGGCGCATCGGGAGGACAGTTGGCTCAAGCCCGAGGTGCAGGCCGTCGTCCTGAGCGGCCTCCACTGGGTCGTCGGCGACACGGAGGCGGACGTAACGCCCAACCTCGCGCAGACCTGCCCGGAGGCGAACACCCTGCCCGTCCAACCGCCGCCCGCCCCGAAAACCACCGCCGTGCCGGAGCCACCGAACAATACCCTCACCGAAGCGGAGAAATCGGCCGGCTGGAAGTTGCTCTTCAACGGCACGGACTTCGCCGGGTGGCACAACTTCAAGCAAGAAGGCGTCCGTCCGGGCTGGCAGGTGCGGGATGGCGCGATGGTCTGCGCCGATCCGAAGTCCGCCGGGGACCTGGTCACGACACAGGCGTACGCGTCGTTCGAGCTGGCGCTCGACTACAACATCACCGAGGCGGGAAACAGCGGGATCACGTATCACGTCACCGACGATGGCCCGCACATGTGGTCCACGGGTCCCGAATGTCAGTTGCTCGACAACGTGAAGGGAGCCGACCCGCAGCGTTGCGGCTGGCTTTACGGTCTGTACCAGCCGCCCACCGACCCGGCCACGGGCAAGCCGCTGGACGCGACCAAGCCGGTAGGCCAATGGAACCATGTGCGCCTTCTCATCAGCCGGGACCGATGCGAGCACGACATCAACGGCCAGAAGTATGTTGAATACGTGCTGGGCAGCGAGGATTTCAAAGCCCGCGTGGCGAAGAGCAAGTTCGCCAAGATGCCTGGGTTTGCTGCTGCCGCGAGCGGGTGGATCGGGCTGCAAGGCGACCACGGTGCCGTTTCCTTCCGCAACGTCAAAGTGCGTCCACTGCCAGACGACCAGTAGCCCCCCCCTTTTTATGTTCAGATCAAGATTCTCCCGAAGCGGCTTTTTCCCTCTTCGCTTCGCTGCCCTGTGTGTTCTCTTCGCCCTGACGACGACCGGCCGCGCGCAGGACGGCAAGGACTTCATCACCACCGCCAAACCGGAGGCGTCCATCGATCTGGGCACGGCGGAGGGCGTCAAACTGGTCGCGGGCGAGTGGCGCTACAGCGACACGAAGATCATCGAGGTGGATTTCAAAGCGCCCGACAAGACACCGGCCAGGACTTACGATTACACGCCCCACGCCGGCGCGGCGGATTTCGACGATTCAAAATGGGAGGTGCTCGACCCGGCCACGCTCAAAAAACCGCGTTCGACCGGCAAGCTATGCTTCAACTGGTATCGCATCAACGTGACGATCCCGGAGCGGATCGGCGAGTTCACGACGACCGGCGCGACCGTTGCCTTCGAGGTGACGATTGATGACTACGCCGAGGTGTGGGTGGACGGCAAGCTGCCGCGCAGCGTCGGTCAGGCGGGAGGTTCGGTCGTGAAGGGATTCAATGCCGCCAACCGGCTGATCGTCGCCAGGAACGTGGTACCCGGGCAGCACATCGAGCTGGCGGTCTTCGGGATCAACGGCCCGCTGAGCGCCGCGCCGGATAATTACATTTTCATGCGGACCAGCCCGCGCCTGGACTTCTTCAAGGGGCTCTGAGCTAGAAAGCTGTTGCGACCCGCCGCCACTCGACTCAAGCCGGGGCTACTTCGCGCCCGTCCACTGGTCGCACCAATCGTTGACCGTCTTGTTCCATAGGCGGCTGTTTTGCGGCTTGAGCACCCAGTGACCCTCGTCCGGGAAATACAGCATTTCCGAGGGCACTTTCAGCCGTTGCAGCGTCGTGAACAATTCAAACCCCTGCGCCACGTCCAGCCGGTAGTCGAGCTGTCCATGCACGACCAGCGTCGGCGTCTTGAAGTTCTTCGCAAACTGGTGCGGCGACCATTTCGCATACGTTTCCGGGTTGTCCCAGGGGGTGCCCTTGTATTCCCATTCGTTAAACCAGAGTTCCTCCGTCTCACCGTAAGCCGACACGGCGTCGAAAAGCCCGTCGTGCGACACGAGGCACTTGAAACGGTCCGTGTGCCCGAGAATCCAGTTGACCATGTACCCGCCGTAACTCCCACCCAGCGCCGCCTCGCGGTTCTTGTCGATGAACGGGTAAGTCTGTTCGACGTAATCGAGTCCCTTCATCAAATCGACGTAAGGCTTGCCGCCCCAGTCGCCGCTCACCGCGTCGGTGAACGCCTGCCCGTAGCCGGTCGAGCCGTGCGGATTGATCATCACGACCACGTAATTTCCCGTCGCGGCGAAGAGTTCCGGGTTCCAACGAAACGACCAGCTATCACCCCAAGCGCCCTGCGGTCCGCCGTGGATGAGGAATTTCAGCGGGTATTTCTTGTTGGCGTCGAAGCCTGGCGGCTTGAGCAGGAAACCCTGCACGTCCGCATCGTCCGCGCCCTTGAAGCTGAACGACTCCAGCGGCGGCAGATCGAGACCGGCAAGAAGAGCATCGTTGACGTGCGTCACGCGTGACGTGGAGCCGCCAAAATCGCCGTCCGGTGACGGAACCGTAAAGTCCAGACAATCGATCTCCGCAGGGGCGGAAGCCTTGGAGCACGAGAAAAATAGCCGCTGGCCGTCGGCTCCGTAAGCAAGGTCACCCGCGTGTACATCCTTCAAGATTTTCTGTGGCTTGAAATGTTCCATGTTCCGTACAGCCGCGAGGTAAAGCGGAGCCTCCCCGTGTTCTTCGGCGACAAAGCTTATATCTTGCGAGTTCGGGTCCCAGGCGAAGGCTGCCACCGAACCGTCGAATTTTTTCGTGGCGTCGTAGATTCTTTCCGACGGCCGGTCGTAAACCATCAGCGCAAACTTGTCGCTCTCGAACCCCGCCCTCGCCTGCGAACGCCATGCGATCCACCGGCCGTCCGGCGAATACTGCGGTGTCGAGTCGCTGCCGGGACTGGTGGAAATCTTCTTCGGCGTGCCGCCCGCCATCGGCACGAGAAAAATCTCGTTGTTCGTGCTGATGGCTTCGACCTCGTCGAGGTTGCTTGTATAAGCGAGTTCCTGGCCGTCGGGCGAGACGGCGTAATCGTCCTGGCCGCCCAATGAAAACGGCGGCACGTCGTGGTCGCCCGGCGTCAGGTCGCGCGGCGCGGCGAGCAGATCGTGAGTATCGATCACGAAGAGGTGGCTGCGCTTGTTCTCCGTGAACGCATTCCAGTGCCGGTAGAAAAGATGGGTGAAGACCTGCGCCTTGACCTTGCTTTTCTTGAGGGCTTCGTCGCGTTCCTCGTTCGCGGCATCGTCCTTCGCGTCGGGGTAAACGGCGGACACGAACACCACGTTTTTGCCGTCCGGCGACCAGATCGCGCCGTCCGCGCCGGTCGAGAGAGCGGTCAACTGGCGCGCCGGCCCCTTCAACGCACCCGCCGCCGGGTCGAACCCGACCACCCACACCTGCGTCGGGTCGGTCACCTTGGACGTGAAAATGAGCCGCTGGCCGTCGGGCGAGAACCGCGGGCGCGATTCGTCGTTGTCGCTGGCGGGGTTCAGCCGGCGCGAGTCGCCGCCGGTCGCGGGCACGATCCACAGGTGGCTGCGCTTGGTGTTCGCGTCGAGGTTCACGTCCACGGCGTCGAAAACGACCCATTTTCCGTCCGGCGACGGGACCGGTTCGCCGACGCGCTTGACGGCCATCAGGTCGTCGAAGGTCATCGGGCGCTTGAGGGGAGGCACCAGAGCGGTCGCGGCAAGCGAACCACCCGCGAGGACGGCGACGGCGAGGAGAGATGTTTTCCAGAGCATAGACAAAGGCGGCGCGGCGTGCGCCTGCCACAGTTTGCCCATCGCGGGACGAACGCAAGCGCGCGACCGTCGCGCGAACGCCGATTTTTCTGCACCTATGCGTTTGTCCACCCGCCGCCTCGCCGTCTGCCTGCTGGCCGTCACCCTACCCATCGACGGGTCCGCGCAGCCGCCCGCGCCCCCCGTCCGGGCGTCGCACGCGATGGTCGTCACGATCCACCACGACGCCACGGACGCGGGCGTGGAAATCCTCCGGGCGGGAGGCAACGCGGTCGATGCCGCCGTGGCGGTTGGCTTCGCGCTGGCCGTCGTCCTGCCGCAGGCGGGCAACATCGGCGGCGGCGGGTTCATGCTCATCCGTCCGGCGAACACGGGGCTCAACGACGGCAAACCCGTCTTCCTCGACTACCGCGAGAAGGCCCCCGCCGCCGCCACGGCAGACATGTACCTGGACAAAAGCCGCAACGTCGTGCCCGACCGTTCGCTGGTCGGCTTCCTGGCGTGCGGTGTGCCCGGCAGCGTCGCCGGACTCACGGACGCCGAGAAACGTTTCGGCAAACTCGGTCTGGCCCGTGTCATGGCACCCGCCATCCGCCTGGCGCGCGAGGGGTATGTCCTCACCGGGGACGAGGCGCAAATGTTCCAGCACGGGGACCACCTCGCGCCTTTCCCGGAAAGTGTCCGCATCTTCCAGCGCGGTGGTGATTTCTACCGGCCCGGCGAGCGGTTCGCCCAACCCGATCTGGCCCGGACGCTGGAGCGCATCGCGGCGGACCCGGCCGACTTTTACCACGGCGAGATGGCCCGGCAAACCGCCGATTTCGTGCAGAAGAACGGCGGCCTCCTCACCGTGGCCGACCTCGCCGCCTACGAATGCAAGGAGCGCCCCCCGCTCGTCGGCCATTACCATCAATACGAGGTCCTGACGGCCCCGCCGCCAAGCTCGGGAGGCATCGTCCTCCTGGAAATCCTCAACATCCTCGCCGGTTACGACCTGCCCAGGCTCGGGCCGGACCGGAGCGCCGGACAGATGCACGTCATCACGGAGACGTTTCGGCGTGCCTACATGGATCGCAACCAGTACCTCGGAGACCCCGATTTCGTGACGATGCCGCTCGCGCAGATGGCCAGCGCGGAATATGCCGCCGCGTGGCGCAAGACCATCGACGCGAAGAAACCCTCGCCGTCGGCCACCCTGGCGCGCCCCGCCGGTTTCCTGCCGCCGCCCCCGGCTTTCGAGGCCGTGCACGAGTCACCTCAGACCACGCATTTTTCCGTCGTGGACGCCGAGGGCAACGCGGTCGCGAGCACGTACACCCTCAACTTTCCCTTCGGCTCGGGCGTCACCGTGCCCGGACTGGGCTTTTTGCTCAACGACGAGATGGATGATTTCACCAGCAAGATGGACGCGCCGAACGGTTTCGGCCTGATCCAGGGACCGGCCAACGCCATCGCCCCGCACAAGCGCCCGCTGTCGTCGATGACGCCCACCATCGTCAGCGAAGCCACCGCGCCCGACGGCAAGCCGGGCCGGTTGCGGCTGGTTCTCGGCACGCCCGGCGGATCGACGATCATCACCACGGTGGCCAACGACCTGATTTCCATTCTCGACAACGGTCTCGACGTGCAGGCCGCCGCCGATGCCCCGCGCTTTCACCATCAGTTTTTGCCGGACGTGCTCCAGGTTGAGAAACAATTTCCGCGGGCCGCCACGGACGAACTTGCCAGGGAGGGTTACCCGATCCGGCGCGAGGCGGAGTTCGACGAAAAATCTGTGGGTCAATGGGGCGACAGCGAACTGATCGCGGTGGACCCGCTGACGGGCGACCTGCTCGGCGGCCAGGATCATCGGCATGGTTTTGGCAAGGCGGCCGGGTTCTGAAGAGACGGACACAACGCCGGGTGTGCCGGGA
This sequence comes from uncultured Verrucomicrobiota bacterium, assembly GCA_964658285.1. Taxonomy (GTDB): domain Bacteria; phylum Verrucomicrobiota; class Verrucomicrobiia; order Chthoniobacterales; family SZAS-18; genus CAHJWO01. The sequence continues at coordinate 15,119 of CAZZYS010000065.1, forward strand.
GCATCGCCCGAATCCCCTTGCCCGCCCCGGCGGGGACAAGCTAACGTCCCGTCCGTGCCCAGCCCGGCTTCCCGTGACCCCCTCCCGCCGGGACGCGGATTTTCGCCGCTGATCGGCTCCGTCGCCGCAGCCTCGCTCGCGCTCAACGTGCTGTTTGCCGTGTGGCTTTGGCGCACGCACCACCGGCAGGAGAAACGCCTCGCCCGGCTCGAAGCCGCCGTCGGTTCCGCCCGATCTCTCGCGCACACCGATGGACCGCCTGCCCCCGGCGGCAAAGCCAGCCGCGAAGATCGGGTCGCGTTCCTGCTGGCGTCGGCGGGCAACGCCGATGATTCCAAGCGCATCCTCGAAACGGTGTCGGTCCCGGAGGCCGTGGAAATGGCCCGCGCGCTCCTCACCCGTCCGGCCGCCGGTGATCGCAACGCGGCGCTCGACGCCGTCTTCCAACGCATCGCCGCCAACGACCCCGCCCGGGCCGTGGCGCTGCTCGACGAGATGCAGGAACCCACCTTGCGCAACACCCTGGCTGTACGCATCACGAACCTGTGGATCGAGCAGAGCCCCGACGCGGCCGCCCGCTGGCTCAACGCCTCGGGCGAGACCGTCCTGGTCCGCGAGGCCTTCGACGCGCAACTGGCGCGGGCGGCGGTGCGCTGGTCGGCCTACGATCCCGCCCCGGCGACGGCCCTGCTCGCCGACCGCAAAACCGCGGGCGAGGCGTCGCAGGCCGCGCTGGCCAACGTCAGCGCGGAATGGGGCCGCAAGGACCCGGCAAACGCGCTGGCCTGGGCGCAAAACCTCCCCGCCGCCGACCCGCGCCGGTTTGGCATCTTGCAAAGTATGCTCGCCGGCTGGTCCGAGCGCGACCCGGCGGGCGCGGCAGTGTATTTGCAAGCCCGTCTCTACGACGGCGGCGAGGGCGGTGAACTGTACTTTTCCACGGTCGGCCTCATCGCGGAACGCTGGTCCAAAACCGATCTCAACGCCGCCGCGCAGTGGGCCGTGTCCCTGCCGAGCCGCCGGGCCCGTCGCGATGCGCTCCGCCGGGTGGCGGTCGCCTGGGCCGCGGCCGATTTGCCCGGCGCGGCGCGTTGGGCGGGATCGCTCGCTGCCGACGCCGGACGGGGCGACGCCTGGCGAGCCATCGTCACCGCGTGGCCGAGCAACGATTTCGACGGCGAGGGCGCCTGGGTCAGCAACCTGCCGACGGGACCGGACCGCGACGAGACGGTCGCATTCCACGCGGCAAAGATCGCTCCGGCCGACCCAGAGAAGGCGTTGCTGTGGGCGCGTACGATCAACGGGCCGGAAATCCAGACGCGAACCATCGACGCGATTCTTTCCGGCTGGGCACGGACCGATCCGCCGGCGGCGCGCAACTGGGCGGCGGCCAATAGCGTCAATTTGCCCCTCAATTAGAGGGCTATCTTGCTAGGCTGAATCGACATTCAGCGCAGCCAGAGCAGGGTGCTGGCGAGATGGAGCA
>CAZZYS010000066.1:0-16599 GCA_964658285.1 uncultured Verrucomicrobiota bacterium
GGGGCGCTCGGGATCGCGCCAGGCGGCGGGGGCGGGGGGATCATCATCCCGGGCGGGGGCGGGGGCGGCGCGGTCATGCCCGGCGGCAGTCCCGGCACCATCGACGTGGGCGCTGAACCCGGCGGCTTCGTGGCGGCGACCAGTTCGCGCAGGTGCTGCACGACGCGCGGCATGATGGACATCGCCTTCTCCTGGCTGAGCTTCGAGAGCTTGCCGGAAATTTCGGGTTCCGTGGCGACGAGTTTTTTCCCGGTCGGAGTCTGGTAAAAGGCAGTCATCTCCTTGAGTTCCGCCTCGGTGAATGCCTGGCTGTACGCCTGGACAAACTCCCCCTTCATCGCCTCCCAGTTGAACTCCTTGGCGATCATGTCGCGCGCTTCGGTCCGGAGCTTTTGACTGAACTCCTGCTGGTTAACCGATGCGCCAGCCTGCTTGCTGGCGCTGTCGCTGATGCGGTCGGTCATGTCGCCCATCCGCGCGACCGTGCTGTTCACGAGGTCCTCGGTCTTGCGAACCTTCAGAAATTCCTCGGCGGCGGCGCGGCGGCCGGCGTCGGGCGGTGGGGGATCGGCCCGGACCGGGGTGGGGCCGCCCGCCAGACCCAGGGCGAACACGGCGGAAACGGCAAGGAGGGAGAAACGCGGGATTTTCATCACAAGTAGAGAGACAACCCTACGGCAAATCGGTTCATTGCCAACTGACTTCCGGTGCGTGTTCGCCCGTGAGAACCGCCAGCGCCTCGCCTACCAGGAACAGCGAACCGGTGACAAGAATCGGCTCCGGCCACCCGCGCGCCTGCTCCAGCGCGGCGGCGACGCCCTCCGGCACCGCCCGCGCGGGGACCCCCGGCGCGGCGTGGGCGAGGGCGGCGAGGAGTTCGTCGGGCGGGGTGGCGCGGGGGCTGCGCACGGGCACGGCGAGGAAACGCGCCGCGAGCCCCTCCAACGCGCGGCAGACGGCCGGCACGTCCTTGTCGCGCAGGACCCCGACGATCACCGTCGCGCGGTGGTGGCCGCCGTATTCCTCCTGCCAGGTGTGCGCGAGACGGCGCGAGGCGGCGGGGTTGTGCGCGCCGTCGAGGATGATGCGGCCGTTCTCCAGGCGCTGGAAACGCCCCGGCCAATCGGTCCCGGCCAGTCCACGGCGGCGGGCCTCGTGGCCGACGGCGATCCCGGCAGCGTCGAGCGCGGCGAGGGCGACGGCGGCGTTGACCCGCTGGTGGCTGCCGGCCAGCGCCACGGTCCAATCGGGCGGCAGCGGATCGGTGACGACGCGCAACGGCGCCTCTTTTTCCCGCGCCACCCGCGCGATGACCTCGGCCGCTTCCGGGGCTTGCGGGCCCGTGACGACCGGCACGCCGGACTTGATGATCCCGGCTTTTTCGCCCGCGATGGCCGCGAGCGTGTCGCCGAGCCAGGCGGTGTGGTCGAAGTCGATGGACGTGATGACCGCCGCCGCCGGGGTGACGGCGTTGGTCGCGTCGAGCCGTCCGCCGAGACCCGTTTCGAGGAGGATGATTTCCGCGCGCCGCTTTCGGAAATAATCCAGTCCCAGGGCGGTGACGTACTCGAAAAACGTCGGCGGCGGCTCCCAGTTGGCCGTCATGTCCCGGAGTTGGGTCAGCCCGGCGGCGACGGCGGTTTCAAGAATGGGATAACCGTCGAGCCGGATGCGTTCGCGGAAGGAAACGAGGTGCGGCGAGGTAAACAACCCCGTCCGGTAACCCTCCGCGCGGCAAACGGCGTCGAGCATCGCGCAAACGGAGCCCTTGCCGTTGGTGCCCGCGACGTGGATGATCCGCGCGCCGCCGTCGGGGCCGAAGCCGAGTTCGCGCAACAGCCGGCCGATGGTCTCAAGGCCGAGCTTGATGCCAGTCAGTTGCGTGGCGTACAGCCAGGCGAGCGCGGTGGGGTAATCCATGCGGCGGGAGGTAGAAGACAAACCTATCCGAGGCGTCGGCGGATGGCGTCCGGCTCCCGCCGTGTGTCGATCACGCCCGTCACCACGATGCCCCGCATTTCGACGGTATAGAAGATGCCGTAGGGAAAGTGCGGGATGAGCAATCGACGGTAATGGCGGTGGAAGCGAGTTCCACTCTCGGGGAACCGGCGTAGCTGCTCGAAAGCCGAATCCAGATGACGCAGAAACACCGTCCCGCGACCTTCCTGATAGCCCTCGTAGTATTCAAACGCCCCCTGCACGTCGATGTCAGCGGACAGGAGCAGGATCAGATCGCTCACGCGTCGCTCGCCGCGCCGCCGAGCAGGCGGGTCTTCACGGCCTCCCACGTCGTGACCCGGGTCGGGTCCCTGTGGTAATCTTCCATGCGCCGGTCGAGTTCGGCGATCAACTCGGGGGAAACGGGCACATCCTCGGGATGCGCGGCGAGATCGTCCCACAGTTCGGACACGAGCGCGAGCTTGTCGGCGGGAGAGAGCCGTTTTAACTCGGGGTGCTGTTCGAGGATCATGTTTTGCAGGATAGCGATGGATTCGCTTCGTTCAAGGTGCGCCGTCGTTGCCCGACTGATGGGTTCGAGGGCGAGCGACAGGTTTCCATCGGCCCCGATCGCGCTGGCGGAGTCGAGACTTTCGGAGGCGCATTTCACCACGGATGACGTGGAGCACGAAGACTCTTTTGCCATCGTAACGGTAGAAAATACGGCAGGGCGGTTCGACGATCTGGCGATAGCGCGACCGTCGCAGCTCGGGTGGGCGGGAGCCGCTTTCCGGTTGCGCGGCTAGCTGCTGGACGTGTTGAAAAACCCGTTGCACGAGACGCGCTGCCGCCGGTGGGTCTTCGAGAGCGATGTAGTCGGCAATGGCGTCGAGGTCGTGCAGGGTCGGTTCCGTCCAGATCAACGCAGCCATCGGGCCATCCGCTTTTTGGCTTCGGCCTGGGTGAGAGTGCGGCCTTCATCGATGGCGCGTTCGCCGCGCGCGATGCCTTCCAGGATACCGAGGCGGCGTTGGAGGGCATCGAATGCGTCCACCGCCATGAGATAGGCCGCCGGTTTACCGTATTGGGTGATGAGCACGGGGGCCGGATCGGAGGCGAGGTCCGCGATGATCTCGGTGGCCTTGCGCTTGAGCGTGGTGACGAGTTCGGTCCGCATGAAGTGCTACTTTAGTGGTATTCCAGACTGCCGCAAGCGGCGGTGAGGCCGACCTCATCCCCGCGTGAAATACCCTAGCAAAGTCGCCAGCGTCGCACGCATCTTTCTCCGGTCCACGATCAGATCGACGAGGCCGTGCGCTTCGAGGAACTCCGCCGTCTGGAAACCCGGCGGCAAATCCTGGTGCGTCGTCTCGCGGATCACGCGCGGACCCGCGAAACCGATCATCGCTTTTGGCTCCGCCAAGATCACGTCGCCCAACGACGCGAAACTGGCGATCACTCCACCCGTTGTCGGGTTGGTCAGCACCGAGATGAACGGCAGCCGCGCCTGCGCGTGCAGCGCCAGCGCGCCGCTCGTCTTGGCCATCTGCATCAGCGCGAACATCCCTTCGTGCAGCCGCGCCCCGCCGGCCGCCGACACGATGACCACCGGCAACCCGCGCTCCGTGGCGGTCTCGATGTTGCGCGTGATCTTCTCGCCCGCCACCGAACCGAGCGTGCCGCCGAGGAAATTAAAATCCAGCGCCGAAACCGCCACCGCGCGCCCCTCGATCCGCCCGAGGCCGGTGATGGCGGAATCCTTCAAACCCGTGCGCTTCTGGTATTCGGCCAGCCGGTCCTTGTACGCGGTGGTGGCGCGGAATTCGAGGATGTCGACCGGCTCCATGTCGGCGTCGGCCTCCTCGAAGGACTCGGGGTCGAGCAGGTGGCTGAAGCGTTCGCGCACGCTGATGGCGAAATGGTGTTCACACTTCGGGCAGACGCGCTGGTTTTCGGCGAGTTCGAGTTTGTGGATGACCTCGCCGCATTCCGGGCACGCCTGGAACAGACCGCCGGGAATCTGGAGCTTCTTGTTTTCGCTGCCGGAAATAAAGCTGGGTTTGCGAAAGATGGCCATGACGGGTAGCCGCCACGTTAGAAGCGGGCGGCGGCGTGCGCAAGGCGGCAAACCCCCTTGGCCCTCTCAACACGGTCGCAACCGCGTCAACACGGATCAAGCGTCCGCGTCCGCCGAACCCGCCAGCGGCAGGACAACCGTGAAAGTCGCCCCCCGGCCCACGCCGTCGCTGTGCGCGGTGAGCGTGCCGAGGTGGGCATCCACCGTCGCCTTGGAGATCGCCAGTCCGAGGCCTAGCCCGCCAAAGGTCTGCATGACCTCCGGGTTCGCCTGGGTGAAGGCTTCAAAAATCCGCGTCGTCGCCTCCGCCTCGAAGCCGATGCCGGTGTCGGACACCTCCACGATCACCCGGCCCGGCTCGTGGCGCGAGACAAGGCGCACCGCGCCCCCGTGCGGCGTGAACTTGGAAGCGTTCTTGAGCAGGTTCCAGAACACCTGCCGCATCCGGTTGGAATCGCCCAGGACGGTGTGTTCGCCCGCCGCCAGGTCCAGGTGGAAGTGCTGCCCCTTCGCCTCCATGTCGCTGGTGGAGATCTCCACCGCGCCCCGCACGGCCGCGTGCAGGTCCAGCGGCTTGCTCACGATCTCCAGCTTGCCGTGGGTGATGCGGGTGATATCGAGGAGGTCGTCGATCAGGTGCGTCTCGATCTGCACGTTGCGCTGGATCATCGCCACGGACTCGCGCGCGGTCGTGGGCAGGCCGGGGCTGCGGCCGAGCATGTGCGCGGCCAGCGTCACGGGGACCAGCGGCGTGCGCAGTTCGTGGCTGAGGATGGCCAGGAAACGATCCTTGGCCCGCCCGGCGGCCTCGGCCTCGTGGCGGGCGCGCTCGGTCTCGCGCAGGGCGGCCATGAGTTCCTCGCGGCTGCGTTCCAGGGCCTCGCGCGACTGGCGGGCCTCGGTCTGGTCGCGCAGGATTTTCACGAAGCCCACGGTCTGCCCGTCCGGGCCGTGCATGGCCATCATGACGCCGCTGCCCCAGAAGCGGTGACCGTCCTTGCGCTGGTGCCAGCGTTCATCCCCGGCGCGGCCTTCCGCGAGCGCCTGTCCGGCCTCCTGCTCCGGCCCGCCGGCGGCGCGGTCTTCCGGGGTGAAAATCACGTTGGCGCTCCGGCCGAGGATTTCCTGTTCGCCGTACCCGAGGATGTGCTCGGCCCCGGTGCTCCAACTCGTCACGCGCAGGTCCAGGTCCGTGGAGAAAATGGCGAACTCGCGGGCGTTCTCGACCACGAGCCGCAGCCGCTCCTCCGACGCGGCCCGGTCGGTCGAGACGCGCTTGAAATCCTCGATGTCCGTCTTGGCCCCGAACCACTGCGTGATCCGTCCGTCCGCGTCGCGCAACGGCTCGGCGCGCACCAGGAACCAGCGCGCCTGCCCGTCCGCGCCCCGGAGCCGGTGCTCGCTGTGAAAGGCTTCTCCCCGCGCCACGGCGGCCTGGAAACTCGTGCGGACCCGCGCGGCGTCGTCCGGGTGCAAGGTTTCCATCCAGCCGAGCCCCTGCGCCTGCGCGAGCGTCTGGCCCGTGTAGGTGAGCCAGCGCTGGTTGCACCAGAGCAGTTTGCCCTCGCCGTCGGTACTGAAAAGCACGTCGGGCACGACATTGCTGGCCGTGCGGAAGCGCGCCTCGCTGGCCCGCAACTCTTCCTCGGCCCGGCGGCGGCGGGTGATGTCCACGAAGGTCATCACCACCCCGGCGATCACGTTGTCCACCGTGCGATAGGGCAGCATCCGCGCCAGGAAATGGCGGCCGTCAGTGTGCGCCACCTCCACCTCGGAGACGGCGAGTTCCGCCAGCACGCGCTCGGCGTCCGCCTTGAGGTCGGGATAGTCGAGCCGGGGGGCCAGGTCTTCGAGCAGCCGGCCCACGTCGCTCGGGATCAACCGGAAAAGCGCCACCGCGGGCGGCGTGTAACGCTGCACGCGCAGCCGCCGGTCCAGGAACACGGTGGCGATCTGCGTGGCCGCCATCAGGTTTTGCAGGTCGCTGTTGGAGTGCCCCAGTTCATCGACCTTGCTTTTCAGCTCCGCGTTGACCGCGTTTAATTCCTCGTTGACCGACTGGAGTTCCTCGCGGCCCGTCTCCAGTTCCTCGCCGGCCGAACGCAGCTCCTCGTTCATCGCCTGCAACTCTTCGTTGGAGGCCCTGAGTTCCTCGTGGCTGGCTTCGGAGTGCCCGGTGGTGTCGCGCGCCCGCGCCTGCGCTCCGACGGCGGGCGGCGGACGCAGCATCGTGCGCGGCAGCCCGCCGGAATCCACCAACATCGGCAGTCTCGTGCGCGCCCCGGCGCAACGGACGTAGATGCGCCGCTTGCGGTCCACCGCCGCGAAAAGCGAACTGCCCTCGTCCACGGACTCGGACGAACCGAGAAACAGCGTGCCCTCGGGCCGCAACGCGAAGTGAAAGATGTCTAGCGCGCGGGCCTGGGCGTCGCGGTTGAGGTAGATGAGCAGGTTCCGGCAGGTCACCAGGTCCAGCCGCGAAAAGGGCGCGTCCTTGAGCAGGTCGTGCAGGGCGAAAAGGACGATCTCGCGCACCTCGCGGCTGACCCGGTAGCCGCCGTGCTCCCGGGTGAAAAAGCGGTGCAGGCGCTCCGTGCTCACGTCGGCGGCAATCGTCTCGGGGTAAATCCCCTCGCGGGAACTCTGGACCGCGCGCTCGTCCAGGTCGGTGGCGAACACCTGGAGGGTGGGCGGGTTCGCCAGCGTGCCGGCGTACTCGCGGAGCAGGATGGCCACCGAGTACGCCTCCTCGCCGGTGGCGCAGGCCGCTACCCACACGCGCACGGCATCCTCCGGCCCCTTGCCCCGGAAAAGCGCCGGCAGAGACCTCTCCAGCGCCGTGAACGCATCGCGGTCACGGAAGAAATTCGTCACGCTGATGAGCAGGTCACGCAGCAGCGCGTCGGGCTCGGCCGGATGCGAGCGGAGGAAATCCAGGTACTGCCGTGGTTCCTTGACGCCGTTGACCTGCATCCGCCGGCCGATGCGGCGCAGGACCGTGGTGCGTTTGTAGTAGGTGAAATCGTGCCCCGTGCGCACCCGCAGGAAGCCCAGGATTTCGTGCAGGTCCGCTTCCACGGGGCTGCGGGCCTCCGCCTCCGGCGGCGGGGAAGCGTCCGGGCCGGCGATCCGCTCCGCCTCTGGCGGAAGTTGCAAGCGACTCTCCACCGCCCAGTATTCGATCAGCCTGGCGGGCATGTCCGCGACGGGCAGCACCCAGTCCACCAGCCCCGTGGCGATGGAGGAGCGCGGCATCCCGAGATGTTCCGCTTCGTCCGGGTCCTGGACGACCGTCAGGCCGCCCCGTTCCTTGACGCGCTTGATGCCGATGGCCCCGTCGCCGTCCTCGCCCGAGAGCACGACCGCCGCCGAGTGCGGGCCGTGGGTGTCGGCGAGCATGCGGAAAAACAGGTCCACGGCGACGTGCCGGGCGGGCGGCCGGGCCATCCCGCTCAACTCCAGGTGGCCAGCCGTCAGCGAGAGGTGCCGGGCGGGCGGAATGACGTACACGTGGTCGGGCTCGATCTTCAGCCGGATCTGCACCTGCCGCACCGGCATGGAGGTCGAGCGTTGGAGCAGTTCGGCCAGGAGGCTGTCGTGCTCGGGCGGGAGGTGCATGATGACCACGAACGTCATCCCGGAGGTCGGCGGCATCGCGCCAAAGAACGTCTGCAACGCCGCGAGCCCCCCGGCCGAGCCGCCCAGTCCCACCACGCGCAGTGGCCCGTAGCCACGGGTGGGGATGATATCGTCCAGCGTGTCGCCCTCCTCTTGTTCGATGAGGTCGGGCGTCACCTCCGGCAAACCGTGGTCCTGCGGCGCGTCGCCGGGAGACGGCCGGGAGGGGTTGTCCGATGCAGCCATAAACGCGGCGGGTAAGATACGCTCAACGGCCCCTTTTTTGAAAGGGGGAGGGGAGGAATTTTTGCGGCTCACTTCGCGGCGGAAATTTCCCGCGCGGCCTCCTCCAGCATGGCGTCGAGGGTGGAGGGAGCAAACGGTTTGAGCAGATGGTGCCGGTAGCCGGCCGCGTGGCTGCGGACGTGGTCGGCGTTCATGCCGAAGCCGCTCATGGCGATGGCAAAAGTCGGCGCGTGGTCGTGCTCGCGCAGGGTGCGCAGCAACTCCCAGCCGTCGCCGTCGGGCAGGCCGATGTCGGAGATCAACACGTCGCACCGGGCGTCGGGGACGGCCGCGACGGCCTCGACGGACGTGCAAGCGGACAGGACCGTGTGGCCCATGAGTTCCAGGTACATGCGCATCGACCGCAGCGTATCCGGATGGTTTTCCACCAGGAACACCCGCAGGGGGTAGGCGGCATCGGGGGAGGTGGTTGCGTCCATAGGCTTGCGGTCTGATTCGTTTCACGACCGACCGGTGTGGTTCTCGATTCGCGTCACGGCGCGATTTTCCTCAAACTCGGAGGTGGATGGCGCTCTCCGAGCGGTATTGGTCTGATTGACGCCGCAGGCGTCTAAAACTTCAGGCGGCCGCGCCGCGACCGGGACCAACGCCGCTCGGAGAGCGCCGTCCACCTCACCCGCATCGACGGCTGCCTTTGAGACCTCATCGTTCTCCCTTCACGAACGCCTGCCAGGCCCGCGCGGCGGCTTCGTCCGGCAGCCAAGAGTTCAACCGAGCTTTGCCGTCGGGGGCGGGCGTCGCCCGGGATTCCGGCCGGATGTCGTGCGTGGTCAGGTCGCCGAGCCAGGCCCCCTCCGCGGGGACGGCGGCGCGGGACTTGTCGTTGCCTCCCGCCGCCCGCAGGACGGACGCGAGGAAACTGATCCCGAGTTCCTTCGTGTGACCTACCTCCTGCGAGGCGTTCGGTTCGAGGGCCAGGCCCCAGTGCGCGTCCAGGCGGCGGTTTTCGACGAAGAGGCCGGTGATGTTTGCCGCCCGCTGGTCCGTATCGTTCTGACCGACGATCCACAGGGCGGGCAGCGCCCGCACCGCCTCGCCGGGCTGACCGGTGTAGTACGCCCCCTTGTTCACCACGAAGGCCAACACCCGCGCGGGTTTCCAGCAGGCGAAGTTGAAATTGAATTGACCCCCGCCCGAGTGTCCCCACATCGCCAGCGGCGCGGTGGCGAGTTCCCGGTGGCCGGCGCGGCCACCCAGTTCGTCGAGGGCGCGCAGCAGCACGGCCCCGCTCCAGCGTTCGGCTTCCCAATACGCGCCGCCCTGCTGGCCGCGCATGGAACAACCGAGCAGCGCCGCACTTTGCTCGCGCGCGAGCCGCTGCCAATCCGCGTCTCCGGCCAGCGGACGGCCGTCGCTGTTCAGGCCCGGCACCAGCACAATCACCGCGCGCAACACATCGACCTCGTCCGGAACCCACAGCCGGAAGTCCGCCACGCGGTCGTTGCCGAGCGATTGGCCGGCCCATTCGTATTCCGCAGCCGACGCGCGGCCGAAGGCGGTGGCCAGCAGGAACGGGAGGGCGCAACGCAGGAGGAAATTTCGCATGGGATCAAGGGGTGGCGGGGTGCGTTTCGGCGGCCGGCGGCGGAGCGTCGTGCGTGTGCGCGGCGAGGAAGGCGCGGCTCGCGGCCTCCATCTCCGGGGTGGGACCGTGGCCGACGCCGGGCAGTTCCTGCCAGGTCACGGGAATGCCCGCGCCACGGGCCAGCGTCACCCATTGCACCGCCGCGTCGCGCCGGCGCTGGTCGCGCTCGCCGGCGGTCACGCAGCAGGGCACGCCGCGCAGGCGGTCGAGGCTTTGCAGGCCCGGCGTCCAGTCGAACCACGACCAGCGGCTGGAACTGTGCATCGACAGGGCCGCGCAACGTTCCGGCGCCCAGCGCGCGAACCGGTCCACGAATTGCGCGCCGCCCCCGAAGCCGTGCATCAGCAGCCGCTCCGTCCCCACGCGGTAACCGGCGGCGCGGATGTTTTCCACGGCTTGCAGCGTGGCGCGTCCCGACCACACCTGCGCGCACTGGAACTGCGCCGCGACCTCCGGCCCCGTGCCCCCGTCATACCCCTGGATGAACTCGGGCACGACGAGAAAAATTCCCTGCGCGTCGGCCCAGCGCGCCCAGGCGCTGGCGTCCAGGCAACAGTCGAGCGCCTCCTCGCCGGGCGCAGGCACCAGCACCAGCACGGGACAGGGTTTCTCCTGGTCCGGGCGGTAATCGACCGGCACGCGGTAGTAGAACGTCACCTCCGAGTTGGCGAGGTTCGGCGTGCGGACCACCGTCGCCCTGACCTGCGGCGGCAGGGAGGTGTCCGCGTCGGGGCGCAGCGCGGCGCTCAGGCGCGAGGCCAGCGCCCGGCCGTCGTTGGAGTCGGGGGTATCGTTGTCGGACGGGTTGGAGTAGTTGAGGAGGCGAAAGCGCCGCCCGCCGGCCAGCGCCAGGGCGCGTTGGGCGAAGGCGAGCGCCTCCGCCTTGCGGCCGGCGGCGCGGCAGATCAGGCAGGAGGCCAGCGCGGCGTTCGCGCGCACTTCCCGGCCGCCGGCGAAGCGGTTCAGATCGCTCTCGGGCACGCGGAGGACCGCGGCGAAAACCTCCTCGGCCTCGGCCAGTTTGCCGCCGCACATCAGGGTGTAGCCGAAGTCGAACAGGAACGTCGTTTCGTTGTAGGAAAGGTCCGGTCCGGGGAAACGTTCCGCGAGCAGGGGCAGGTAGGGCAGGTAAAGCGCGGCCAGCTCCGGGCGGGTGATCGTCGTCTTCAGCGGGCTGCCGTGGACGAGTTCGCTCCAGGTTGTGTCGGTCAGCGGCGAGCCCTGCCAGGAGCGTTCCCCGGCCTGCCGGACCCGCGCCAGCAGCGCGTCGCGGTCGTAGAACACTTGCGGCAAACCCCACAGGTTCTCGAAATCACCGACCGGTTTCGCCGGCCGGCGCACGAACTGCCGCCAATCGAGTTCCTGCGGTTGTTGGCGGTAGGTTCCGTTGACCCCGAGGCGGTCGGCGCTCGCCTGCACCTTTGCCGCGAGGGCGGTGCGCATGGTCTCGAACTCCGCGTCGGGCACCGTGTCCAGGTAGCCCCATTCGCAGAGGTTGCGCACGAAGTCGTGGACCCAGCGTTCCCAGTAGGCGAGTTCCTGGGGAGTGCGCGCGCCGTCGATGTGCTCGCACAGGTTGCGGTGGCAGTAGGCGACGATGTCGCGGTAGTGCGCCCGCTCGGCCGCGGCGTCGAACGGGGAAAGGATCGGCCGTCCGAGGGACCAGTTCATCTCGTGCAAGGTGCTGACGGCAAAGCCGGTGATCACGCCGGAAGAAGGGTAATCCTGCAACCACCGCGCGGGCACCCGGTAGAGGGCGTCCCCGCGCCCGAGCACCGCCAGCGAGGCGCGCGCCTCCTGCGCGGAATCGCGCACGGACTCGGGCGTGTCTCCCCATTCCATCGTCCGCCAGCCTCCGCGTTCATCGACGCCCGGCTTGCCGTCGTCGCGGTTGCTGGCGCGGGGGTCGCCGAAGGCGACACGCAGGATCTGCGGGTACGTGTCGGTGGGCATCAACAGCTCCAGGTGCCAGCCGGTGGCGATCTGCGCGGTCACGCGCAGGGCGTGGGTCATCGCCGTCAGCCAGCGATACTGGCCGAGGTCCTTTTCCCCGTAGCGAGCCAGCCGCGCTTCCAAGCGCTCCAACTGTTCGGCCAGTTCGACCGGGTTCATGGTGTCGAGCTGGTCGTAAAGCGCTTGGTAGGCAGCCAGGCAGCCCACGGCGTCGTCGGCGTGCGCGGCGGCGAAACGCGCCAGCGCCGCGTGCGCGTCGAAGGCGTAGTCGCCGCTCAACGTCCGGCCGGTGCCGTCGTAGGGCAGGAACTTGTCGATGCGCTCCAGTTCCAACCACGGGCGCACGGGGGCGTCCGCCGGCAGTTTCGCCAACAGATAGTCCCGCACGGCGAAGTTGAGGTACGCTTCGAGGCTCGGGCCCGATCCGCCGCCCTTGGACAAGGTGTGGGTCAGCAAAAGCGGACTCTGCGGGTCGCGCAGGAGCAGACTCAGGATCATGACGTTCGCGGTGATGCCCCCGTGCGAGGCGACCTGCGCGGCGAGTTTGGCCGCGGGCGGCAGGTCCGGCGGCGGTCCGGGTGGCGAGGCAGGGGCCGCCTCCGTGCCGGGAAGGGAGGATCGCCAGAGCGCCGTCAGCGCCGGGCGCAACGCCTCGGTCCATTTCGCGGGATCGGCGTCGAGCGCGGTTTCGGCACGGGCGCGGACCTGGCCGCTGATGGGATCGACCACCTGCCAGGCGATCCGGCGTCCGCCGCTCGCGTCGGGCGGCATGATCTCGCCGTAAAGACTGGTCCCGCCGGGAAACTCCGTCGCCTCGCTCCAACGCGCCCCGCCGGCGTCGGGCGTGCCGACGAGGGCGTCGTACCCTTCCCGGAATCGCGCGAGATGACCGGCGAGCCGGAGCCGGGGTCCGCCGCCCAAACCGGCGAGGAGGTCGATGGCGAGCATCTCGACCTTGTTTTCCGCGGCCCGGCCTGGCAAGCTGGCGCGGCCAGCCAGGCCGAGGAACGTCACCGTTTCTTCCGGGCGTGCCGGGCCGGTCGCGGCGTTTCCGTGGCCGGGGAGTTCGTTCGCCACGTAGCGCCGTTCGCCCTCCGCCAGCGGCGCGAGGCCGAGCGCATCGTAGCACCGCGCCTCCCAGAGCATCGCGTCGCGGAACTGATCGTCGAGGGCGTAGGCCCGCTGGAAATCCGCGGTCGCTTCGAGGGGGTGGCCCGCCTGAAACTGCGCGATCCCGTGGTAGAAAGGCTCCAGTGCCTCCACCTGGATGGAAGCCTGGCGGGCGCGCCTGGGGACCGCGCCGTCCACGCGCAGGACGTGCCCGACCCATTCCAGGGCAGCAGCGGGCAACGGCGCATCGTTGCCGTCGGCGAGGGGGTAACGATGTGCGCCGAGCGGCCGACCCTCGTGCGTATCGAATACGGTCAGGGTGAGTGCGAGCGAACCCCCCGCCGGGGCATGTCCCACCTCGCCGGTCACGATGAAGTCCGCCCCCAGCATCGGCAGTTGCGCGTCCGGCGGGTTGGCGAGCCCCGAACCGGCGTGTTCGTGTTCGCGGGCTACTTGCTGGCAGAGGTCGCGGTCGAGCACGAGCACGCTGCTGTGCTGGCCGAGGGTCCGGCGCATTTCCGCGCTCAGACGCAAGCTGGCGGCGGCTCCGTTCACGTTGCGGACATCCTCCGCCAGGCCGAAGTCGAGCACGGCGACGCGGCGGGAGCCGACGCTGTCCGGCTTGGCGACGGTTTTTCCCAGCAGCGTGTCGCGCACGAACCGGGCCGCGGCCTGTGCCAACTCCGGTCCGGGCACGGCGGCCACGGTCACACTGCCGGCGGGCGCGCCGGTTTGCGCGTTGACCGCCTCGATCACCCACGGCGACGCGTCGCCCCCGGCCGCGCGGCGCAGGTTCACGAAATAATCCAGCGCCAGCAGGCGGCCCAGCCGCGTGCGGCGGTTGGCATCCTGCGAGAGCACGCCGAGGCTCCCCTCGCGCAGGACGAGATCGACCTGGGCGCGGTCGAGCACCTCGACGCGCGCCTCGTGAGAAAGCGCCGCGGCGACCGCGTCCTGAGTCGTAGCCGCCGCCAGTTCGTCCGGGGGACAGGTGACCGCGACCCGGATGCTCGCCAGTTCCTCCTGCGCGTCGGCCGGTGGTACAAGAAGGGGTCCGACACCGCCGATGAACAGCGCGGTGGCGACGAACGGCAACGCCATTTTCCAGAACGCGGCAACTCTCATTTCTTAGGGGGTCTACGGGACTGCCAGGCGGCCTCTTCGGGGTTCGACCGATTTGGTACGATGCGATCAATCAGTCTGGTGGCGGCATTCTACAACGCATTTTTTCCGGTGACGTGTTCCGCCAGGTCCACGGCCACATCGCTCCGCCGGTCGGCGAGCAGCGACTTGCCCCCGACGGGACGGTCCACCTTGGTCTCCACCCGCGCCCGGCAACTGATCAGGCAGCGTGGGCGGAGCGGGCACGACTGGAACCCGCTTGGGGCGTAGCGACTCGAAACGACTTGCCACCCGGCAGCTTCACTGCCGCTCGCAGACTCACGGCTCGCCCCAGCTTTGTCCGTTCCGGGCTGGGGCGACCGCTCGGCGGCTCCGCCACATGCTGGGGGCAAGGCTGAAGTGCAAGGGCACAGCCAAAGCGAAACTGGCGGGAGGCAAGTTGACTGGGGCCAGTTAAAAAGGCTTTTCTACTTCTGTGGGTGGTGACAATTCCACGGGCAGGAGTTTGCCTAAAGCTTGCTCTAACCCGTGAGTTGACTCGTAAATCTTAGTCAGGAGCAAGCGGGTACCAGCAGGAAAATCTAACTTTACTGCTCCCTTCAAATGACCTTCTGCCATTCGAGTTGCCATTCCATTGAGGATGTCGAGCATGCCGCTCATGGTGAACGCAATCTCGTGAAATGAAGCTAGGGTTTCAAACAGAAGCATTCCGTCACTGTCTCGCAGCCGCAGATTCACCAGAGGTTCTAGACTGCCGACCTCACCCGACCAAAAGTGAGCTGCGGCCATTCCTGCAATTCGCCCAGCGCGCTTTTCAGCTTCGGTGATTTCATCAGCGGAAACAGAATCCGGCTCAGTGCTACCAAGGGTTTTGAGCCATTGCTCAAAGAAACTTTTAAGTGCTGGATGCTTGGAAATACCCGGAACCTTTTCGCGAGTTAAGGCAAGCAGGGCTTCTGCGTCTTCTCTTAGCCTCAAGGGCAACGTAGTAAAACCGTTGAAGGGAACTTCTTGTTCCCTGTCATGAAGCATTATTGCTCCGAGCTCACTTGGGGCCAAGAGGGATGAAAAGCGATCCAAAGAAGCGTCAGAATCAAGGACGGCTGCGCGCAGTTCATTTGCGCGTGAACTCTCGAGATAGAAACGCGCGGACGTCAGCGCGTCCACCAACTCAGAAATACTTTCTTTGCTCATGACACACTTCCAGCATCAAGTGCTTCTTTTAGGAGCACGGCATCTTCATCAGATCTTTTTGCCATGTCGACAAATGTCTGCTGGAGAAGCTGCTCAGCTTTACGCATCGCTAAGTTGACGGCGTGCTGAAAAGGCGTGTCATTGATGTCCGAATCAACCTTCAGGGTTTGGCACCACTTTCCAGCGTGTTCCCCCGGTTCATCACCAACTTCAACCGTGCGAGCAGTCCGCATATGCGAAGTGGCAAAATCTGATAATGTGCTGGATTCAGGGAGCATCAGGTGCTCGACAACTTGTTCTTTTGCCTGCACGACATAAATTTCATCGTAAACCTTTTGTTGTATCTCGTTTGCCGAAAGGGGAGCCGCACCCAAATGCAATTCGATCTGATCTGCTTTCCTCGTTACAAATTTACCACCAAGATATTGCACCTCAATTGTTAGCGGCTCTTTGCTGCTCGGAAGCGATACGGGATATCCTCCGCCATAGAAGGTATGCACATGTTTCAAAAAGGCATTTCTCTGGAGCGATTTCTTGCGTTGTACCCACGTTGCAATGCGACTCGCCGACGTTCTTTCAATAATGGGCTCAGAGTGAAGTGCATGCTTTTCTGTGGAGTGCATAGCAACCCCTTCCCATTTAGATGTGAACGTCTCATACTGGTCTAGCCTGCGGGCACTGACCACCACTGACCGCCAGAGTTCGCGCCGGAAAGCCGCTGGGTCTTTGCGCTTGCTCGCGATTTCGTTTGTGATAACCACCGGATCGGCCGTCGTTTGCTTAGCGAGGGCTTTTGTCCAGCACAATACCAACAATCGCAAAATGCGCGGATGTTCGGCGTTGATCTGAGCCAAGGCTTTAAAAGCCCAGCCTGGAACGAGTTCCTCAGCAGCCTGTGTTTCCCAAAACGGTGCCCTCCGCTCACTGTGAGCATAAGCTAGTGCTGCCCGGACCAACGGACCGTACAAAACGCGGTCAGCGTCTGGGTGCAAAACAATCTCGAGCAAGCTGTAAGGAAGGGCCTCAAGCTCTTTGGGAGCGGCCCGGTTCAGCAGAGCACCGAAGTGACTCACAATTTCGCCCAACGGGAGCGATCCCTTCCGTGCGGGCGCATCGGGATCGCAATCTGGCTGAACCAGAGCTTCCTGAAGCACGAGCCAAACATCCCTGACGCCAGCCAAAACAGAGTTGCGAACTGCGCCGGTATCGTGTTTGCGCAGCAGATCGACTGCGAGATCCTCTGGTTGGTCGTCGCCACGGGCGAATCTCTGGAAAGTGCGCCCGTCCACGAGGGCTGAAACCACGGTTCCTCGCAGCCGCTCGGGGGCAAGCAGTGTAGCGATGTTGATCGTGTCTGTCATGTCAAAACCTCTAAATTAATAAACTCCGTCCTGCTCAGATTACAACCGGAGTGGACCACTTCAGGCAAGCCGGCAACCCCATCGCTCGTCCGGCGCGTCATCCCATGTGGGCGTGCGCAGTCCGTTTCCATCGCAAAAGGTGGGAAGCCGAGCGCATCCAAACTTCGTGGGAGATGCTGTTGGGAGACTTGTGCTCGCTCATACCGAAACAGAACACCAGCAGGATGCGTTCGAAGGTGGGGAAGCCCCAGCACATCAATCGCTTCCGCGAATGTTGGTGGGGGACTCAAACGATCAGAATCCGTTGCCCAAGCTACGTCATTCGAGGGAGCTAG
>CAZZYS010000067.1:0-16398 GCA_964658285.1 uncultured Verrucomicrobiota bacterium
CGCCCCCTCAGGGCTTGACGGCTCTCACGCGTTTTCCCTGGGGCGTTGCCCCAGGCTTGCACTGAAGCCGCGCCGTTGGCGCTCCCGAAAGACGACGGCGACGGCCATCCGCTGTACATCTCCACTTGCACTGAGACCGCGCCGTTGGCGCTCCTGAAAGTCCCCTGCACCTCGAAGTAAAATGCCCGAGAGACACCGCAGCTTGACTCGCCGCGCCTGCCGCGTGCATCCTTGCCCGATCATGGCTGATCCCACGCCGCCGTCCGACATTCCCGATCCTGCCTCGCCGACGCCCGTTTCGCCCGCTCCGAGGACCGTCCCGGCCGCGACCACCGGTCCGAAGCGCATCCGCTCGATGCCCGACCGTCCGGCCGGGACCCGTCCGGCGGGTACGATCCGCTCGGTGCCGACCACGACGAGCGCGTCGGCGCGTCCGCCCGGGACTTACGCCGCCAGTTTCGGCAACGAAAAGAGCTGGGCACGCGGCCTCGGCATCCTCTGGACGTTGTTCTTGCTGACGATGTTGCTAGAGGGCCTCAACGCCGCCTTCTATCTGTTGGCGGGCAAGATCAGTTGGCCGCCCATGAGCCATGTGATGATCGGCAGCATGGACCAGATTCTTCCTGTCGAGACGGCTCGCCTGGTCCTGGTTTGCACGCTTTTCATCGGTTTGTGGGTCGGCTGGGGCTGGCTGCGTTACGTCCTGGCCACCATCGACTTCCTCTCCGGCCTGTGGCTGGTCGTGGGCATGATCGCCTCCTACCACGCGGCCCCGAAATTCAAGGCGACCGGCATCGCCGACGTGCCGGTTTACACGTCCATCGAGTCCATGCCCAAGATTGCCCTGGGCATCCTTTACCTGCTGACCGCCGCTTACGTCATCCTGTCGCACGACGTGCTGGAATTTGTCGCCCACCGCCGCACCAATGGCCGCGTCTGGTCGGCGATCCTCGTGACGATTATCTCGTACGGCTGCATGGTGCTCATCCTCGGCGCGCAACCCTTCTACAATCTCTGGCTGAACACCCAACGCCCCGCCGCGATGGCGTTCGGCGAAGACACCCTGCGGACGATCTCGCAAAGCTGGGCCGGTGACAGCATCGACTCGCGCCTGGACCCCGAGTTCGCCAAATCGTTCACCCCGAACGACCGGAAGGCGACCTTTGCCGGCTTCAAGCCGCTCGGTCCGCTCCAGAGCGCCAACACGGCTCCGCCGCTCGTGGTCACCACCGTGCAACCCAACCCCCTGCAAAATATCGTGCCCGCCCCGGCGGACCTTGCCACCCAGGTGACCCCGGACGGCTACAGTTTCCAGGTGAACGCTCGTTACAACACCACCGGCGCGACGTTCGAGCATGGGAACGTGCGGTTCGGCTTCGATCTCGTGCGTGATCTGGTCGGCGCATGGCGGATCAGGGGGTTGGATGCCAGGGACGTGAAGATCGACTACCCCCACCCGCCCGCGCCACCGGCGACACCCGCGCCGGACGGAGTGCCCGGGACCACCGCGCCTTCGCCGACTCCGACTGCGACCGCGTCCACCCTGCCAACCGACGCCGCAGCACCGGCCCCCTCGCCCACCCCAGCGCCGACGACGCCGGTGGCCCCGCCGCCCGCCGCGTCCGCTACGCCAGCAGCGTCTCCAGTTCCGTCAACCGGCGGCTGAACAGGTCCAGCGCCGCGTCCACCGGTGCGGGCGTGGACAGATCGACGCCCGCCTTCTGGAGAGTTTCGAGCGGATACTCGCTGCCGCCTGATTTCAGGAAACCGAGGTACGCTTCCAGGTCCGCCGGGCCGCCGTGGAGCACCTTTTGCGACAACGCCACCGCCGCCGAGATACCGGTGGCGTATTTGTAAACGTAGAACGCATTGTAAAAATGCGGGATGCGCAGGCATTCGATGTCCAGTTCCGGGTCGAGCGCGAAGTCCGGCCCGAAGTACACTTCCAACAATTCGTGGTAGGTCGTGCGGAAGGAATCCAGCGTGAGCGGTTCGCCGGCTTCCTCCATCGCGTGGACGATCTTCTCGAACTCCGCGAACATCGTCTGCCGATAGAGCGTGCCGCGCAGGTCGTCGATCTGGCGATTGACGAGGTAAGCGCGCATCCGGGGATCGTCGGTGCGTTCGAGCAGGTGGTGGGTGAGGAGTTCCTCGTTGAAGGTGCTCGCCACTTCCGCCAGGAAGATCGGGTAATCATAATCCTGATAGGTCTGCGCGCGCTGGGAGTTCCATGTGTGCATGGAATGACCCGCTTCGTGGGCGAGCGTGTAAACGTCGGTGAACACGTCGGCCTTGTAGTTCATGAGGATGTAGGGCGGGTTGCCGTAACTGCCCGAGGAGAACGCCCCGCTGCGCTTGCCTTTCGTCTCGTAGCGGTCGCACCACCGCCCGCGCGTCAGCCCTTCTTCCAGGATGCCGACGTATTCATCCCCCAGCGGCGCGAGCGCATCGACGACCAGCCGCGTGGCCTCGTCGAAGGACGTGTTCTTTTGCACGTTGGCGACCATCGGCACGTAGGTGTCGTACTGGTGGATCGTGTCGAGCTTGAGCACGCGGCGGCGCAGGGCGTAATAACGCCGGAGCGGCTCGAAGTTCGCGTGGACGGAGGCGATCAGGCTGTCGTAGATGCTCACCGGGATGCGGTCGGAGAAAAGCGCGCCTTCGAGCGCCGACGGGAAGTTCCGGGCGCGGGCGCGGAACACGTCGCCCTTCACCGAACTGCTCAACGCCGACGCCAGCGTGAACTGGTGGTCGCTGAACTCCCGGTAAAACTGGTGGAACGCCGCCTTGCGCAACGCCGGGTCCTGCTTGTGGAGAAACGACGAGTAGCTGCTCTGCGAAAGCTCGACCTCGCGGCCGTTCTCGTCGCGGACCGTGCCGAACTTCATGTCCACGTTGGTCAACTGCCCGAACGTCTCCCGGTGCCCGGCGAGCGCGGCGGAACCGAGGGCCAGCAGCCGTTCCTCGCCTTCGGAGAGGATGTGCGGCTTGAAGCGACGCATCTTTTCGAGGCGCGTCTTCCACGGGGCCAGCGCCGGGTCGGTCAGCAGGCCCGCGAAGGTCTCGTCGGGGATCGCCTGGATTTCAGGCTCGAAAAACGCGCTGGCCTCGCCGATGCGGGTGAGGAGGTTGCGGAGCTGGGCCTCGCGCGAGAGGAAATCAGCGTTGCTGCCGTCCTCGCTGGTTTGCAGGGAAGCGTAGGAATAAAGACGCTCGATCTTGAGCGAAAGGGTCTTGTCGAACTCCAGGGCGTCCAGGAGGTCTTGCGCGGTGCGGCCGAGGCGGCCCTTGAAGTCGCCGAGGCGTTCGTAGTCGGCGCGGACGGCGTCGAGGTCGGCCTGCCACGCCGCCACGTCGGGATAGAGCGGCGTGAGGTCCCAGGTGTCGGCGGCGGGGATTTCCGCGCGCGTGGGCACGGTGCGGGCGGCGGCGTGGTCGTCTTCTTGCTTGTGGAAAATCATGGGAAAGAATGCAGGAATCTCCCTACTTTCGTCTTTCCTCTTCCATCCTTCATCCTTTTTCTGTGAACACGCCGCCCACCCCTGCCGATCTGCCGCACCGCACGCGCGTCAGTACGAACCCGGAAATCGAAACTCCCATCCTGCGCGACAACGGCTCGATCCCCAACAACATCCGGCTGCCGGTCATGTGGTACCGGCGCGCGTTGCGGCTGCCGTCCGAAAACCCGGCGGGTGCGCTGGAGCAGATTTTCAACTACTGGAACTGGCGCGGACAATGGCGCAACGGGGTCTATCCATTTCACCATTACCATTCCACGAGCCACGAAGTCCTCGGGGTGTACGCCGGGCAGGCGACGGTGCGCCTCGGCGGCGACGGCGACGTGGGGACGACGATCAGCCTGGGCGCGGGCGACGTGGTGGTGATCCCCGCCGGCGTGGCGCATTGCAACCTGGGGTCGAGCGCGGACTTCGCCATCGTGGGCGCGTATCCCGACGGCCGGAAGTGGGATCTGTTGCGCGGCCACCCCGGCGAGCGTCCGCAGGCGGACGTGAACATCGCGCAGGTCCCCCTGCCCGCGAACGACCCGGTGTTCGGACCGCACGGGCCGCTGCGGATGTTCTGGGGGGATTGAGCTTATTTGACCTCGAAGGACAAGTTCACGGTGGCGGACACGCTGATCTGCCCGATGGACACCGTGTCGCTTTCGTTGCCGGTCGGCCCGCTGATGTTCTGCACGGAGTTCTGGCTCATCTGCGAGCGGTTGTAGCCGCGTCCGTAGGGGTCCCAGTAATTCATCAATCCGTAGGAACCGCCGTAATCCAGGATGTTGACGCTGGAAACCCTGCCCAGGCTCGCGTCGAGTTCGGTGACGATGGCGGTCGCTTTTTCCTTGGCGGCTTTCGTCGCCATCAGCCGGGCCTGGTCGCGGTATTTCCGCAACTCTGTTGTGCGGAAGTCGATGCCATGAACATGATTGATCCCGTTGGCGAGCAGGCCCGTCAGCACGGTTTCCAGCGTGTCGAGCTTCGTCAGCCGAATCTGGATCGACTTGCGGGCGATGTAGGTGGCGACGGTGGTATCGGTGTCTTTGCGGTATTCGGGAGCGATGTTGATGAAGTCGGTCTGGATATCCTTGTCCGGCACGCCCGTCTCCCGCAAAAACGCGAGCGCGCTGGCGACCTGATCGTTGTTTTGC
The DNA here is from genome assembly GCA_964658285.1 of uncultured Verrucomicrobiota bacterium. Lineage (GTDB taxonomy): Bacteria > Verrucomicrobiota > Verrucomicrobiia > Chthoniobacterales > SZAS-18 > CAHJWO01. Next base: position 4,658 of record CAZZYS010000067.1, read on the forward strand.
TTCACGGTCACGGCGAGTTTGGGATCGCGGGTTTCGACACCGACGCTGAGGTAAACTTCGTCCGGGGCCACCTTGACCTCGGCGGAACCCGAGACGGAAATGGACGGAATCGCCGGCGTCGGCTGGTAGTATTGACAAAACGCGGGCGTGGCACAGACCAGGGGCAGAACGAGGGCAAGGGCGATGGATTTCATGGTGTTGGTTGGGTCACCAGGACCATGCTCCCTGCCCGACCCGCAGTTGTCAGGATGCCGTGAATCGTTTGTCAAAAAATTGTCTTCACCCCACCTGCCCGCCGTATTTCCGGCTGCTGGCGGCTTCCTCGGACGGTTTGCCGTGTCGCAGGTGTCCGTAACGCTCCATCCACTGGTCGGACATTCGCACGGGCTTGCCCGCTGGCATTTGCACGAGCGCGAGCATCTGCCGGCAATGCACCAGCACCGTGTCGTCGTCGCCCTTGCGCCGGATCGTGAACCCGCACCAGAACCGGATGCGCTCCAGCCGTTCCAGCCAACCCTCGGTCACCAGCGTGTCGCCGAGCACCGCCGGGCGCTTGTAATCGATCTCCGTGCGGACCACGACGGGGAACTGCTGGCTGCGCGCCATCTCGGGCAGGCTCATGCCGAGTTCACCTGCCAGGAGCGTGCGCGCCGTCTCGATGAAACGCAGGTACGCGATGTTGTGCACGACGCCCGCGCAATCCGTGTCGAAAAACATCACCTGCACCTCCGTGCGAATCCGGGGGTCGGCGGGCAGTTCCGGCAGGGTTTCGGCGTCGGTCGGCGTCATGGGCGCAACGGATCAGGCCAGTGCCGTGCCGAAAAGGTCGAGTTGCAACAGGTCGCTGCGCTTGCGAACGACTCGCGGCGGCGTTTCCTCGCCGACGCGCCCCGCCTGCTCGCTCACCGGCTCCGGCGGCGGGTCCGCCGGCCGTTCCTCGACGACGAAACGCGCGCTGATGTCGCTCTGCGACGCGACGATGATCTCCAATCCCACCGCCCCCTCCCCGCCCTGCCGGCGCATCGTCTCGACGGCGAGTTCGGGTCGGTTGCAATCGCGGCTCAAATGCCCGAGCACGGCGCGTTTCAGCTTCGCCCCTTTGGCGAGGAGTTCCGCGACGACGGCCGCCGCCGCCTCGTTGGAAAGGTGCCCGTGCCGGCTCGTGATGCGTTGTTTGACCGACCACGGCCGCTTGGTGTCGGCGTTGAGCAGGGCGGTGTCGTGGTTGGTCTCGATGAGCAGCGTCGTCGCCTCGCGCACGCGTTCGTGGACGAGCTTGGTGGCGAAGCCGAGGTCCGTCAGGTAACCCAGGGCCGCGCGGCCATGATGAAACATGTAGCCCACCGGCTCGACCGCGTCGTGCGGCACGGCGAAGGTCTGCACCGCCACGTCCTTGACCTCGAAATCCGTCCCCGTCGTGAACACGCGCCAGTGGCGGTGGGCCTTCAGGCACTCGCTGTCGCGGCGTAAAATTTCGGCGGTCAGCGCGTTGCAATAAATCGGCACATCCTTGAACCGCCGGCAGAGCACGTCAAGCGCGCGGCAGTGGTCGCCGTGCTCGTGGGTGAGCAGCACGCCGTCGAGTTGTTCGGGGGCGAGGCCGAGCTGGGCGAGACGGTCGTTGGTTTGCCGCGCGCTGAGGCCGGCGTCCACGAGGAGGCGGCAGTGGTCGGTCGTCACCAGGGCGCAGTTGCCCGCGCTGCCGCTGCCCAGGACGGTGAGGGTGAACACGCCGCCAATAAACCGGAAATCGGCGTGCGGTGCAAACTGCTAGTGAAACGAAAGGGCAATTTTAACACAGAGACACGGAGGCACGGAGACCGGAGGAGGGAAGAAAAGAAGCTCGGAATAAATCCGTCCCCCCTTCTGCCTTGCTCCTCCGGTCTCCGTGCCTCCGTGTCTCTGTGTTAAAGTTCCGCCTCCGGCGTCTCGTGACGCGGCGCGGGCGCGGGCAGGGCCAGGATGCGCTGCTTCTTCGCCGGATAATCGAGCGCGTGAAAAGCACGGATTTCGTCCAGACGCCGCAGGCCGTTGATCGTGTCGAGGTAACGCGTGTACCGCCGGGCGAGTTGCGTCGTTTCGAGGTAGCGCCCGCGTAGATTCGGGTCGCTGTACGCGCGCGGATCGTGTCGCGCGAAAAGATGGAACCGCAGCCAGCGCCGGTCCAGGCGTGAGACCCGTTGCGCCTTGCGGAAAAACGCCACGAACAACAGCAGCACGAGGTACGTGTCCACCTGCGCCTGGAGTTCGAGGTTGCGCGCGAACTCCTCGCTGCCGATGGCGCGCATCCCGCGCTGGAAGTTCAACGCCGCGTGCAGCGCGTGGTTGATCTCTTCCACGAACGCCACCAGCGAGCGGATGTTCGTGTCGTTCAAACCCGCCCGCGGGTCGTGACGTTCGAGTTGTTCGATCAGCCAGCGCGAATAATAGATGCCGACGTGGAGTTGCCCGTCGGCCGTGCGCAGGAAGGTGCGCGCCAGTTCGCTCAGTTCGCGCGCGGATGCACCCGCCAGCCGCGAAAGCTGTCCGCAACGCCGCTGGTCGATGAGGCAGTCTTCGAGGTTGATGCCCACCGTGGCGTACGTGCGCTCGAACAGCCGCTGGATTTCGCTGAAGAGGGTCGGGTTCATGGGGGTTGCAAAACTCAACCGAGCAGCGCGAGCCCCGCGCCGGTGGTCGAGAGTCCGTCGTCGCCGAGGTTGAAGAGCCGGTCGGCTAGTTGGTTGAGCGCGAGTCTGACTTCGTGGAACTGCTCGGCCAGCCCGTTGAAAACGTCCGTCAGTCCGCGGTGCCGCGCGACCTCGTGCTGCGCGACGGCCCGGTAGGAGTCCCGGCCCATCGCCTCGTAAAACGAACACCCCGGCGCGCCCCGGCGCGTGCGGCGGCGCTCGATGTTCTCATGGAAAATGCCGGTCAGGAACAACGCGTAATCGCCCAGCCGCGCGCGCAGAAAAAACGTCTGGGTCGGGTTGGCGTCGCGCAAGGCCAGCAGGAGATCGGACAGATAGATCGTCCCGCGATTGGCCGCCGCCGGCTCGGTCCCGGGCGGCGGGCGCAAGGCGGCGGTGCGGCTGAATTCATCGAGCAGCGACGCCAGATAATCACACAGCGGCCGATCCTCGATCCCGGCGCGGCGCAACACGCGTCTGGTCAAAACGTAGAAGTACAACTGCGGCGAAATAGCCAGATGGCCGTTTTGCGACAGGATCGCGTCGATCAACGACTCGTGGTCGAGGAGAGAATCGAGCGCGTCGGCGTCGGTGAGGAGCTTGACGAGAGAGACAGCGTCCCTCTGGGAGCGTGAAAGCGTGCGGACGATGAAATCGAAATCCGCCGCCGTGAACCGTGTCCGGCAATTGGCTTGAACCACGGAACTGACCAACTAGCAGCGCGCGTGCCCGAAGGGAAGGAGAAAGTGTTTTGGTGGCGAATTAACGTGACGCCCGCCACTCTTCCAACTCGCAACCGGAACGCACCATGCTACGTTTCGCCCCGATGGAGGATGCCCAACCGCCACCGCCCAAGAAACGGAAATGGCTCCGTCGGCTGACGGCGCTGGCCGTCGTGCTCGCGCTCCTCGGCGGGCTCTTCTGGAGCGGCTGGTACGTCTACAACCGCGGCTTCACCCGCAAATGGCGCGCCCAACTCGCCGCCGAACTCCGCCACCGCGGCCTCGATTTCTCCGCGCGCCGCCTCACGCTCAACCCCTTCGAGGGCCTCACCGCCGAGAACGTCCGCATCTACCTCCTCGACGAGCAGCACACCCAGCTCATCTACGTCGACAAGGTCGCGGTGGACATCGACCTGGTCGCGTTCATCCGGCACAAGCCTTTCCTCAATTCGCTCGACCTGCGCGGCGCGCGGTTGACTCTGCCCGTGGACATGGCCGGTCCGCAGGGCGCGAGGAAACTCAAACTGCGCCGGCTCTCCGCCAAGATCGATTTCCTACCCGACGAGGTGCGCGTGAGCCAGGCCGACGGCGAGTTCTACGGCTTGCAGTTGTCCGCCTCCGGGTCGCTGCTGCACCCGCAGAGCTTCAGCATGGGCACGAACCCCGCCAGCGAGGAAGAGGCTGCCCGCCGCCGCCAATGGGTGCGCAACTGCATCGACGAACTCGAAAAGATCGAACCCGAACACGCCCCGCCCCGGCTGGAAGTGCGTTTCCAGGGCGATCTCGCGCAGCCCGGCAGCCTGCGCGCCTCGGCGTCGCTCCAGGGCGAATCGCTGCGGCGCGGCTCCTGCCGGGTGGCGCGGCTGCTGGCGCGGATGGACTACAGCGCGGGGGCGTTCCACCTCCAGCAGGGCGAACTGGCCGACGACCACGGCACCCTCGCGGCCCAGGGCGATTTCAACCCCGACACGGCCGAGGCGCATTTCCAGGTCCAGAGCAGCCTCGACCTGCTGACCTTCGCGCGGGAATTTCTCGACCCGAAGCTGTTCACCGATCTGATCCTGCGCGATTCCCCCCGGCTCCAGCTCGAAGGGCGCACGCGTTTCGGCACCGGGTCCGCCGCCCGCCGCAGCGCCAGCCCCGGCAGCCGGACCGCCGCCGTGCCCGCGGCGTCCTCGGGCGTGCAAACGGCGTCCAACGAACCGGCCGCGCCGGCCCCTCCCCCCGCCATGCAATTCACCGGTCGGCTCGCGCTCGGGCGCTTCGTCTACCGGGACTTCGAGTTCGAGCGCGGGGAAACCGAGTTCTCGTGGAGCGGCGAACGCTGGTACCTGCGCGGGTTGCGCATCACCCGGCCCGGCGGCGGCAGCAACACCGCTCCACAAACGCTCACCGCCGACGCCCTCAGTGAGCCCGGCGCGTGCCGCTTGCGCCTGACGAGCACGTTCGACCCCGTGCCGTTTTTCGCCCTCCTGCCCGCCGGAGCACAGGCCCTGCTCAACCGGCTGGAATTTCACGATCCGCCGCGGGTCGATCTGACCGCGGCCGGCCCGTCCTTCGCCGACGCCGCCACGCTGCACGCCGAGGGCAAGGTCGCGCTCGGACGCACGCGCTACCGGGGCACGGGGATCAACAGCCTGAAGATGGACGTGGCCTTCGCGGACGGCGTGTTCTCCGCGCGCCACGTCAACCTGGAACGCGACGAGGGCACCGCCACCGGCGACCTGGTCACCTTTAACCTGGCCAAACACGAGATGCGTCTGGACAACGTGCGCAGCGGTCTCGATCTCTCGCAGGTCGGGGTGTGGCTCGACCCGGACGTGTATCATACGGTCCAGCCGTTCCGGTTCCGCCGGCCGCCGACGCTCGTGTTGAACGGCAACCTGCAGTTCGAGGGTGGACGCAACTCCCATCTCGTCACGAACGTCGAGGCCCCCGGCGGCATGGACTACGTGTTCATCAAGAAAACGCTGCCCTTCAAGGACATCGCCGGGCAGGTGGTTTTCAACGAAGAGCGCATGTGGCTCAATGATGTGCACGGCGAGATTTTCAACGGGCAGGCGCACGGCTCGCTCAACCTCGCGCTGGGCGGCAAGGGCGGCACGCACGAATACTCGGCCGCGCTGGACTTCAAGGACCTGGATTTCGCGCGGCTGACGAAACTATATTTCGACTACGATAATTCCAAGGGCCAGCTTTCCGGCAATTACAATTTCACCGGCCGGGGCACCGACGAACGCTCGCTGCACGGGGCGGGAACGCTGAACGTGGAGCACGGCAACGTGTTCTCCATTCCATTCATGGGTCCTTTATCGCCAATTCTGAGCGCTTTGCTGCCCGGGCTGGGTTTCGACGAGGCGCACCAGGCGTCGGCTCCGTTCCTGACGGACGGCGGCAAGATCTACCTCGACAAAATGGAAGTGAAAGGACGAGGCTTCAGCCTGTTCGGCCGCGGCTGGCTGGGTTACACGAACGACACCATGAACTTCCGCGTCTGGCTGAACACGCGCGGGTTACCCGGACTTGTGTTGTCGCCGGTGAGCGATCTCTTCGAGTACGCCTCGACGGGACCGTTGAGCAAGCCTGTCTGGAGGCCGAAGGTATTGACCAACGCGCCGCCTCTGCCGGGCGACAAAAAGCCGGGCGGACCGCCCGCGCCCGCCGAGACGCCGAAAGGAAAGTGAGGCCGTGACACCCCGCCACCGACGGGCGGCGGGCGGTTGACATCGGTAGGCGCGCGTCTATCATCGCCGCCATGCCAAGGCCCGGGGAATTAAGCTACTACGAAACCATCGGCGAAGAGGGTCGGCGCCACGCCATCAACAAGCCCTTCAGCGATCCCGCCCGGGGGACGATGCTCATGGAAGTCGGTGCCATCCTTTCGCTGTTGCCGACCCCACCCGCCCGCGTGCTCGACGCGGGCTGCGGCACGGGCTGGCTGACGTGGTTTCTCCAAAAGAGCGGCTACCAGACCATCGGGCTGGACGTTTCGCCGCACGCGATCCAGTTGGCCGAGGAACACCCGCTTTTCGCGGACTGCGAGCCTCCCCGTTTCCTCGCCGCCGACGTGGAGAATTTCACCCTGGAGGAGCCCATCGACGCCGCCGTGTTTTTCGGTTCGCTTCATCACTCCGTGGACGAGGCGGCGGCCCTGCGCTGCGTTTTCCAGGCGTTGAAACCCGGAGGCATTTGCATCGCCGACGAAACGCACAAGGGGCACGCCGCCGCCGCCCGCGAGGTCTCGGAGCGCTACGATGTCACGGAAAAGGACATGCACCCGGCCCACATCATCGCCGTGGCGCGAAGCGTCGGCTTCACGGCGGCGCGGATTTATCCGCGGGCGGACGGATGGGGAAACGCGAGTTACCGGGGCGGCGCATTGAAGGCCACCTTTTATTCCCTGGCGTGGCGGCTGTTCTACCGCCAGACGCGCGGCATCGTCGTTCTCCAGCGCCCGTGAGCGCGGCCGGGCGGCTTCATTCCATCGCCGGCTGCTGCTGCGTCAAGCAGTGGAACGCGCCAAGTCCCCAGATCAGTTCGCGGCAATCGATCGGCACGATCTTGCGTCCCGGCAGCGCCTGGCGCAACACGCTCGCCGCCCACGCGTCGTGCGGGTCGCTGAAAGTCGGCAACAGGACCACCTTGTTGGCGATGTAGAAGTTCGCGTAGCTCGCCGGCAGGCGCTGGCCCTCGCGGACGATCTTCGAGGGCATCGGCAGCGTCAGGACGTGCAGCGGCGCGCCGTCCTCCGCGCTCATCTCGCGCAGACGGTGGAGATTGGCCTGGAGCGGCTCGTGGTTGCTGTCGTGCTCGTCCTCCTCGATCACCGTCACCACCGTCGTGCGGTTGACGAACCGCGTGAGGTCGTCGATGTGCCCGTCGGTGTCGTCGCCCTCGATGCCGTCGCCCAGCCAGAGGATGTTGCGCACGCACAGGTAGTCTCTGAGGACGGCCTCGATCTGCGCCTTTTTGAGGGTCGGGTTGCGGTTGGGATTGAGCAGGCAGCTTTCCGTGGTGAGCAGCGTGCCGGAGCCGTTCACGTCGATGGAACCCCCTTCGAGCACGATGCCCGGACGATGCACCGGCAGGCCACCGAGGGTCTCGGCCACGCGCGTGGGCACGGCGTCGTCGAAGTCGAACGGCGGGTATTTCCAGCCCCACGCGTTGTAGTCGAAATCGAGCACCGCCACGCGTGGTTCGTCCGCACGCGTCAGGAAGATCGGCCCGTGGTCGCGGCACCAGGGTTCGTTGGTCGGGATGTGGAAAAACCGGACGTGCGCGTAACCGTCCGGCAGCACGGCGAGATGTTTCCGCACGGCGGCCTCGTGGTCTTCGTTGCAAACGTTGATGCACACCGGTTCGCTCTCGGCCAGCGCGGCGACCATCTTCACGAGCGCGGGCACGGCGCGTTCGTAGCCGCCGCCGGGGAACGAGATGCCCTCCGGCCGCGGCCACGAGAGCCAGGTCGCGGCGTGCGGCTCCCATTCCGCCGGCATCCGGTAGCCGAGCGCGGCGGGAGTGTCTGGCGTGGGAGTGTGGCTGCTGGAGGACGCAGACATGGCGAACGAAATTTTAGCGTGGTCGCGCGGTGAACGGGAAGCGTTTCGTGCGCGGGACCGGTCGATTTCGGGTAAAACGCGAGCCACGCTCACTTAATCGATGAGGCGACGGGTGATGTCCGTGTACGATTCGATTCTCCTGTCTCGCAAAAACGGCCAGTGGGTGCGTTGCTCCTCGACCCGCGCGAAGTCAATGTCTGTTACGACGATTTCCTCGTCGTGGATGCCGCCTTTCGCCAGAATCTGTCCCGCCGGGTCGCACAGGAAGCTCTGGCCCCAGAACTCGATGCCCGCGCCGCCCGCCGGGGCCTCGTGACCGACGCGGTTGACGGCGGCGACGTAGCAGCCGTTGGCGATGGCGTGGCCGCGCTGGATCGTTTCCCAAGAACTGTGCTGCCCGTGGCCGTACTGTTCTTTCTCGCCGGGGTGCCAGCCGATGGCCGTCGGATAAAAGAGGAGTTGCGCGCCGCTGAGCGCCGTGAGCCGAGCGGCCTCGGGGAACCACTGGTCCCAGCATACCAGCACGCCGAGCTTGCCCATTTGTGTATCCCACGACCGGAAGCCGAGGTCGCCGGGCGTGAAATAAAATTTCTCGTAGTACAGCGGGTCGTCCGGGATGTGCATCTTGCGGTAGCGGCCCATGAGCGCGCCGTCGGCGTCGAGCACGATGGCGGTGTTGTGGTACAGCCCGGCGGCGCGCCGCTCGAAAAGCGAGGCGATGATGACGATCTTCAGTTCGGCCGCGAGGGCAGAGAGGAGTTCGCTCGACGGACCAGGAATGGTTTCGGCGAGCTGGAAGTGGGCGTGGTTTTCCTCCTGGCAAAAGTATTGCGAGGCGTAGAGTTCGGGCAGGCAGACGATGTTCGCACCCTGCGCGGCGGCGGCGCGGATTTTCTCGACGGCGCGGGCGCGATTTTCGTTCGGGTCAGGCGAACAACGCATCTGCACGAGGGCGACGCGGGTTTTCTTGGAATCCGTCATGGGCAACGCGTACCTACGAAGACCCGAGGCAAAAAGCAAAACGCAAAATGCAAAAGGATGGAAACAAACGGCTGATACGCGCTACGGCGTGATCGTTACCTCGATCACCTGCCCGGCGAAGCCTGCGTCCTCCTTGAAAAACTGACACAAGTCTTTGCGCGGCTGGACGAGGTATTTGCCGGGACCGGGGAACCGGTAGAGCTTGGCGAGATCGACCGTTCGGCGGTAAGGATGTTCACGGTCGAGCGTGATGACGCGGGTTGCCGGCTGGTCCCTGAGAACGGCGAGTTCGGCTTCGTGGTCATCCATGCCGTCGGACAGTTCGTCGGCTCTGCTGTGTACCTGGAAAACATCTCCGCCGTCGGGGTAACCGTACAGAGCCCAGCAAACCGTTTCGTCCTCGTTGTCCACGAACCGCACGGGTTTGTGCGGGAACATGAAGGATGCCTTCAGCGCCACGGGCATCGGCTCGTGCTGGCGGAAAGTGTACGCGGGTTTTTCGGCTTCGATCTGGATCGCATCCAGGCTCAGGCCGTTCCCCCATTTCAGGAAAGGGTATTTGAACAGTGTGGATAAGTGGGCGCTCGCCCCGAGGTCATCGGACCTGCCCGAACCGGGACAAAAAGCGTCTTTCCGTTCGACCGGTTCGCCGTGCCATTTTTCCCACGAGATTTCCTTCCAGTGGTAGTTCTGATCGTCGGCCTCGAAGCAGTGTACCGTCGTCACGCTGATGTGGTCCGGCGCGCCCATCAGGCGGATCAATCCGGGGTGGGCGGGATCGCGGAACACGCTGTAGCTGCACGCCGGGGAAAGCCCCTCGGACAGATCGCGCCACGTCTTGCCCAGGTCGTGCGAAACCAGATAGCGGTACCAAGAATAACCACTTCGGCCCTTGCCGTCGGAAAGCCGCATCAAAGATTCCTTGTCCACGTTCGGGGGTGGCTCGGGCGTGAGCATCTGTTCGCAAGCGTAAAGATCCCCGCCCGATTGGATGAACACGTCGCGGAATACGCGCCCGACCGCCGTGAGTTCCCAGGTTTGTCCCGAATCCTTGGAGACCCACAACCCGGATTCGCCATCCACCGGAGGAATCGGCCAACATATCCTGTGGTAATAAATCACGAGGGACGCGGGAACCGCCTCGCGAGCAAAATAACCGCCAATCCCGGCTGATTCCGGCAGCGGCACCTTGTGCCAGACCCGGTCGCTCACCGCCGCCCGGTAGAGGCCGGTCATCGTGGTGGCGAAAACCGAGTCGTCGTGCCGGAGCGCCGTGAAGATATAATCATCCTCGGAAGTGTCGCTATCCTGTTGCGTCGGCATCTCTCCCCGCGAACCTGACAGTGCGAGACATCCTGCGGCGAGCAAACCACAGCACAACCAGCGATCTCGAATCGTTTTCATTGCAGGTTTCAATTTATCGCCCCGCCGGACCGGTGGCGAGTCCCGGTTGAACTCACGCTCCGATCCCCTATCGTGAACCAAACCTGCCATCCATGAACCGTCTCCTCCCCTCTCTCGCCGTCCTGTCCGCCGCCATGCTCGCCGCGCTTTCCCCGGCTCGCGCGCAGAGTCCCGGCCCCGCCGCCGCCACCGCGCCGGTGCCGGACGTGCGCGTCGTCATCCACACCGACAAGGGCGACATCGACGCCACGATCTTCGCCAGCAAGGTGCCGCTGACCGCCGCCAATTTCCTCAACCTCGCGCAACAGAAATTTTACGACGGCTTGAAGTTTCACCGCGTCATCGCCGACTTCATGGTCCAGGGCGGCGATCCTAAGGGCACGGGCGTCGGGGACCCGGGCTACAAGTTCGAGGATGAGAAAGGCGACACCGGGAAATTCGACAAGCCCGGCCTCCTGGCGATGGCCAACAGCGGCCCGAACACCAACGGCTGCCAGTTCTTCATCACGCACGTCCCGACGCCTTGGCTCAATGGCCATCACACGATTTTCGGGCAGGTGACCAAAGGCCAGGACATCGTCAACGAAATCGCGCAAGGCGACCACATCAAGAGCATCGACATTCTCGATCCCACGGCTCCGCTGTTCGCCAAGGAATCCGAGCGCATCGAAAAGTTCAACGCGCAGATGGTTCATCCGCCGAAGCGTTGAGCGGAAAAGGATGAAGGATGCTTCGAGTCTGCGAGATTCATTCTTTCCATGAATAACGACCCTGCTGCTCGCCGCCTCCTGGTGTTCGCTGACCCTGCCGCCCTCGCGCGTGCCGCCGCCGAGGAACTCACCCGCCGCGCCGTCGCCGCCGTCCGCTCGGACCGTCCCGCGACGATTGCACTCTCCGGCGGTTCGACGCCCAAGGTGCTCTACGCGCTGCTCGCCGAAGAACCCGCCTTCCGCGAACGCCTGCCGTGGGCGCAGACCCACTTCTTTTTCGGCGACGAACGCCACGTCCCGCCCGACCACAAGGACAGCAATTTCCGCATGGCCAAGGAGGCGATGTTCGACAAACTCGGCGACCTGCTGCCCCCGGGGAACATTCACCGCATCCACGGCGAGGAAGGGGACGCCGCCAGGGCCGCCGCCGACTATGGGCGCGAGATCGTGGCGTTCGGTGGCGACGGGCCGCCGCGTTTTGACCTCGTGTTGCTCGGCATGGGGCCGGAGGGACACACGGCGTCGATTTTCCCCGGCACCACGCCCCTACGGGAAACCGCGCCCGTCGTTTCGGTCTACGTCGAGAAGATGACGACGTACCGGATCACGTTCACGCCGCCGTTGTTGAAGAACGCCGCCGCGATCATGTTCCTCGTCGCCGGACCGGACAAGGCCGAGACGCTCGCCGCCGTGCTC
>CAZZYS010000068.1:0-16352 GCA_964658285.1 uncultured Verrucomicrobiota bacterium
CGCTCATCGCCAACCACATCGTCAGCATCCACGGCATCATCAACGGCACGAGCAACTACATCCTCACCCGCATGACCGACGCCGGACTGGACTTCGCCGAGGCGCTTGCCGAGGCGCAGGCGCAAGGCTACGCCGAGGCCGATCCGACGCTCGACATCAATGGCTGGGACGCCGCGCACAAAGCCATCATCCTGGCGTCGCTCGCGTACGGGTTCTGGGTGGAGACGGACCGGATTTTCGTCGAGGGCATCGACAAACTGACCGCCACGGACATTCGCTTCGCGGCCGAACTCGGCTACCGCGTGAAGCTGCTGGCGATCATCAAGGCCGACGGCGGACCGGACAACGGCGGCGGCGTGGAGGTGCGCGTGCATCCGACCCTGATCCCGAAAACGCATGTGCTGGCGTCGGTGTCGGGCGTGTTCAACGCCGTGGCCGTGCGCGGCGACGTGGTGGGCGAGACACTCTTTTACGGACGCGGCGCGGGCCAGGACCCGACCGCCAGCGCGGTCATCAGCGACCTCGCGGAAGCGGCCGTCGCCATCGGCGGGGAACGGCGGTGTTACGGGTTCACCCCGCACGGGTTGTACGGGACATGTCAGCCGTTGGAGGCGATCAATTCGCGGTATTACCTGCGGCTGGCGGTGGACGACCGCCCGGGCGTGCTCGCGCAGGTGGCGGGCATCCTGGGCGCGCACGGGATCGGGATTTCGTCGGTGGTCCAGCCCGAGACGCACGACGAGGCGGGCCGCGCGCAGTTGGTGTTCATGCTCGATAAAGCCAGTCACCGGCAGATGCAAACGGCGCTCGGAGAAATCCTGCGGCTGACGTGCGTGATGCCGCCGGCGGCGTTGCTGCGGGTGGAGTCCTTTGCGGCGGAGTGATTTAGCCACAAGAGGCACAAAAAACACAAAAAGGGAAAGAAGAACACGGCATGTTTCTGCCGTCCTACCCTTTGTGTTCTTTGTGCCTTTTGTGGCTAAAACTACCGCCCCATCAGCCCGAGATACCACCCGACGAGCGGCGGCCCGGCGAACATCCACGCCAGTGCCCCGACGGATAGATACGGGCCGAAGGGAATCTTGAGCGAGCGCGTTTTCGGCCCGAGCAGCAGCAGCGTCACCCCCACCACGGACCCGACCATTGAGGCAGCGGCCACCGTGAAAAGTACCGCCTTCCAACCCAGGAACGCCCCGATGCCCGCGATGAACTTCACGTCGCCGAAACCCATCGCCTCGCGCGGGAAGACGTATTCCTTCAACTGGCCGGAAAACGTCTCCAACTCCGTGAGCGGGTAGGTCTGGCCGTCGAGTTCGAGCCGGTCGTGGAAACAGTTCAGCGTCGCGGTGGCGTGTTCCCGTCCGGCCAGTTTGAGATGCTCGCACAGGAGCACGAGCCGATCTTTCGGCCGCATGAAATACTCGCTCCAAAGCTCTTTTTCGCCGCCGATGCTCATCTCCGCGTCCCCTCCGGCCGTGTGCTGCCAGGTGAACTCCACCGTTTCGGGCAGCACGACGCGTTTTTTGCCGAATGCCAGTTTCCCGGCCTCGACCACGCCCCACAACAACGCGTAGCCCGCCACCGCGCCCGTCAGCGACCACAGCAGTCCGTAGGCGTGCGTTTCCTCGCCCATCAGTTGCGGCATGGCAAAGCTCAGGATCAGGCCCACCCCCACGCAGCCGAGCGTGATCTCGTCGGGGATGATGAAGTGATCGAAATCGATGAACGTGGCGACGATGACCAACGAGACAAAGATCCAGTAGGGGAAAACGAGCAGCCAAACGTCGCTGAACCGCCGCCACACGGCGAAAAACAGGATGGCCGTGAGCAGTTCGACCAGTGGATAGCGCGCGGCGATGGGCTTGCCGCAGTAGGCGCACTTCGCCCGCAACGCGAGCCAACTGACCACGGGTAGGTTGTGGTACCACCTGATCTGCGTCTTACAGTTGGGGCAAAACGAACGACTGGGCTTGTTGACCGCCATGCCGAGCGGCAAACGGTAGATGCAGACGTTCAGGAACGACCCGACCATCGCGCCGACGATGAAGGAAAAAACGTCGAAGAGCCGTTCGTAGTAAACGGCCGGGAGGATGGGAGCCGACATGACGAGACAGTACATTTAGCAAATGGCGTGCGCGTTCCGCCGCAGACGGCCGTCCCCCTACTGATCGGGCTATTCCCTGCGCGCCTTCTCCTTCTTGTGCTCACACTCCTCCTGCAACCGGCGCAGCTCACGCGAAAGCTGCACGCGAATCTCCTCCGCTTCACCCGCGTCCCCGGCGGCAACGGCTTTTTTGAGCTGGGATTGGAGAAAAACCTCCCGCTCAGCGATCTTGGCTTTGTAGGACGAGTCGATCTCGGCGATGGCGGCACGCTGTTCGTCGGTGATTTTGGCCGTGGGCGCCTGTTTTTCGAGGCGTTCCATCGCAAGTTCGTAAGCGGATTTCATGGCTGGGAGTAGGACGATCTACTCTGGCTGGAGCCTGTGGGTTTGCAAGGAGGAAGGACCATTCCAGGGGTTGTGCGAAGCATCGCAACGGTGCGCAACGACGTATCCTGTCTTATCCTTGTCCCCATGCACGCGCCTGTTCTCCTCATCAGCACGGATTTTGACGGGACGCTCGTCGAGCACGGAAGCCCGACGCCGTTTTCCCCGCTGCTGGTGGAAACTCTGACCGCCTTGCGTGGGCGCGGCGTGCGCTGGGCGATCAACACCGGCCGCTCGCTGCCCTGGCTGGTGGACGGGCTGGAGGTGTTTTCGCTGCCGATCCACCCCGATTTTGCCATCACCGCCGAACGTGAGATCCACCAACCCGACGCCAATGGCCGGGGCTGGTGCGACCTCGGCGATTGGAACGCCGTCTGCGCGCGGCGTCACGACGAACTCTTCGAGACCGCCGTCCCGCTGCTAAAGGAGATCATCGGTTTCGTGGAACGCGAGACCCACGCCGAATTGCGCTACTCACGCCACTCCGCCGTCCGTTGCGGTGAGCCGCAGGAACTCGCCGGACTGGTAGCGACCAACGACGCGGAGATGGATGCCATCGTCGCCTTCGTGGACGGGCTCCGGGGGCAGGTGCCGGATTTTTCGTACCAGCGCAACTCGATCTACCTGAGCTTTTGCCACAAGGACTACGACAAGGGCACGGCTCTGGCCGCACTCGGCCGCCAGATCGGCGTGCCGCGCGAATCGATCTTCGCCATCGGCGATCACCAGAACGACATCCCGATGCTGACCGGCGAGCACGCGGGCCACGTCGCCTGCCCGGGCAATTCCATCGAGACCGTCAAGCGAACGGTGCGTGCCGCGGGCGGCTACGTCGCCGGAGCGGGCTACAGCGCCGGCGTGGTCGAGGCACTGCGATTTTATTGCGGGGACCTCGGCGGTTGAACCTCAGAAATCCCCGTTCGTGAAGCTGCCCTTGAGCTTGTCGCGCGCCTGATTTTCCCGCTCACGGCGGGGGACTTCCAGTTCATCCCACTTTGGCCGGTTCACGAAGACCAGCACCGCGCCACGGTCGTCCGAAGCGCTTTTGTACAGGCAATACGCCCGTTTGCCGGCCCACTCACGGATTTCGAGTTCCGCACTGGTTTTCGGGTAGGTGCGTGTTTCCAGCGTGTGGTCTTTTCCGTACTTCTTTTCGAGGATTTTGAGCAGTTTCTTCACGTTGCCGGTGCCCTGGACATCGATATCGACCGAATACAGTTCTTCCTTGAAAAAGTTGTAGGTGATCCCGGTCACCTCGACGCCTTCGACGCGCCGTTTGTCCACCGGGCGGGTATACGTCTGGAAACGGCCGAGGTCGTCCGTCTTGGTCAGGCCCTGGAAGGACCGCAGCGGCGCGCCGAGCTGGGCGTCGGGCAGGCCGTTGTCGCGGTCGAGATCGGCCACGGTCCCGTCCGCCCGGGCGCTCAGCGTCAGGCCGAGGACCACCGCCGAAACCATCAGCCACGTCCACCGGGGACGCCGGTCCGGGGACACGTTCTTGGAATTGGTTCGCATGACAAGGGAGTGCATACCTCCAGCGGCGGCAGGTGGCAAGTTCCAGCCGCGCCGGAGCGCACGCGCGATTCCTTTTTTGCCATGACCACGAAAACCACCCGCCACGCCTTCCTGCTGCTCGCCGCCGTCCTCGCACTCGTTCCCGTGACGGTGACGGCGGGTGAGCCTACCGTCCCCGCTGTGCCTCCCAAGAGCGGCAAGGAATTGCTTGTCGTCGAGAACAGCAAAGAGGCGCAAACCTTCAACGCCGAGGGGCAGGACGTGACCGTCAACGGCAGCCGCAACAAGGTCACGATCAAGGGAACGTGCCACGCGCTCACGATCAGCGGCGATGGCAACACGGTGTCAGTAGAGAGCGTGTCAAGCATCTCGATCACGGGGGAGGGCAACGAAGTCGGCTGGACCAAGGCGTCGGACGGTGAACGCCCGCAGGTCACGGACCTCGGCAAGGACAACAAGGTCAGCCACGCGGGTACAAAGCCGGAGTAATTCCCGGGCGTCGGCTCACTTCACCGGGACGACCTGCCAACTCCGCAGCACGTCGAGCCCGGCGTCGTGCACCCGGTCGAACTGATCCGCCGGGGCCACGCACGTCAGCACGAGTTGTTCGCGGGCGTTCAGATTGACGAAGAGCACGCCGCGCCGGTACGCTTGCCCGAAGAACTCGTACTCGAACAAAAATTCGTGGTCCTTCCAGCCGAAGATCGGCAGCGGGTTGACGCGTTCCTGCACGCATTTGAGTCCCGTGGCACCCGACGGCACCTCCGCCTGGGCGCGCCGGCGGAAGGTGTCGAGCCCCTTGTCGCTAAACGGCGTGTCCGGGGCCAGCGCCGACTTTTCCAGGCGCACGAGGCTGTTGTTGATGTCGGGCGGGGTCAGCGTCAGCGACGCGGCGGCATCGACCCGGTTCCAGCGCGGCGGCAGGCTCAAGAGGACGTTCGTGCTCGCGTTGTTGGCGACGTAAGCCTGCTCTTTCGTGAATCCGTCCTCTTCCACCGTCATCGTATGGACGATGAAGTCGAGTGCGCCGACGCGGGGCGTCCCCCCGGCGAGCAAGACCGCCGTCAGCACGAGGGCCACCCGCGTTTTCACAGGCTGAAATCGTTGGATTCGCGCACCCACCGGCCGCGGGCGTAGGTGGTCGTGCGCAGGTTGCCCGGGGGCGGGCTCAGGAGGAAGCTGTTGTCGAAGAACCAGCGGCGGTTCGGCGGGGAATACACGTTGGCTTTCCCATAATTGCCGGTGAAATGCGTGCTGGCGTACAATTCGCACATGGAACCGTGGTAGGTGAAATTATCGCCGCCCCAGTTTTCGAGGAAGCGCGGGAAGTTGTGCGCGCCGCCGCTGGCCACCGTGCTGGTGGTCAGCACCTGGCCGGAGACGATGGCGGAGTTCATGGTCGTCGGCGTGGCGTTGCGGGTGCCGATGGCCAGCGAGCTGTTGGTGTCCGACCAGGCGTTGGAAAGGATCATCACCGCGTCGCCCATCACCGACGCCGGCTTTTGCGTGTAGCCGCTGACGGTGTACTGGGTCGGGTCGTTGTTCTGGTTGGACACCGGCTGCGAGGTGGTCGTGACGGCGTTGCCGAGGCCGTCGGGCCCGTAGGTCGTGCCGGTGTTGTAATCGCCCTGCACATAGATCGCGCCGTCGGTGGCGATGGTCAGGCCCTCGACACCGCTGGCATTGGGCACGTTGTTGACCGAGCCGGGCAGCGCGCCGCCTTTGCGCAGGCGGATCGCGTCGGAGTTGCCCGTGTTGCCGTTGCTGTCGGCGTTGGTGGCATCGGTGATGTAGACGACGCCGTTGTAGGCGGAGTAGCCGTTGAGCGCGGGCGTGAGCTTGGACATGTCCACGGTGTCGGCGTTGATCGTGCGGCCCTCGCGGAAATCGTAGATCGAGCCCGCGTTATCGACGGTGATGGCGGCGATCACCTGGTCGGCGATATTCTGGTTGGCGGGCACGGCGGAGCCCGTCGGGACGATTTCCGTGCTGCTTTCGGGGTTGTTGACGATGTCGGTCGGGGCGTAGACGCGCACCTTCTGGCCCGTGGCGTTGCGGTTGATGATGATCCGCAGCCCGGCGCTGTTGAAGATCCGGTGCGCGGCGAAGGCGTCCGGGTCGGCGACCGACGTGTTCGCCGACGGGTTGGTGGCGCTGACCGGCACGGGCCGCTCGATGATCTCGTGCGTGCCCGAGGCGTTGCCGTTGTTGGGGTCCACGGCGCTCGCCTCGCTCGTGCCAAGCGGATCGAGCGACGGCACGTTGGAAAGCTGCGCGTTCATCGACGTGGTGTAGACCGGGTTCTTGTAGGCATTCCAGGTGCCGCTCTCCTGGTTGTAGAGTGTCTGGGTCACCCCCTCGACGTAGCCGTCAGGCTTCGTGTAAAAGTTGTTCGGATGGGTGGACGCCGGGTTGAGCGTGGCGACGTTACCGTGGTAGGACACGTCGGAACTGAAGCTCAGGCTGCCGCCGCTGCCGGCCACGAAGTACGGGTTGGCGTTGGTGTGCACGAGGCCGTAGAGGGTCATGGCGGCACCGGGATGGAGTTCCAAGTCATTCTGGAAGAAAAGCATCGCCTGGAAAAGCGAGGCGTTGGACTGCTGGAAATACCGCGAAACGGTGACGCTGAAGGTCGGATCGTTGACCTTGGCGACGGTGGCGCGGATGCGGTACGAGTAGTTTTGCGCGATCCAGCCGGGAACGTTGTTCATCGAGCCGGTGCTGGCGGAACCCGGGGTCGTGCTGGTGCCGCCGTATTGGCTGACGATGGGCGTGTCCGTGCGGTCCACGGGCGTGACGGTCAGATTGGTGACGGTGAAGCCGCCGGGAGCCGCCGCCGACTGGAGCGTCGGCAGCACGGCGTTGGCGAGCGGCTGGAGATTGGCGGCGCTGGTGTAGTTCGAGGCGTTCGGCGTGACCGGGATCGTGCCCGCCTGCTTGGAGGCCATGTAATATTGCCAGCGTTTGTAGACGACCTCCAACGCGCCGTTGGCGAGCGCCTGGGCTTTGGTCAGGTCGGTCCCGCGCCGGGTGGCGATCGCGGTGGTGGAGGTGTAGTCCACGGCCAGCCCGATGAAGGTGGCCAGGAGGGCGATCACGAACACGGCGACCACGAGCGTGCTGCCACGCGACCGACAGTGGCGGAAGAGGGGGGAGACGTTGGAAGCGCGCATAGGCAGGGAGTGGTTTAGACGGCGGGTTGGACGTGGGCGGAGGGCGGAACGGGAAAACGGTGTCTCAGTCGAGCCGGACCTTCATGGCCATTTGGGGACTGCTGCGCAGATAAACGTTGTATTCGCTGGAGACCGAATTCTGGCGGGTGGTGATGGCGTTGGCGTAGTCGAGCGCGCGCACGGGCAGGTTGATCGCCAGCGGCGACAGGCTGGCGCGTCCGCCGGCCGCCGTGCCGAGCGGATAGGTCGGGCTGAGCTTGTAGTAGTTGAACGGCTGGATGACCGCGTTGGTATTGGGATCGATCTCCAACGGTGCCGGGTCCACGTCGCGGATGAGCGTGACGGCGTTCGTCATGTCGTAGGTGCTCGGGTAGCGGATCAACCGGCGCTCGACGGGGTTGCCGCCGGCGTCATTGATCGTGGTCACGGCGTAGGCTACCTCGCGCACGATGACCACGCTCTGCGGACCGGTGATGGTCGTCGGCAGGGCGGTGCCAGCCGGGTCGAGTACGACGGTGAGGCTCGGCGCGCCGTTGTCGGTGACCTTGCCACTGGTCGTGCCGTTGACGTTGACGATGCGCCGACCCGGTTTCGAGATCGCCACACCGTTCATGTTCACGGTGTCGGCCATGCCGGTGGAGTAGGGGGTCGGTGACATGATGACCAGCCGGTCGCCGATCTGCGGCATGGGCGAACTGGGGAACGGATCGCTGGCCGAGGCGGTGGTGTTCACCCGGCGGTTGAGGGTGATGGTGCTGGTGACGGACACGGACGTGTTGCTGGGGCTCGTCGGCTGCATGTCGTAGGAGGGCCCGAGGCTGACCCACAGCAAGATGCCCGGTGCCGAGACGGTCGAGGACGATTGCGGGGTGAGGACGCCGGCGCTGCCGCTCACGCTGTAGTTCACGAGCGTCGGCGGCTCGATGGACATGTCGATGTCCTGCTTGAGCTTCTGGAGGCTGTAACGCAACGAGTTGTCGGACTTATTCAGCGAAAAGTTGCGCACGTAGAGCGACAGGTCGCCGACCAGCAGCGGGTACGCGACGCCCCCGCCGAGGACAAAAATGCCCACGGCCACCATCAGTTCCGCCAGCTTGAAACCGGTTTCGGAACGATACCGCCGCATGAAGGATGCACGCATGGGAGAAAAGGTGAAGGATGATGCTCTAGGTGTTCGCCTTGAACGTAATCACCTTGTAATAAAAGATTTGGCTGCGGTAGGTGTATTGCAGCGTGAAGTTAACCTGCACCAGGTCCGTGTCCGACGCGCATCCGTAGGCGATGCCGACGTTCTGCACGCGCCAGTAAAGCGTGCCCGTGACAATCGAAGTCGGCGAAGCGGTGCGCGTGACGATCAGCGGGATGCTGGCCGGGACGGTCCGTCCGAGGATCGATGTGCACGGCACCCCGTCGGCGATGCCGTCGCCGTCGAGGTCGGTGCCCGCGCCGGTGACGGCGGGAGCGGCCAGGGAGTCGCTCAGGAGATAATTGACGTAGTCATCGACAATCGCCCGGGCGGCTTCGGTGTTGCGGTTGCGGGCCGCCCGGTCGTCGAAGAAATTCAGCGCCATCGTCGAGGTCAGCGCAAAGACCATGAGGATGACGATGGCGATCAGTGCCTCGATGAGCGTGAAGCCCCGCTGACTTCGGGATGGCGCAAGGCCGCGCTGGCGAGGAAGATACATGGTTCTCTGCGGAGGAAGTACAGACGTTGCTGAGCACAAGCCGGACCAGAAATCCAGCCGTTCACCGGCGGGTCGGCATCTACGCAGAGGACGCGGGTCAAAATTCCGGGGAAGGCCACCGGCAAAAGATCCGGGCACAACGTTTTCTCAATATTGATTTATCATAATTGATATAAATATTCCGCTGCGTTCCACGATGGACCGGACAAAGACCCATCTGAAGACGCTTAGACCCGCGATTGCACCTCAGCGGCGTCGCATTTTTCAGACTCCGTGATCACGCGACACTTTCCCCGATGGCCGAAGGCGAATGGATCGAAACCGACGTGCCCGCGCGCATGGACCGGCTGCCGTGGAGCCGCTGGCACTGGTTGATCGTGACGGCCCTCGGCGTGACGTGGATTCTCGACGGGTTGGAGGTCACGCTGGCGGGTGCGTTGGGAGTGACGCTCAAAAACCACGCCGCGCTCGGCCTGACCGACCTGCAGGTGAACGCGAGCGCGTCGTTCTACCTGGCCGGGGCCGTCCTGGGCGCGCTCGTTTTCGGTTACGGCACGGATCGGCTGGGCCGGAAAAAACTTTTCTACGTCACGCTGCTGCTCTATCTGCTGGCGACCGCCGCCACCGCGTTTTCGTGGAACTTCGCCTCCTACGCCGCCTTCCGTTTCCTGACGGGTGCGGGCATCGGCGGGGAATACGCCGCCATCAACTCCGCCATCGACGAACTCATCCCGGCGCGCTGCCGCGGGCAGGTCGATCTCATCATCAACTCCACGTACTGGATCGGCGCGGCCCTGGGTGCGGCGGCCACCGTGGTCCTGCTCGACCCGCGGTACTTGCCGGTCTGGCTAGGCTGGAGGTTTGCCTTCGGGATCGGCGCGATGTTGGGACTGGTCGTGCTGTTCTTTCGCCATTGGGTGCCCGAAAGCCCGCGCTGGTTGATGGTCCACGACCGCAAGGACGAGGCCGAACGCATCGTGGCCGAGGTGGAGAAAACCGTCACCGACCGTCATCCCGACAGGCTGCCGTCGGTCGAGGGTCCGAAGACGCGGCTGCGTGAGCGTGCGCACACCCCCTGGCCCGAAATCTGGCACGCCATCGTGCACCAGCATCGCAAGAGCAGTTTCCTGGGGCTGTCGCTGATGGTGGCGCAGGCGTTCTTTTTCAACGCGATTTTCTTCACCTTCGCGCAGGTGTTGGAGAAGTATTACAACGTCCCGGCCAGCAAGGGCAGTTGGTATCTGTTCATCTTTGCGTTGGGCAACGCCGGCGGCCCCATCCTCATCGGGCACCTGTTCGACACGGTGGGCCGCAAACCGATGATCGCCGGGACCTATGCGCTCTCCGGCGTGCTGCTGGCGGTCACCGGTTGGATGTTCAACGCCGGAATGCTGACCGCCACCACGCAGACGGCGGCCTGGACGATCATCTTCTTCATCGCCTCGGCGGCGGCAAGTTCGGCGTACCTGACGGTGAGCGAGATTTTTCCGTTGGAAATCCGGGCGCTGGCCATCGCGCTGTTCTACGCGGTGGGCACGCTCGTCGGCGGGGTGGGAGCGCCGGCGTTATTCGGCTTGCTGATGGAGCAGGGATCGAAGGCGTGGCTCTTCGGCGGTTACGGGCTCGGAGGGGCGCTGATGGTGGGAGCGGCGGTCGTGGAGGTGTGCATCGGGGTCAAGGCGGAGGGACAATCGCTCGAAAGCATCGCCGCGCCGCTGGCGTCGCGGGAGTGAATCGGGCACCGCGGCAAGAGTTTCCTTGCACGTTGGCCTTGTGGAACGCGGAGCTTTCCGTTACGATTCGCGGTTGCCATGATCGGATTTGAGCGTTCGGACGATTATCAGCCGTTGTTCTGGGTCGGCGGCCGGCCGATCCATGTGACGACTCTGCTCGTGGTCGTCCATGTCACGGCGATGGTCGCCTGTTGCCTGCTGCGGGGCTTTAATATCTTCGACCCCCTGCCGTGGATGGGATTTTCGAGCGTGGAAGTGCTGCACCACGTCCAGCTCTGGCGCGTGGTCACCTACGCGTTCGCGCACGGGCCGTCGCTCTCGTTCATCATCGAGATGGCGATGCTGTTCCTCTTCGGGCGCGAGGTGGAGCGTTTTTTTGGCCGCAAAGTGTTCGCCACGCTGTACGCGGGCCTGGTGCTGGCCGCGCCGGTAGTGCTGCTGATGATCGGCTTGTTTCGTGGCGGCGCGGAGCAAGAACTGATGGTGGTCGATAGCGCGTCCGGGCTCGGGGGCAGCAGCCTGATCACGTTCGGGGTATTTATCGCGTTCGTGACGATCTACCCGAGCGTGCAGATTTTCTTCGGGATTCCGGCGGTCTGGATCGCGGCGGCGATGCTTTCCATCGGGACGCTGGCGCTCTTTGCCAATCATCTTTTTACCGCCCTGACCGTGCTGTGGACGGAGTCGCTGGTGGCGTTCCTCGCGGCGCGCTACATGAAAATGGGCAGTGATGGGTTCGCGTTTTTCGGGAACCTGCGCGAACGCTTCCCGCGCAAGACGACGCCGCGCGGGGTGCGTCCCCGTCTGAAGCCACGCCGGGCCATCGACGCGTCCGAACCCGCCGAGCCCGTGGGCGCGCTCAGCAACTACCGCCCGGCCGGTGACGTGCACGAGTCCATCGACCCGTTGCTCGACAAAATCAGCAAGCACGGGCTGGCGAGCCTGACGCACAGCGAGCGCGCGACCCTGGAACGAGCCCGCGTCTCGCTCCTGCGCAAAGACCGTGGCGGCTGAATCGATGACCGACGACCCGCTCGCGCATCTCCGCGCCATCGTGGCCCGGTTGCGCGCGCCCGGTGGCTGTCCCTGGGACCGGGAGCAGACCCACGCCAGCCTGCGGACGGCACTGTTGGAGGAAACCTACGAGGTCCTCGCCGCCATCGACGCCGACGACGAGCCCAACCTGCGCGAGGAACTCGGCGACCTGCTGTTGCACGTCGTCTTGCACTCGCAGATCGCCTCCGAGCGGGGGGCGTTCGACTTCGACGCCGTGGCGCGGGAGATCGGTGAGAAGATGGTCCGCCGCCATCCGCACGTCTTCGGCGACGACCGGCTGGACGACACCGCCGCGGTGCTCGTGCGCTGGGACGAGATCAAGCGACGCGAAAAAGCCGGTCGCGGAGAGAAAGCGGAGGCGTCGCGGATGGACGGTCTGCCGACGATGCTCCCGGCCTTGATGCGTGCCCAGAAGGCGCAGGAGAAGGCGGCCAAAGTGGGCTTCGACTGGCGAACGGCGGACGAGGTGCTCGCCAAGATCCGTGAGGAAGTGAACGAGATCGAACAGGCGATCCCCGACGGGTCAGACGCCGTGGCTGACGAGATCGGCGACCTGCTGTTTTCCGCCGTGAACCTCGCCCGCTGGCACCGGCTCGACGCCGAGACAACCTTGCGGCGCGCCACGGACAAGTTTGTGCGACGCTTTCAACACGTTGAGGCTGCTCTCCTGGCGCGCGGACAGCATTGGGAAGCGGCGACGTTCGAGGAACTTGACGCTCTGTGGAACGACGCAAAAAATGCCGCGCCAGCGGCGTCCCAACCAAGGTAGGGATGGCTCTCCGAGCCAGTCCCTAATTTTCTCTGGCAAGGCGCTTCGTGCGCACGGAGGTCATCCCAGCCAAAATAGGGACTGGCTCGGAGAGCCATCCCTACCTTGTAGTACGACCGGCAGCCTGATGGCTGCCTGTTCCAAATTCCCATCGCGCCGGTGAACGACAAGCACCTTTTCTGGTCTATACTAGAGTAACCAATCGGCTGGTCCGCCAGCCACCCATCACTCCATGTATCTACTCCTGATCCTGTTTGCTTTCGGCATCTCCGGTTTGGCGACTCTCTACGTCAAGAGCCGGATGTCCAAATATAGCCGAGTCCCCGCTTCCAGCGGCCTGACCGGCGCGGAAACCGCCCAGCACATCCTGCGCGCCAACGGCATCTATGATGTCACCGTCGTCCCGTCCACCGGCATGATGGGCGACCACTACAACCCCGCCAGCAAGACCATCGCGCTCTCGCCCGACATCTACTCTGGCCGCTCCACGACCGCCGTCGGCGTCGCCGCCCACGAGTGCGGCCACGCCCTCCAGCACCAGCAGGCTTACATGCCGCTGAAACTGCGTTCGGCGGCGGTTGGACTGACGCAATTCAGTTCGTCGCTGATGTATCTGCCGTTTATCCTGATGTTCATGGGTTTGCTGCGCCCGCACGTCGGGTATATGGCCATCGCGGTTGCCTCAATGGTGATCATGGTATTTAACCTCGTCACGCTGCCTGTCGAATACGACGCTTCGGCGCGCGCCAAACGCGTCCTACCGCAGTTGGGCATCATCAACGGCCCGGCGGAATCACACGCCGTCAGCAGCGTGCTCAACGCCGCCGCGCTGACCTACGTCGCTGCCTTCCTGGTGTCGTTGGTCAACGTGCTCTACTATCTGGCGATGGCCAACGGCGGTCGCCGCCGCTGATCCCGGCTTTTCCGGCGCGGCAACTTCCACGGTTGCCGCGCTGCCCGGGTGAGTTTACCCTGCCTTCCCGTTTTTCGCGGGAGGCAGGGTTTTCATTTTTCAATCTCGCAACCGTATATGTCCCAGGAACAAAAGCCGAACGCCAAGGCCAACGCCGAACGCATGGAAAAGATCGTCAGCCTGTGCAAGGAGCGCGGCTTCGTCTTCCAGTCGAGCGAGATCTACGGCGGACTCAACGGCTGCTGGGATTACGGCCCGCTCGGCGTCGAACTCAAGCGCAACCTGAAGGAATTCTGGTGGCGGCGCATGACCCGCGAGCGGGACGACATTGTCGGGTTGGACGGGTCCATCCTGATGAATCGCAAGGTATGGCAGGCCAGCGGCCACGAGGCGACGTTCAGCGACCCGATGACGGATTGTCGGAGTTGCAAATCGCGTCTGCGCGCCGATCAGATCCCCGTCGGCAAGGAAGGCAAACCGCAGTGTCCCGTCTGCGGGTCATACGATCTGACGGAGGCGCGCGCTTTCAACCTGATGTTCAAAACCTACGTCGGCGCGACGGAGGATGAGAGCAGCATCGCGTACCTGCGGCCCGAGACGGCGCAGGCGATCTTTGTGAATTTCAAAAATGTGCTCAACGTTTCGCGCAAGAAACTGCCCTTCGGTATCGCGCAGATCGGCAAGGCGTTCCGCAACGAGATCAACCCGCGCAACTTCACGTTTCGTTCGCGCGAGTTCGAGCAGATGGAACTCGAATATTTCTGCCGACCCGAACAGGGGATGGACCTCCTCAACTACTGGCTGGAGGAGCGTCTGAAGTTCTACGAGGACATCGGCATCCCGCGCGCCAAGCTCAAGGTGCTCGACGTGCCGGCGGAGGAGCGTTCCCATTATTCCAAGGGCACGTTCGACATCGAATACGAGTTTCCCTTTGGCGTGCAGGAACTCGAAGGCGTCGCCTACCGCACCGACTACGACCTGAAACAACACCAGGAGCACAGCGGCAAGCCGCTCGGTTATTTCGACGAGGAAACGAAGGAAACGTTCATCCCGCACGTCGTCGAACCCAGCGCCGGGGTAGACCGCACGATGCTCGCACTGCTCTGCGAGGCATACGACGAAGAAACGATCACCGGCGAGGACGGCAAGACAGACACCCGCACCGTGTTGCGATTCCACCCGCGCATGGCCCCGATCAAGTGCGGCATTTTTCCGCTGTTGAAAAATAAACCCGAACTCGTCGCCAAGGCGAAGGAAGTCGTCGCGCTGCTGCGCACGCACATGAACGTTTTCTACGATCAGACTGGAGCCATCGGCCGCCGCTACCGCCGCCAGGACGAAGCGGGAACCCCGTTCGGGGTCACCATCGACTTCGAGACGCTCGGCGAGCGTGGCGAGGAACTCAAGGACACCGTGACCCTCCGCCACCGCGACAGCATGAAACAGGAGCGGATGCCCATCGCGGAACTGCCCGCCTATCTGCTGGCGAAGATCATGTAACTTGCGTCCGACCCGCGCCAACCCGAAATTGATCCCATGAGCGACCCATCCAATCTCGGCGGCAGTTTCCAGTTTCCCGGCACCGCGTTGAACGTGCACCGGATGGGCTACGGTGCGATGCAACTCGCCGGTCCCGGGGTGTGGGGACCGCCGCGCGACCGGGACGCCGCCGTGGCGGTCTTGCGCGAGGCGGTGGCGTCCGGCGTCAACCACATCGACACGAGCGATTTTTACGGTCCGCACGTCACCAACCAGATCATCAAAGAGGCGCTCCATCCCTACTCGGACGGACTGGTGATCGTGTCCAAACTCGGTGCACGCCGGGGCAACGATAAATCGTGGCTGCCCGAGCTTTCCCGCGAGGGCCTGACCGCCGGCGTCCACGACAATCTGCGCAACCTTGGACTCGACGCACTCGACGTGGTCAACCTGCGTTTGATGGGCGACGGCCACGGACCCGCCGAAGGGTCTCTCGAAGCGCCGCTGACCATTCTGGCCGAACTCAAGGCGCAGGGATTGATCCGCCATCTTGGTCTGAGCAACGTCGCGTCCAACCAACTGGCGGAGGCGCAGAAAATCACCGACATCGTCTGCGTCCAGAACCTGTACAACGTCGCGCAACGAACGGACGACAGCTTCATCGACGATCTCACCGGACAGGGCATCGCCTACGTGCCGTTTTTCCCGCTGGGCGGGTTCACGCCGCTGCAATCCTCGACGCTGGAGGACGTGGCAAAATCGCTGGACGCCACGCCGATGCAGGTCGCGCTCGCGTGGCTGTTGCACCGTTCGCCGAACATCCTGCTGATTCCCGGGACTTCGTCCGTCGGCCATCTCCGCGAGAATCTTGCCGCCGCGTCGCTGGAACTTCCTCCGCAGGCCGTCGTGGAGTTGGATTCCATCGCGGCGGGAAGTTAGAGAAAGCCATCACCTTCCGCCATCGCGACGGCAAGAAGCTGCCGCCGGGTCCACCGGGCTCGGCACGGACGCGGCGTTTGATGCCTCTCCCGTTCTGAGCTTCCAGTCTCCTTCACCGAGGAACGCGGCGGCGATCTCACTGAGATCCAAACCCAAGTGCTGCCTGGCGGCACTCTGCCCGGCGTCGTCCCGGCGAGCCGCCGTGATGAAAGGTCCCAGGTCGCGGAACTCACGTCGCAGCAGTGTCGCCAGATGCTCCGCCATCTCGTAACTCCGTCGCCGCTCGTCGCCGACGCGGAAAGATGCTCCGCTCCAGAATTCCTGGATGTTGTCGGCATTCCAGAATGCGCGCTGTTCGATGATCGATTCCTTATCAATCGCGTGCGCCCCGCGGCCGGTCAGTTCGCGCTCGAAGCAGGTCGTCAGCCCTTCTTCGAGCCAAAGCGGAAGTCGAAGACGGCTGAGACAAAGGTGTGTAAATTCATGCACCAGGGTTGGTAACGCGTCCCGTTGCGGAGCCAAGACCGTGTGACAATACCCACGGCTCTTCATGAACACCCCGCTGGACGCACCGTAAACGCCACCGTCCACATGGAAATATG
>CAZZYS010000069.1:0-16328 GCA_964658285.1 uncultured Verrucomicrobiota bacterium
GGGCGATTCATCCGGGTGGCGAGTCGAGAGGAGTCGCCCCTTCAGGGCTTGGCAGAAATCCCTCGCTTACCTGGGGCGTTGCCCCAGGCTTGAACTGAGGCCGCGCCGTTGGCGCTTCCGAAAGTCCGCTGCATCTCAAAGTAAAACGCTGTACTGTTGTTGCGCAAAAGCATTCCCTCCGGCCGATCAGCCGCTGATGGTCGCCAGCTTGGCTTTGATCCCGGCAAAGAAATCCTTCGCCTGACGCGCACCGGTCTCGTTCGGCTGGCCAAGTGCGGTGATGGTCGGATGCACGGGAGCATTCTCATCCGCCAGGAACCCGCGCAGAATGCCTAGCAGTCCCTCCCTGCCCGGCCAGAGGGCGTCGAGCGGCGGAGCGACCGCGCCGCGGGCGTTGGATGGCTCGGGGAGGCGATGCTCGATGGCCAGCCCCCGGCCCAACTCGTGGATGGCCGACATGACGGCTGCCCGCGCTTCCTCGAGCATCTCTTCGGCCGCCAGCACCCGGGCCATCTTCAGCTTGCGTGCGTGCATGTCCCGAGCCTGCCGCGCACGATTTTGTTCCTGGGGACTGAGCGGAGCGTGCTCCCCGGAATCGACAAAGGGGAACAGAACCCGGCTCGCGCGCAACGACGGACTGACCACTCCCAACTCCGCCAGACGCCGCAAGAGTTCCGCAGCGGAGAGGTCTACCACCTCCACCCGCACGGCGGGCGGCGGCTCCCCGTCGGACGGTTCCGTGAAATATTCGCGTTCCAGCGGGCGGAGCTTCTCCCGCCACTGGTCCGCGTCGCTCGCCACGACGATCAACAACACCGACGCGTCGCCGTGCGTCGGGAAGCGTTCCTCGCAGGAGACCAGTGCAGCGTTCAATAACTCGGCCGCCCGCCGGCAAAACTCGCGCGGGCGATCCGACGGCGCGCCTTGCACGATTGCGGACGGACGGGCCGTGGAGTCCGGCGGCGTCCCGGCACGCGCTTTCGCTTCCGGTTTCGCGCTGCGGCGGACATCGGCGGGCCAGGGTTCGAGCGAGGGCAGCAGCATTTCGAGCCGCTGCATGAAATTCTCGCGTCCACCCACCATT
The DNA here is from genome assembly GCA_964658285.1 of uncultured Verrucomicrobiota bacterium. Lineage (GTDB taxonomy): Bacteria > Verrucomicrobiota > Verrucomicrobiia > Chthoniobacterales > SZAS-18 > CAHJWO01. Next base: position 1,085 of record CAZZYS010000069.1, read on the forward strand.
TTGATGGCTCCGAGGTCGCCACGCTGGTCGAGCACGCCTTCGCTGAGGGCCTGTTTGCTGGCCAAGGTGCCGAGCATCCGCTGCTCGATGGTCCGCTCGCTCACGAGGTTGAGCACGGTGACCGCGTGGGTCTGATCCTTGCGCCACGCGCGGGCGATGCGTTGTTCGAGCCGCGCGGGGTTCCACGGTTGGTCGCAGTTGATGACCACGCTCGCGTGCTGCAAATTGAGTCCGATGCCGCCGCTGTCCGTGCTTAAGAGCACCCGGCAGCCGGGCTCCTCGCGGAAGCGACCGATCTCCTGCCGACGCTGGGCCACGGAGAGGCTGCCGCTGTGCGTGGCGAAATCGATGCGCAGCTTGCGGCAAAGGTCACCGGCCAGTTCGAGCATCCGCTCCCATTCGCTGAAGACGAGCACCTTCACCTGCGGATTGGCCATGCATTCGGCGAGGATGCGGGAGAGTTCGTCGAGCTTCGGGCAGGCGCGGTCGCTGGCGTTGAGGATGTAGGGACTGTCGCAGATCATCCGCAGGATGTTCAGCTCGCGCATGAGCCGTTCGCGTTGCGGTTCGGTGAGGGGACGGCGGCGGTTCGCCACGATCAGGCGGCTGACGACCGCCTCGTGGGCCTGGTAGGCCAGACGCTGGCTCTCGCTCAACGGCACGAGAAAGGTGCGCTCGACCCGGTTGGGGAGTTCCGTCTCCACGTCGGCCTTGCGCCGTCGCAGCAGGATCGGACGGATGCGTTCGCGGAGTTTTTCCAGGTTGCGATAACCCCGCGGACGGCCGCGCTCGTCGAAATCGTAGAACTCCCGGTTGAAGCGAAACAGAGGGCCGAAGATCGACGGATCGAGGAAGGAGACGAGGGAATACAACTCGTCGATCCGATTCTCCAGTGGCGTGCCGGTCAACACCCAGGCGTAGCGGCTGCGCAGGCGTTTGACGGCCAGCGCGGTCTTCGTGTTCCAGTTCTTGATGCGTTGCGCCTCGTCGAGGATGACGACCTCCGGCTGGAGCCTTTCGTTGACCTCCAGCGCATCGGTGAGCATCGCGTCGTAATTGACCACCGTGAAAAACGGCGCGGTGCCGCGTTCGTAAGCCGCGAGCCGCTCGACGCGTCCGCCCTCCACCGTCTGCAACGACAAGCGCGTGAAACGGCGAATCTGTTCCTCCCATTCGCCCTGCAACGAAGCGGGCGTCACGACCAGCACCCGCTGCACACGCCCGAGCCGGCGCAGCAACGCGCACGCGGCGACGGCCTGAATCGTCTTGCCGAGACCCATCTCGTCGGCCAGCAACGCGCGCTCGGCACAGACGAGGTGCAACATGCCCTCCCGTTGGTAAGGGAATAGCGGCAGGAGCGTTTCCTGCGCCGGCCAGACCCCGGCGTGGACGTTGTGCTCATACGTCCGGCGTAGGGCGAGCGCCTCGGCCTCGCGGCGGCGGCATTCCAGCCACATGCCGACTTCCTGGGAGACTCGCAACTCGGGCTGCGGCGCGGCCTTCCAAAGTTCGAGCGCCATCTCGGGCAGATAACCGGCGGCGAGCCGGCCGTCGCGATCAAAGAGCCGGCGCAACGTCCGCGGCAGCCGCTCCAGCCCGCGCTCCACCTGCAAGGTCTGGCGGGGACGGTCGGGCACGAGGTCGATGCGCGGCGAGCCACCGGCGCGGGCCGCCGCGTAATCCATCGGCCGGTCACGCTCCAGGTGGTCGAGCACCGCTTCCACGTGTTTGCAGGTGCCCAGTCCGTTGACGCGGAAATCCACGCACTCGCAACTGAATTGCCGCGTGGCCAAATCCTCGATTTCCACCGCGTAAGTCACCCCGCTCGGCGAATGCACCTCGAAATTCGAGAACACGGGGAAGCGTTCGTCACAGTTGACGATCCGTGGCGACTCCTCCTGGGCCCGGAGCCGACGCCGGTTGATCTCGTCCTGGTCCGACGTGCGCCAATCGTCCGCCGGCGGCAGGGCGGCGGCGGATGGCGAAGCAATGGCGGGGGAAGCTGGCATCACGGGAAGGAAGAATAGCTTATGCACCCGCCCGCTGGCAAAGGGTGGATATGCACCCGCCCGCCGCACCGCGTTCGTACAGCACGGAACCATGTTAAGTTTATCAACGTTGCCATTTCTTTCGACTACATTGCGGATATGACAAGGCAGTTCGGCCGTCTCTTTTTCTGGCATGTGGTGCGCTACACGCGCCGCCACCCGCTGCTCGCCGGATTGAACATCCTCAGCGTGGCGCTGGGCGTGTCAGTCTACCTGGCGATCCAGATCGCCAACCACAGCGCGAACCAATCGTTTGCCGCCAGCATCGACCTCGTGGCGGGCAAGGCGAACCTGGAGGTTCGCTCGCCGAGCGGCGGGTTCGATGAGACCGTTTTGCCCAAGCTCACGCAGGCGCCGGGGGTCAAGGCGGTGACGCCACTGGTCGAGGGCTACGCCACCTTGCCCGACTTCCCCGGCGACTACCTCCAACTCCTCGGCGTGGACGTGTTCACCAACCTGCCGTTCGCCACTTTCGCCATCGGCGGACAGTCCGCCTCCGACGTGCTCGACCTGGACCTGGACAGTTGGCTCGGCGATCCGCGGGGGCTGGCGATCACCGATGAGTTCGCCCAGCAGCACGGCCTGAAGGTGGGCAGTCCGATCCGTCTGCAAGTCAACGGCCGGCAGGAAACGATGACCGTACGCTTCCTGATGCGTCTGGTGGACACTGCGGCGGGGAAGGGAAACTCGCGCGTGGGCGCGCTGGACATCGGCTGGGCGCAGGAGCTTTTCGGCAAACAGGGCAAGCTCTCCAGCGTGCAGCTGCTGCTCGACCAACCACGCGAAGCCGAGACAATGGCCACCGCCCTCTCAAAGCTCGTGCCGCCGGACGTGACGATCAGCCCGCCGGGCCAGCGCAGCGGTCAGGTCGAGCGGATGCTCGCCGGTTTCGAGCTGAACCTCGGGGCGCTCTCGCTCATCTCGCTGATGGTGGGGATGTTCCTCATCTACAACACGATTGCCGCGAGCGTGGTCCGCCGCCGGATCGAAACCGGCATCCTCCGCGCGATGGGTGCCACCCGGGTCGAGGTGCAGGCGTTGTTCCTCGGTGAAGCGGTGCTTTTCGGCGTTTTCGGCGTCGTCCTGGGGATCTTCGGGGGCGTTTGTCTCGCCAGATTTCTTCTTGGCCGGGAGATCGCCCGGGTCATCAGCACGCTCTATTTGCTCGTGAGCGTGGACCGGTATTTTCTGACGCCTCTGCTCGTGGGCAGCGCATTTTTCTTCGGCCTCGGCTCGGTGGTCGCCGCCGCGTGGCTGCCGGCGCGCGAGGGGGCGATGGCCAACCCCGTGACGGCCCTGAGCCTCGGGCTGGGCCTGACCCGCGAACGGACCCGCCTGCACGCCTCGCGCTGGCTGTTGGCCGGAGTGGCGACCCTGCTCCTGGCGTGGGCGTGTTCGGTCCTGTCGCTGACCAGCGGACCGCCGTGGCTCGGTTTCGGCAGCGCGTTTTTTGTTTTGCTCGGCTTTGCGCTCACCGTGCCGGCGGTGATCGGCGGCGTGTCGGCGATCATCCGACGGATCATGCAACGCGCCGACGATACGGCACCGGAAGTATCCCGGTCGGCCGCGCGCGCCCCCGCCCTCGCATCCGGCAACACCCTCCTGCGCATCGCCTCCCAAAATCTCCACCGCAGCCTCCACCGCACGGCGGTGATCGTCGCCGCGCTGATGGCGGCTGTTGCCATGACTGTCGGGATTTCCGTGATGATCCACGCGTTTCGCCAGACCGTCGAAACCTGGATCGACCGCGCCATCGTCGCCGACATCTTCATGACGCCGGCGGCGAACGAGACGCTCGGCAACGGCGCGTTTTTCCCTCCCGACGTGCTGGCCGCGCTCCGTCGGGAGCCGTCCGTCCGCACGGTGGACACCGTGCGCGAGATCGGGATCAACGTCCGCGGCGACCGGGTCTCGATGGCCGTCGTGGAGGGAGACAACCAGGACCGTCTCGCCTTCGTCGGCGGACACTCCGCGGAAAAGCTGGCGGCCTTCTACGAGCCGAACACGGTGCTCGTCAGCGAGCCGTTCGCGCACCGCTACCACGTCAACGCAGGCGACCGTCTGCCGATTGCCACACCCGGTGGCACGGTCGAGTTCGTCATCGCCGGGATTTACTACGATTACTCACGCGACGCCGGCATCGTCGCCATCAGCCGGCAAAACTTTCTGAGCCATTGGCACGATGACCGCGTCATGTCGGCGGCGATCTATCTGCAAAACGGCGTTGATCTCGACGCCACCGCCGATTTGATCCGCCAGAAGTTCAATCGCCAGGGTGAGTTCCTGATTTTTTCCAACCGGGCCATCCGCGAGAAGGTCTTCGAGATTTTTGCGCAGACATTTCGCATCACGAGCGTCCTGCGCGGCATCGCGGTTGTGGTCGCGGTGATCGGTATTTTTCTGACGCTCACCACGCTGATCACAGAACGCGAAAAAGAAATCGGCATCCTGCGGGCGCTGGGCGCTTCACGTTCGCAGGTGCAGGGGATTGTCCTGGTGGAAAGTACCTTGATTGGCACGCTGGCGAGCCTGCTCGGCGTCGTGTCGGGGTTGGTGCTTTCCCTGGTCCTGACCTACGTCATCAACAAGGCTTTCTTCGGCTGGACGATCCAGTTTTCCGTCCCCTGGCTCGCGGTGCTCTCGACTCCGGCCTGGATTCTGGTCGCGGCGCTGGTTGCTGGCTGGCTGCCCGCTCTGCGTGCCGGGCGCGTCGCCATCGCCTCCGCCATCCGCACGGAATAAACAGCGTTCACTTTCTGACCCATGTTGATCAAATTCGATGCTGTCACGCGCCGGTGGCTGGTTTTGGCAGCGAGTATTTTCACCGCCCTGAGCTTTGATCCATCGTCACGGGCGCAGGAGAAACCCGCCGGTCCGGCGGATTGGAGCCTCGCCCTTCCCGGTTGGGCGTACCGATTCCCCGAGGACCATGCCGTTCACGCCGATTACAAAACGGAATGGTGGTATTTTACGGGCAACCTCCGTGACGAACGCGGCAAGGCCTACGGCTACGAGTTGACCTTCTTCCGTCAGGGGACGCTGCCGCCGAAGCGTCTGGCGACGATGTTCGCGGCAGGCCAGCCGCGTTCGCGCTTTGTCCAGGGCGACTTCAAGTTCGCGCATTTCGCAGTGTCCGAACTCGACGGTCAACGCTTCCACTTCACGCAGCGCATCGCTCGCGGCGCGTTCGGCGACGCCGGGTTTGGAACGGCGTCGTCCAACGAACCCCTGGCTTGGCTCGACGACTGGCAACTGCGGCCTCAGGCGGACGGTTCCTGGCGGATCACCGCGCGGTCCGCCTCCCCCACCCCGATGTCCATCGATCTGCGGCTTCAGCCCACCAAGCCGCCGGTAGTGCACGGGGCGGAAGGCGTCAGCCAGAAGGCGGCCGGTCTGGGCAACGCGTCCCATTATTATTCGTTCACCCGGCTGGAAACGAACGGGACCCTGGCTCTCGGCGAAAACGCGGAGGCGTTAAAAGTGAAGGGCGAAAGCTGGTTCGACCATGAATGGGCCAGCAACCAGTTGGCCAGCGATCAGGTCGGCTGGGATTGGTTTTGCTTTCAGTTCGACGACCGGACGGAACTGATGCTTTACGCGATGCGTCGGCGCGATGGCACCGTGGACCCCGTATCCGCCGGGACCTTCGTCGATGCCGCCGGGCAAACGACACATCTCGAACGCACGGATTTTCGGCTGGAATCCACCAGAACCTGGAAAAGCCGACAGACGGACGCGACCTACCCACTGGCCTGGAAAGCCAGTATCCCGCGCCTGCAATTGGAATTTGCCCTGGAGCCCGCGCTCGACGACCAGGAACTCGTGCTGCCGCCGATCAGCTACTGGGAAGGGGCGGTCCGCGCGACCGGCCAGCGCGCGGGCAAGGCCATCGTCGGCACAGGTTACATGGAACTGACCGGGTATGCCGGAGCCTTGAAAGGATTGCAAAAGCCCGCGCCCGCCGAGGAGAATTTGCACCTCACGCCGCGCTGAATACATTGCTTTTCTGATGAAACACCTCTCACTCCCGCTGACCGCGTTTGCCGTCTGGCTCGCCCTTGCCGCCGTTGTACAGGCCGGCCTCCAACCGGGCGCGAATGTCTTGCCCTCCGAGGTCCGCAACGCCGCCACCGGCGAGGAATACTGCCAGATGTGCGCTTTCAGCAGCCGACCGGCGACGGTGGCCATCTACGGGAAACTGCAGGACGAAGCCTTTTGGAACGATGCGGCCAAACTCCAGGCGCTGCAGGATAAGCACAAGAATTTTGGATTCTTCGCGCAGGTGATCGACTCGACCGACGCCGCCGCCATCGCCGCCGAGGCGAAAAAGCACAACATCAAGTTTCCCGTCGTTTTCACCGCCGATCCCGACTTCGAGAAGGTTTATCAGGTCGGCGGTGTGAGCCGGACGGTGTACTATTCCACCAACTTCAAGATCGGCTGGTCCGGCGTCGGCGTGGACGACGCTGCGGTAGCTGCCATCGAGGAGAAAATCAAGGCGGACCCGCAGAGCTGAGCCCGGTCCCGGCCGCTCAGATTTTCTTCCAGCGTAGATCGCTCTGGATCACTTTCGCGGTGTTCCGGCCACTCGCACCAAAAACCCCGCCGCCCGGGTGCGTGCTTGCACCGGTGAGATACAGTCCGGGCAGATGGGTGCGGTAGGTCGAAAGTTCCGGGAGCGGCCGGAAGAAAAACATCTGGTCCAGGCTCATTTCCAGATGCATCACGTTCGCCCTGAGCAACCCTAGCTTCCGCTCGATCTCCAGCGGCGTCTGGATGTAGCGGTCGACGAGCGCGCCGCGCATGTTCGGCGCGTAATCGCAGAGCACGTCGTAGATTTTGTCGGCCTCGCGTTCGGCGATGCCATCCCAGTCTTCGCCGTTCGACAGCGCGTACGGGTGGTACTGCGCCCACGTGAACAGGACGTGCTTGCCCGGCGGGGCGAGCGTCGGGTCGAGCGCCGAGAACGTCATCGCCAGGACCGCCGGTTTTTGCGGGGGTTCGCCGCGCTGGTAGTCGAGGTACGCTTTTCGCAAGTAGTCGCGGGTCGGACACAGCAGTTGCAACGAACCGTGGCACGGCGAAACGCCGCGTTCATCGCACGGTTGACCTTCGTAGCGGGGCAGTTCGTGGACGGCGTGCCGGACGATCATCCCGAAACCGTTGCCAACCCGCAGATGGTCCACGCGCCGCTGCAACTCGGGCGGCACGAGTGTCGGGTCGAGCAGCCGGAAGGTCGTTTGCACATGACACGCCGCCGCCACCGCGCGCCCCGCGTACCCCTGCCCTCCATCGGTCCGTACTTCAAACCGGTCCTTCCCGGACCTGCGGGAGATTTGCGAAACAGCCTGGTCGGTCAACACTTCACCGCCCAGCGCGCGCAGGCATCTGGCGAGTGCCTGCGTGAGCGCGCCGGAGCCACCCTTCGCGCGCCAGGCCCCGTGCTTGTGGATCATCGCCTGCCAGCCCACGAGGTCGCCGGTGGCGATTTCTTCCGGCGGCGGACCCGATTGCGCCGCCAGCCAGTACAACGCCGCGCGCATGGGTTCGGACTCGAACGTCTCGTCGATCAGCCGTCCGTAACTCGTCATCAGTTGCCGGGTCGTGTCGAGCGAACTCCACACCTTGCGCGAACCGGCGTTGAAGAGGTTGCGCCGGAAGATCGTGCCGAAGATCGATCCCGGCTTCGGCGGCTGCATGAACGTCTCGAACACCCCCTCGTTCAGCTCGCGGAAACGGTTGATGAAGTCGCGGTACGCGTCGGCGTCGCGCGTGGACACCTGCGCGATGCTGGCGCAGGTTCTTTCCAGGTCACGGTGAAAGCTGATGCCCAGCGCCTTCCCCGGCACCGGGTAAAATGCCCAAGGGTCCATCTCGATGTATTCGAGGCCGTGGGCCGCCAGCCCGAGTTCCTGCATGATCGGCGTGCTGCGGAACATGATGTGCGCCGAGCTACCCACGTCGAACCGGTAGCCCGGCACGATCTCCTCCGTGCAAACCGCTCCGCCGACGACCGGGCGGCGTTCGAGGACGAGAACCTTGCGACCCGCCTTCGCAAGGTAGCAGGCGCAGATCAAGCCGTTGTGGCCCGCGCCGACGACGATGCAATCATAGGGAGCAGGCATGTAGGCGAAACGACGAAGGTGGCGGCCCGGTTGCTTTACGGCCGACGAATTTTACCTTGTCCGATTGCCCCCATGCTCAGCAAAGAATTTTTTACGCAAAGTCCCCTCGCCTGCGCGGCGGGCCTCATCGGCTGCGAACTCGTCTGGAACCATTGCAGCGGGATCATCGTCGAAACCGAAGCCTACGCGGCAATCGGCGACGAAGCCTGCCACACCTTCCTGCGTCGCGGGGCGCAGAGGTTCGTGGATGCTCACCCGGCCGGGACGGCCTACGTTTATTTGAACTACGGCGTTCACTGGCTCTTGAACGTGCTCATCAAGGGACCGGGGGGTGACGGCTTCGTATTGATCCGCGCGCTCGAACCCCGCCGGGGCGTGCCGCTCATGCAGGAGCGCCGCGCGTTGGAAGACCCGACGAAACTGTGTTCTGGTCCCGGCAAACTGACGCAGGCGCTCGCGATCCCCGCGACGTTCCACGGCTCGGACCTGTGCGCGCATCCCGAGCAGGCGTTCCACGCGCGACCGGCGGACGTGGCTCCTCCGGCGCTCGTGGCGGACGTTCGCATCGGCATCTCGCGCGCGGCGGATTTGCCGTGGCGTTTCCTCGCCGCCGGCAGCCGTCACGTCAGCCGCCGGCCGACGCGGGCCGCGACGGCGATGGCGCGTTGAGAAAGGCGCAAAAAAAAGAGGCCGGACGGTTCACGAAGGAACAGCCCGACCCCGGTTGAGGTTCTCTTTCGCCAGCGGCAGAAACGCAACGCGGCCGGTGAACGGCCGGAAGATGCGGTGCCGCGCGGAAAGTTATTTGCTGCTGGTGGTGGTCGAAACGGAGGCGCCGGTCGTGCTCGCCGTGCCTTTCGTTTCGCACGCGCTGAAACCGATCGTGGCGGCCACCGCGAAGGCCACGAGGGCCAGGGACTTGATGATTTTCATATTATTCTTTCTTCACCTCCGTTCTCAGGCTGGTCGCCATCGCAGCAGACTCTTGGCTGATGGCGAGCGCCTTGGCAACAGGATTCGCCAAGAATCTTTGTGCGGCTTTGTCACGTCCGGGCTTACGTCTCCGTGATTGTCACCACGGTCCCGCAGACCGCCAATTCGTAGAGTTCGCCGACATCGCCGTTCCTCATGCGAATGCATCCGTGGCTGGCGGGCTGACCGATGGCGGCCTCGTGGTTGGTGCCGTGGATGTAGATGTAACGGTCGCGCGTGTTGGCATTGTGATCCTCGTCACCGTCCAGCCAGAGGATGCGCGTGAGCACGAGATCATCGTCGGTCGCGCCGAGGCCGTTTTCACCGGTCGGCAGCCGGTTTTTGAACACCGCGCCCGGTTCCGCCCCGTCGCCGAATCTTTCCGCCACGTGGAACCGACCCAGCGGGGTGCGCAGACTCCCGGGCTCGCTGCCCTGACCGAACCGCGAAGTGGAGACCGGGTAGCGGCGCAACACGTTCCCGGACGCGTCCAACACCTCCATTTCCTGGCGGGCGATAGACACGCGCAACGAGATTTCTGCGGCGGGAGTTTGCATCGGGGGCAGGAAAGCATAAGCTCGCCCTCCCCTGCCATGCAAAAAAAGTCCTTCCGCGTCGCCATCGTCGGTGCGAGCGGGGCCGTCGGCCAGGAATTGCTCGACGTGCTCACGCGCCGCCGTTTTCCCGTGGCTTCCCTGCGCCTGCTCGGGTCCGAGCGTTCCGTCGGCAGGAAGGCGATGTTTCAAGGCGAACCGCTTCCCATCGAACGGTTGGACGACCATTCGTTCGCGGGCATCGATCTCGCACTGTTCAGTGCCGGGGCTTCGGTCTCGCGGCGGTTTGCCCCCGTGGCCGTGGAAACGGGGGCGGTCGTGGTGGATAATTCGTCCGCGTATCGAATGGACGAAAACGTCCCGCTCGTGATCCCGGAGATCAACGGCGCGGACACCGCCGGCCATCGGGGCATCATCGCCAATCCCAACTGCACGACGGCCGTCACGTTGATGGCGCTGGCACCGTTGCACCAAGCGTTTGGCGTCCGGCGGGTGATCGCTTCCAGCTACCAGGCGGTGTCGGGGACGGGTGCCCGCGCCATCGAAGAGTTGCGGGCGCAGGTGGCGGCCGTGGCCGCCGGCCAGGAAGTGAAAGCGGAAGTTTATCCCCACCAGATCGCGTTCAACGTGCTCCCCCAGGTCGATTCGTTCCTGGAGGATGGCTACACCAAGGAGGAGATGAAAATGCAGCAGGAAAGCCGCCGCATCCTGCATTTGCCGGAGTTTCGCGCGTCGGTGACCTGTGTGCGCGTGCCGGTGTACCGGGCGCATTCCGTGGCGGTGAGCGCGGAGTTCGAGCGGACGGTCACGCTCGACGAGGCTCGTCATGCACTCGAGACGGCACCGGGGCTGAAAGTCGTCGATGACCCGGCGCGAAGCCGTTATCCGATGCCGTTGGATTGTGCCGGGCGCGATGATTGCGAGGTCGGCCGGCTGCGACTGGACTGCGCCCTCGACAACGGCCTGGCCTTCTGGGTGTCGGGCGACCAACTCCTCAAAGGCGCGGCCCTCAACGCGGTCCAAATCGCCGAACTCCTGTAGCGACGCGGCTTTTTCTTGCCTTCCCGGCGGCACGCGGACACCCTGCGCATCAAATTTTTCGACGTACCCACCCGGATGGCAGTTGTTTCCCCTCCCCCATCGTCCGCGCACGCGGGCGGATTTGACCTCAAGAAATACCTGACCGCAAAACAGCGGCATGTGGACCGTGCGTTGCAGAAAGCGCTCCCGCCGGCGGCCCGGAAACCAGCCACGATCCACCAGGCGATGCGCTACAGCATGTTTGCCGGTGGCGCGAAGCGGTTGCGGCCGATCCTCTGCCTCGCGGCGGCGGAAGCTTGCGGCGGCGATGGCGAGGAAGCATTGCCGCTCGCCTGCGCCGTGGAATGCATCCACACCTATTCACTGATCCATGACGACCTGCCGAGCATGGACAACGACGATTTCCGCCGCGGCCAGCCGACCTGTCACAAGGTCTTCGGCGACGGGATGGCGGTGCTGGCGGGCGACGCGTTGCTGACCTTTGCTTTTGAACTCGTCGGACGCGCGAACGGTTGGCCGCGCTACGGCACACGCGCGTTGTTGCAAGAGCTGGCGGTCACCGCCGGCAGCCTCCGGCTCATCGCCGGCCAGGTGGCCGATCTGGAGAGCGAGGGCAAGCAGGTAAACGAGAGCCAGCTCCGCTACATCCACGAATGCAAAACGGCGGCGCTTCTGACGACGGCCATCCGCTTCGGCGCGATGAGTGCCAACGCCCCCCCGGCACGCCTGCGGGCGTTGACAAATTTCGGTGACGCGACCGGCCTCGCCTTCCAGGTGATCGACGACATTCTCGATGTGACGCAAACCAGCGAGAAACTCGGCAAGAGCGCGGGCAAAGACCTCACCGCGCAGAAAGCGACTTACCCGTCCGTGCTCGGACTCGACGGCGCTCGCCTGAAAGCCAAGCAGTTGACGGCAAACGCACACGCGGCCCTGCGTCCTTTCGGCCGCGCGGGCGACGCGTTGCGTGCGCTCGCCGATTACCTCCTCCAACGCGAATACTAGCTGCTGGCCGGTGCCAGCTTTTCGTAGAAACGCAACGCCTCAATGTTGCTGCCGATTTCCTTGAGCGGGTACACCCCTTTGCGCAAACCGGCGGCGGACGGATCGCGGATGAGATAATCGAACCCTTCCTTCCCCATCACGACGACGAAATGCGTGATGCCACTCGGCAACCGCAGCCGCACGATGACCGGATTGCCGCGCAGGAGGTTGGCATCCATCAGGTAGTACGACGGTAAGTCCTCGTAAACGTGCCGCACACGGTCCGGCGCGAGCGCGGTCGGGCCTTCCCAGCGAAGGTCATTCTCTTCGTCGTAACCCCCATTTTCCCTCAGAAAAACGTTCAGCCGGCCGGGGTCCGTGTCGATGCCGTAAAACTTCATCACCATCGCGGCGGAAGTCATCGCGCATCCAACTTGACCGAGCGTGTGTGCCGAGTTCCCGAGCTGGTCGTGGCCCCATTGCGGGTCGCCCTGGAGATACAGCGAGACCGGCAGTTCGACCCGCCGCACGAAGTAGCACCCACCCGAAGGCGGCACTTGCCGTTTGCCGAACTCATAAAGGCCGCCAACCGTGCCCGCGCCGACGAGGAGGACGAGCAGGACGGATGCCAAACCCACGCGCCACGCGCGGCGGCGAGGGCGAAGAAGCGGTGTGGCGACGGCGTTTTCCGATTCGACCGGCGGCATAAGCGCTTATTCTAGCCGTAGCGCGTCCGGCTGTCGCGTGAAAAGGAACAGACACCGTGCGCCTCAACAGACCGCTGCCTTCAGGATTTCGCCGCAGACTTGCGCGCTTTTTTCGCTGGCTCGGTGTTGGCGATAAACTGCTTGCCGGTGCGCGAACCCTTTTTCTTCTTCTCGTCGGTCGCTTTCTTCTCGGTGGGCGATAGTTTGTCCCAGGCTTTTTCGGGGAGATAACGCGCCGTGGTTTTCCCGCGCGCGGCCGGTTTGCCATCGGCGGTCTTCCATTTTTCCTCGGTCCAGTCCTTCAGATGCTTCTGACCCTCCGCAGGGCCTCCCTTCTTGTAGCCGCCGCCTTCCTTCTTGTACTCAGCGGCTAGCAACTGGGCTTTGCGCGCGCTCCATTGGCCCGGCTTGCCTCCCTTGTCGCCCGCGGTGATCTTCTGCTTCAACTTCTCGCGCAGGTCGGGCTTGGTGTAAGCAGCCGTCTTGCCCTCGGCCTTCGGTTTCGGGGACCGCGCGGGAGATTTCTCGGATTTTGCCTTGGGATTCGCCATTGCCGGGATGATCAAGGTTGCTGTTTTTTCGCGGACGATTTGGCCCCGGTTTTTGCCGCCGGTGCTTTCTTCTGGGCCGGTTTTTTCGTGCCCGCCGGTTTTTTATCCGCAGCTTCGTGATATTTCTCCAGCAGCTCCGTTCCCTTCTTGGCGAGTTTTTTCACGTCGGCCGGGGTGGATGGCACCGGCTCACCCCATGCCGGTGCGGAAAGCGCGCGGCGAGTGGGCTTTCCTTTTTCGTCCTTCATCGGACCCGGCTCGGGATTTGCGAAGTGCCGCCGCAGGAACGACCCCTTGCGCTTCATTTTCTCAGGCGTGTCCGCAGCCCCCTTGACGCCGGGTTTGAGGTTCGCGCCTTCGGTCTGCTTGAAATGCGCGCGTCCGGCGGCGGTCAACCCGCCCTTGGGGTCTTTGAGAACTTTCTTCGTCGTGGGATTTCCGGGCTTGGTAGGCATGGGACGGGGTTGGGTTGGTCTACACGGGAACGGGTTGGCTAAAGACGATCAACGGCGGCGACTTGCGCACGCCGTTTCATTGCTAAACGTCCTGGAACAACCGCCGGATGCACACGCGCGCGGCGTCACCGGTCGCACAGCAACAACATCGAAGCCGTGTAGCCGTGCAGATGGTTCTGCTTGCCGACCGGACCGATCTCGCCGCTGCAAAAAAACCCGACGCTCGGATGCGACCCGAAGATGTCCGCCACCACCCCGGCATCGTGGTCGGGGATGTTGAACAGCCCCCGCCCGCGGCCGTTGCACGAGAACAGCAGCGACGCGAACGGGCGCACCCCCTCGTCCTCGGCGGAATGGCAAAGTTCGCGCAAGTCTTCGTCGGCGCTGTCGCGGTCGCGCAACTGATACTGGAGCGTCTGACCCACGCGCACGGGCCCGCCAATCGCCACCGCACCCGCCTCGGGGTCCGCGCCCAGGATGTTGCGAATCAAAAAATCGCCCCGCTTGTAGTCGTCCAGGTATTCGCTCATCGCCAGCCCGGCGAAGAGGTTGTTGCGGGCGCGATCTTTCTCCTGCTTGGTCAGACCGTTAAAAACGGTGTTGAGCACGCCGTAAGCCGGTTTCGACCCGAGGCTGAGGAGGAGATTCTGTTTCGCGCCGGTGATGGTCAGCGGCTCGCCGATGGGGCGGCAACCCTGGCTGACAATCGTGCGCAAGCCGACGCCGCCGCTCAGTGCCAGCGCGATGCCGTCGCCGTGGATCGCGCGTCCGTCGTGGCAAACGACGATGTTGTCCGGGTCACCGCCGGCCAGACCACCGATGGCGGGCACGCCGGGATAGGCCTGGTTCCAGGCGGCGATCCAGCGGTCGGCGTCGAGCCTCAGCGGATTCGCAATCGTGATCCAGACATCGGCTCCCTCCGCGTCCACCCCGCTTTCCATGTGCCAGAAGCCGGGGCCGCTGGATTCTTCCACCTGGGCCTGGGTAAACTCGAACGCCTTGATCTTCGTTTGCGGCAAACTTAGCAGCAGGAGCGAAAATCCCGAGCGATCCTCGGCTTCCTTCCCGGTCCCGATGAGACCCGCCCCGGAGCATCCTACCAGGAGCGGAATCCGGCCGTAGACACGCAGCAGTTCGAGGAAATCCTCCAGAAACTCCACGTAGTCCGGCGAGAAAAAGACGACGGCGCAACTCACCTCCGCGTCGAGTTCCGAGCGCGCCTGCCGGGCGGCGTCGATGACGACGGCCTCGGAATATTCCGAGAGCACCAGGCGTGAAACGGCACGGTTCGACATGCTGGGAAATCATCGTGGATGAGTGGAAATGCGCAACGGGAATCTGCCGCCGACGGTCCGGGGAAATCTTCGCGGAAAAATCCGGCTGGATGTCACCTTTTCCCGATTGCCAACGTCTTCACCTGTCACATGAAACTTAAATCCTTTTCTCTGACAGCGCTGGTTCCGCTGAAGATGCGGCGCTCGTCAGGGCAAGCCTCCGTGGTGACGACATAACATTCGGCGAACCGATTTCTGAGCCGACGCGGTTCTTCGGCATCGCTCGGGAGGCGGCCAGCGTATCTATTTTGATGTCCCTACAAGACAGTCAACTCGCGCTGCCGCTGTCCGTCCCAGGGCCCACGGTGTCGCAAACCGCGATGTCCGAGTCCGCGCGCCAGCTTCTCGACGTCGGGCTCATCTACCTGGAGCCCGGCGTGGAAAACTTCGCCTGCGGCCGGGAAATTCTCGACCGATTCCCCGCCGCCGAACGGCGCGAGGTGCGCAGCCATTGGCAGATCCCCGGCCTGCAC
>CAZZYS010000070.1:0-16129 GCA_964658285.1 uncultured Verrucomicrobiota bacterium
AGGGGCGCAAGAAAACACGCGGGCCTCACAGGCGGGTCGTGCCGGTGTTCTTACGCCCCTGCCGGGGCTGGACGATGGAACAATCCCTTCCCCACGGCTCACGCCGTGGGCTATGCTCTTGCGCCCCTGCCGGGGCTGCGGAAAGCGACTACACGCAAAAGTAAAATACTACAGAGCGTTTACTTTGAGTCGTGGCCGTTCCTCGTCCCGAAGGGACCGCGGAGATTAGCCGGTGGTGCCAACCACCGGGAAACCACAGAAAAGCTCTGAGCCCCGGAGGGGCAGCGCTTCCGGTTTGTGGGCTTGGTTTCCAGAGGCGCGGCCCCTCCGGGGCGCGGACTCCTTGGCACGATGTTCCGGTGGTTGGCACCACCGGCTAGTCTCCGCCGTCCCTCCGGGACGGAAGAGAGGCTGCAACCCCGGTTAAAATGCCCCGGAGACGTTGAAATCCGGTTCGTTTTTTTCCTGAGGTCGTTACCCGGACCGATGGCCCGGAGTGGCACCCGGCAATCCGCGCTGACGTTCACCAGGGGGCGAAGAGAAATGGCTGCTTGACCGTTTCACCTGCTGACCCGGACGAAAATATTTTCATGGTAATATCTTGACGACAAAATACTTAAATGCGGATATACCTCTCAGTCTTCACCGAGATGTACCGAAGGTCCGATCAGTTTGCGTCACTTCGTCTGTCCGCTGCTCACCGCACGGATGGCGGCATCCAGGATGCCAAATCAGCCTGTTGGCACGGGCGGGTCGCCCGGCATGGCCACGCTCACCGGGCTGGCGTTGGAGCATACCGTCACCGATGCGGCCATCCGCTGCATACTCCAGCACGAGACAGCGGCTGCCGGCACCCGCAGCCTGCCGGAGCCGCGCCGCGACCTCCTCTACTTTGTGTACCTCCCGGCGAGAGTGACCGTCGTGCAGGGCGGAGCGTATTCCTACCGGGCCTTCTCTAAATACCCATGTCGTTTGCCATCATCGGCGAATTCTTTTGCCTGACCCGCCACCGACCAAGCTCATGAAAAAGTCCTTTGTTCTCATCGGAGTTTGCCTCGCTGTTTTCCGGGGCGGATCGCTTCGCGCGCAAACCCCCGTGCCGCCACCCGGCCCGGCGGCCCCTCCCGCCATCAACAGCGCCCAGGCGCTCAAGAAGGTCAAACACCTCATTGCCGAAGACGCGCCCTACCGTGACCTCGACCTGCTCGACCAGGCGCAGATTTCGTTGCCGGTCGTGCGTTCCAAGGGCCTCAAGACCGGCTTTGACTTCGCCAACGAAGGCCGGGTAGAGCCGGTGGACGTGATCCGCTACCAGCCGCCGCATCCCACGAACGAAGACCTCATCGCCGGCCCGACGCTGGTTTTCCACCGGGGCCAGACGACGAAAATCACCCTTTTCAACAACCTGGACGCCTCGGAACAGCCCGTGCTTTCCCCCCAGGACGGCTGCGACCCGGGCACGCCGCCCGACGTGTGGAAGCAGGACGCCGCCGAGGACCTCTTCGGCACCAACCTGCACACGCACGGGTTGCACATCGAGCCGACCGGATTGCACGACAACGTGTTTCTCAACGTCGCTCCGCAGACGAACACCACCCTCGAATATGCCCTGCCGGCCACGCACCGTGCCGGCACGTTCTGGTATCACGCCCACCGCCACGATTCGGTCGCCTACCAGATCACCAACGGCATGGCCGGGGCCTTGATCGTGCCGGGTCAGCCGAAGGCCGATCCCGCCAGCCCGGACGCCGCCACCGATGATCTGGAGGCCATCCCCGAGGTCGTCCAGGCCAACCAGATTCCGGGCGTCCAGGGAGGCTTCGGGCGGATCATGCTCGTCCAGCAGTTCCGGTTCGCGCAGACCAGGGCACAGACCAGCGAGGGCAAACCGATCTGGGTCGTGGACCCGGCCGACATCAGCGACCGGATGCAGGCCAGACCCGCGGACAACGCCGGTCGCATCACCGCCGACATCCTGCCGGACAACACGGACGCGCCCGGCAGCGGCCCGCCGACCCGTTACACCGACGTGCTGTCCACCAACGGCGTGCGCGGCCCGGTCATCAAGATGCGCCGCGGGTGCGTCGAACGCTGGCGCTTCATCGACGCGGGCATCGAGAGCTTCATCGACGCGCGCTGGTACAAGTGGAACGGCACCCGGCTCACTCCGATGAACGACGGCGCCATCCACATGTACGAGGTCGCCCTGGACGGCATCCCGACCGGATACATGGACGACGTGTCCTCGCTCAACCTTCGCCCGGGCTACCGTAGCGACCTGCTCGTGCAGGTCTCCAAGGACGCCAAGCCCGGCGACAAGTACGTGCTTTTCACCGACGAAACCAACTCTCTCCACCAGAACCGCCCGCGCCATCCCCGGCCCACGCCGCGCAGCGGCCAACCGCTGCCTGCGAAGAAGGTGCCGCCGGAGGCGATTGCGGTCGTCGAGATCGGCGAGCAAACCCAGGTGATGAACCTGCCCGCCGCGTCGGCCTTCGCGCGCTGGAAAATCCAGACGCCGATGGAGCCGCAGCAGGCGCGCACGGTGGCCTTCCACTTCATCGACGCGGACCCGCCGCCGTCCGTCGAACCGCACGGCGCGAGCGGCGAATTCGGGGTCACCGACAACGGCGTGCAGAAGCCCTACGCGCAGACCAGGGGCGTGGAGGCGATCCCGTTGCAGATCGGCCGGGTGGACGAATGGACCGTCATGGTGGACAACGGCAGCCATCCGTTCCACATCCACGTCAACCCCTTCCAGGTGCAGGACCCCCGGTACGTGGACGGCGACGGGCGCTGGGTATGGCGGGATACCCTCCTGCTGGATGCGGGTGCCGGTCCGCAAAAAATCCGCCTGAAGCCGGAGGATTTCCCGGGCCGCTCGGTGCTGCACTGCCACATCCTCGACCACGAGGACCAGGGGATGATGAAGGACATCGACATCCTGGACGCCAACGGCCACGAATCGCTCGACACCGCGTTTCTGCGACCCGTGACTGGGCAGGACGCACACGCGCTGCCGACGGGGATCAACCCCGGTCCGGGTAAGCGGCAAGTCGTGGTGGTGTATACCGGCGTGCAGTGTCCGCATTGCGCGGCAGCCCTGCGGGAATTAGCCAGCGCAAGCGCCGGGTTGCAGGACGTGGAGGTGACCGCGATCAGCGCGATGCCGGTGCCTGACGACGCACGCAAACGCCTCGGCCTCGCGCCGGACGCGGCGTTGCGGCTGTCCGCGCAGGTGCCGGATCGGGCGGCGTTCGAGCGGCTCGGCGTGATTACCCAGGATGGGGTTGTCCAGCACGCGGTCATGGTTTTCGATGAACAGGGCAGGGAAGCCTTCCGCTACGTCGGCGACCAGCCCCTGCCTGACGTGCGCGAGATCGCGCATGCCCTGGCACGAATGACAGCGACCGGGCAAGTCTCGGTCGCACAGCACCCGCTTCCCGCCGAAGGCTCCGCCATGCAGTAACCCGAAAAACCAAGTCTTATGGGATCGTGGAAAGGTCTAGCAAATCAACCGTCGTTCAACGCGGACACCATGCTGCTGCTCACCGACGGCACCGTCATGTGCCATGAGGCGAGCAGCAAGAACTGGCACCAGCTCACGCCGGATGCGAACGGCAGCTACGTCAACGGCACGTGGTCGGACCTCGCCCCGCTGCCGGATAACACGAACATCCCGGCCGCCAACGGCGGACCGACGCAGGCCCCGCTCTATTTCGCGTCGGCGGTGCTGCGCGACGGGACGGTGATCACCGGCGGCGGCGAATACAACTCGGGCAACGGGAACTCCGACATCCTGACCATGCAGGTCTACGATCCGCCGACGGATACGTGGACGGCCGTGGCCACGCCGCCGGGTTGGACGGGCATCGGCGACGCGGCTTCCTGCGTGCTCGCGGACGGCACGTTCCTGCTGGGGGCTTTCAACTCGTCGAACGCCGCGCTTTTCGATCCGGCCACGCGCATTTGGCAGGCCACGGGCGTGAAAAGCGATAGTTGCAGCGAGGAAACCTTTACCCTGCTGCCCAGCGGCAACGTGTTGACGGTCGAGTGCTCGAATGCGCCCAACGCCGAGCAGTACATCCCTTCCAGCAACACCTGGGTCGGCGCGGGCAGCACGCCGTCCACGCTGCCGCAGGCGTGTGCGGGATTTGTCTCGGAGATCGGGCCGGCGGTCCTGCTGCCCAACGGCACCGTTTTCGCCGTCGGCGCGACCGGCAACACGGCGGTTTACACGCCCAATGCCGATCCGACGAAGGCGGGCACCTGGGCGAGCGGGCCGTCGCTGGTGGATACGAGCAACAACACGCAGTACCCGATGGACGCGCCAGCCGTGCTGCTGACCAACGGCAAGGTGCTGCTCACCGCCAGCCCCGGACCGCCCTGCAACTACCCGTCGCCGGAAACATTTTTCGAGTACGACCCCTCGAACAATACCGTCGCGGTCATCACCGGTCCGTCGAACAACGGCAACGCGGCCTACGAGAGCCGATTGTTGTTGCTGCCGACCGGCGAGGTTCTCCATTCCAATAATTCGAAGGACATCGAGGTGTACACGTCCGACGCGGGCGGGCAGGCCTCCTGGAAACCGACGATCACCAACGCCCCGGCGGCGATGATCGTCGGGCATCACTACCAGATTTTCGGCCAGCAATTCAACGGTCTCTCGCAGGCGTGCAGCTACGGCGACGATGCGCAGTGCGCGACGAATTATCCCCTCGTGCGGCTCTCGACCGACGGCGGGCAGGTGCGATACCTGCGTACGCGCGATCATTCGACGATGGCCGTGGCGACGGGCAGCGCCATCGTCAGCACGGTCGTCGAGGTGCCGGACGACATGACCCCGGGGCGGTGGAACCTCGTCGTCGTCGCCAACGGCATCGCGTCCGACCCGCAGGCGGTCACGATTGGCACGCGCGATTGCTTCTTTCTCGTGGACCGGAGTTCGTTCGCGCAGGGCGAGGTGCAGGCGAAGATCAATCTGGGCGGTGCGCCCGCGACTTTCGACGACGCGCTCTGGGTGGTGGTCGAAGGATTCAGCAACGATCAGTTGGGAGGAACCACGCCGTCGATCCCATCGCCGGTCGGTGGCCTGTCATTCGTCTCCAGCGGACCACCCGTCCCGCAGGACCCGGCGCTGCCGTCCTCGGCCCCGCAACGCTGGAGCTATCCGTTCAAAGCCGTGTTCAACGGCACGGGAATGTTCACCAACAGCACGCAGGTCCTGACCCTGGAGGCCGACCTGACGGCCGACGGCACGCCCGTGTCGGCGGGAGCGCAGATCGAGCTGTTGAACACGCCGAACCCGTTCATCCTGCACGGCGACATCGCGCACGGCAAACCGTGGTACCTCAGCGTGGACCTGCGCGTCTTCCAGATGACCGCGGGCGACACGAAGTTCGCGGCTCCGCTCAACGGGACCCCCAACCAATGGATTTCAAAAGCCATCGACAATCTCAACACCGATCCCGGCCCGCTCGGCGCGGTTTTCGACGCGCTCCCGCAGGACGATGAAAACGCCGCCGCCCTGACGCTCGCGCCGACGGACGGCAGCGGCAACGCCGTGTACAACTTCGCGCTCGCACGGGTGCGCTACCAGGACGTGCAGACCGCCAGCAAGGTGCGCGTCTTCTTCCGTTTGTGGCCGGCGCAACAGACGAACGCGGTTTATGACACGAACACGACGTACCGCCGCGCCACCTCCGCCGGCACGACGATCCCGCTGCTCGGAGTCAACGGCGACGAGATCGTCACGATCCCGTTCTTCGCCAGCGCGCGTGTGTCCACCTCGCAGAAGTTGACCACGCAGATCGACCCGAAGAATGTCCGCGACCTCCAGCCCGATCCGCTCGGCGCGGAAACCGACGCCTACTTCGGCTGCTGGCTGGACATCAACCAGCCCAACGACAACCGTTTCCCGCCGCGGCTGGTGGGCGCGCCGTCGCCTGCGGACGTTCCCGACGGGCCGTTCAACGGCTTTTCGACGTTGGTCTCGATCCAGCAACTGGTGCGTAGCGAGCACCAGTGCCTGCTGGCGGAGGTCGCGTTCGATCCCGACCCGATTCCCGCGGGTGTCGATCCGTCGATCTCGGACAAGCTGGCGCAAAGGAACCTCGCCTTCGTCAACGTGCCCAACCCGGGCATCGAGGCTTCGCGCATCGCCCCGCAGACGTTCGAGGTCCGGCCGACGCTCGCGCTCAAGGCCGACCGGCGTCCGGACGAGTTGATGATCCAGTGGGGCACCACCCCGAAAGGATCGAAAGCGGTCCTCTATCTGCCCGCCGCCAGCGCGGCGGAAATCATTCGCTGGGCCGATGACCTCTATACGGCGCACGGATTGAAGCAGGTCGATGCTCACACCATCGAGACCACCGTCGGAGGGATGACGTTCATCCCCGTGCCGCAGGGGTCCGGGGCGAATTTCGCCGGGCTGATGTCGGTGGAACTGCCGGGTACGGTGCAAAAGGGACAAAGGTACGAAATCACCGTGCGTCAGGTCACGAGCATGCAGCACGGCCGCGCCATCGGCCGGATAAATGCCGTGGCGGAACCCGGCGAGGGGTTCACCTGGCGGCGCACGCTGGGCGTCTTCGCGTTGCACATCCCGGTGGGAACGAAGGCGGAACTGCTCGGGCCGGCCGAAAGACTGTACGCGATCCTGCTCTGGATCCGGCAGGCCATCCCGGTCGAAAGCCGCTGGTACCCGGTCTTCGAACGCTACATCGGGCAAATGGGCGGCCGCATCGGCGGCATGGGCGGCGACCCGACCAAAATCAAACCGTCGGGCTGGGGCGTCGTGCCCGGCAAACCGGGAGAGGGCGGCGGCGGCGGGAATCGGGGCGGGGGGGTGGTCGGGCACGGCGAGGAGGAGATCGCAGGAAAAGTCGCGGGCCTGATCTACGATCACTTCGGGGATTTCGAAGGCTTCCTGCTGGAAATCGGCTGCGGGCTGCGGCGGAAATTCCTGAGCCGCGAGGTGCGGGTCGAACGACTTGCGCGCGAAGCCTGGGAGAGCCGCTGCACGCTGGCGGTCGTCGTCGGTTGCGAGCATCCCGAATGTCCCGTGCGTATCGTCCTCTCCGGCGTCAGCGGCGGCGAGTGCTGAGCGGCGCGAATCGGCGGAGCATTTCCTGATTTCGCATGAACATCAACACCTACAAACTGCGATCCTCGACGGCGGAGCACAAGCGGCGGCGCGCCGCCCAAACCCAAACCGGGGTCACTGCGCCGCGCCCGCTGGAAAAAGCCGTGGCGGGCAACCCGATGTTCTCGGGGACGATCTATCTCGCCGACCTCGCCTTCCGGCGCACCGACCTGAATAACCAGATCATCCGCCTGAGCCAGGCGGACATCGCCACGGTCATCCAGTACATGACCCTGGCTTGTCCGACGATTTGCGTCTACGCCAACCAGTACGGGTGGCCATCCGTGACCGTCAGCCAGAACGCGTTGGTGGGACAGGTCGATGTGCATTCGCAGGAGTACAATGAGCAATCTCTCGAGAACTGGATCAACACCCTGGCCGCGCAGTATCAGGTCACGTCCTCGGACTGCATCGTCGTGCTCAATCCGACGGAGATGATCGACAAGAGCGACTCCCTGGCGGGCGGCACCGGAGGATACCACAGCACGGCGAAATGTCCTTATATCTTTGTCAATCTGACCGGCATCAACTTTACCCTCGACGACCAGGCGCTCGCGTATGCTCCCGCGCTCAGCCATGAACTCGCGGAAATGATCGTGGACCCCCATCCCAACGCCAACCCGGAAGTGTGCGATCCCTGCGACAACAACTGCGGTCATCTGACGCTGAATTTCTTCCAGAAGAATGGCAGCTATGTTGGCTCGGTTACCGACGCCGACCTGCTCCCGGCTTATGACTATTATCTCACCGGGATCGTGCAACCCGCGTTCGTGCACTCCTGCCCGGCGCCGTTTTCCTCCTGCGGATATTTTCCTGAAATCTGGCATCCCATCGGCGAGAGCGAGTACCGTCAGATCGCCCTCTCGGCCTATCCTGACGGCCGCCTCGCGCTGTTCGCACTGGGCCAGAACCGGGACGCGTGGAAACTCGATCAGGTGAAGGCGGACGGCCCCTGGGGTGGCTGGCAGTCGTTCGGCGGTCATGACCTCCAGTCGGTCGCCGCCGCGCCGAATGCCGACGGCCGGCTGGAACTCTTCGCGCTCGGTGGCGACGGGGCCGCCTACCATCTCTGGGAGGTCAATCTCGCCGGTGTCTGGGGGGCGTGGACCTCGCTCGGCGGGGACGGTCTGACCCAGATCGTGCCGATCCGCGATCCGCAAGGGGTGCTGCATCTTTTCGGCCTCGGCAAGAACGGGGCCTGCTTCGTCACCGGCCAGGACGCACCGAACGGCAGTTGGGGGCCGTGGGCATCGCTTGACGGTCACGATCTGCGTGCGCTTCAGGTGGGTGCCGATGCCAACGGCCGACTCGAACTGCTGGCGCTCGGGGGAGACGGTGTGTTGTACAACCGCAGTCAGGCGGCCCCGGCCGGGGCATTCGGTCCCTGGACGGTGGTTCCGATTCCTCAAAGCAGTCAATTCTCGCTCTTGCAGGACGACAGCGGCGTCCTGCACATCGTGGCCCTCGGCGCGCAGAAAATCGCGCTGCACCTCCCTCAGGCGGGTCCGAACGCGCCTTGGGGCCAATGGGAAGACTTGACGGGGCAAGACCTCCGGTCCGTCGGTGCCGCGCTCAACGCCGACGGGCGTCTGGAGGTATTTGCCCTCGGCGGCGACAAAAAAATCTACCACCGCTGGCGCGTGGTTGACGGCGGTTGGTCGGACTGGAGGGGACTCGGGGCGAGTCAGGATATCACGTTTTCGCAGGTTCAAACGGTGCGGACCCATTCAGGCCCCATCGCTGCCATCGGTCTAACCTCCGCCGGACAACCCGTCGAAATTTCGCAGACATCTCCGAACGGCCCTTGGAACTAAATCTTGCGCGGGAACACATTTTCAGCGGTAAGAGATGCGGCACAGCATCCCAGCCTGCCGCAACGTGTGGAACTTGCGCAACCACCGCTCGAAAAGGAGCAGGGGGCGGCTGCGGTGGTCGTGGCCAAGCCCGCGGTTGCCTTGGTGCCCGCCAGTGAAGTACGGGGGCCGGTGCTTCTCCTACCCACCGGTCAGCAGACTTGTACCACGTCCGGTTGGCGCGCCGCCGACAGGGTAAATTTTGGATTTATCAACCGCTGGCAAGACGCGTGAACTTTTATGGGCAAGGAATTTATCGAAGCTCAACCACTACCAACTAAACTGGTAGGATGTGGTAGGACTAAAAATCCTTGAGACGGCTCGAAGCCGCTTGAAAGTCCTTCTCCCGCTGCTACCATAGACATTCCCACCGCAGCGGGTAACCTTTCCAGTTGCCCATGAGCCGGTGCAGGTCGCGCAGGCGGTTGTTGAGCACGCCCCGCCGCGTGTATTGGAGGTGGGCCGATTCTTTCCTGCGTTGCAACTTCCGTAAAAACGCTTCCGCGCGCAGCACCTCCGCCATGGCGGTTTGTGCCTGCGGGGTACTTGGAACGTCCTCGTGGTGGTAGGTCAGCACCGTGCTGCCGCGCCAGCCCTCTTCCCTGGCCGCGTCCTCGTCGAAAAAAGGGATCACGAAAAGGCGCGCTCTTGGTGCGCATGCTGACGCATTCGTCGCCGTTGCTGTTGATCCCCCGTAATCCGTCCGGCTCGTCCGATTGCCTTGAGGGCGTCTGGAAAGTGGGTTTTGGTGGCACTTTGGAGGATGAAAGTCCTCGTTTACGCCACCGATCTGAGCGACCGCGAGTGGAAGAAGCTGGCGCGTCTTCCACTGCCCACCAAGCATGGCGGCAGACCACGCATCCACGCGCGTCGGCTGATCTGCGACGCCATCTTCTACTTGGTGCGCGCGGGCTGCGCCTGGCATTTGCTGCCCTGCAACTTTCCGCCCTGGAAGACAGTGTACGACTACTTTCGCCAGTGGCGTTTAGCGGGCGTGTGGCTACGCTTGCACGGGCGGCTGCGTGGACTGTGTCGACGCCGGGCGGGCCGCTCGGCCAAGCCGAGCGCCGCCATCATCGACAGCCAGAGCGCCAAGATGACCACGTGCGGCGGTCCGCACGGCTACGACGGCGGCAAGAAGGTCAACGGACGCAAGCGTCACCTGCTCGTAGATAGCTCGGGCCTGGTGCTTTGCGCACAGGTCCATCCGGCAGACATTGCGGACCGCGACGGGGCGCGTCCACTCTTGGCGGCGGCGGCAGCGCGCTTCGCCAAACTCAAGCATCTTTGGGCCGACGCGGGCTACTGCGGTCAACTGGTGGCTTGGATCAAGGAGCACTTGGGCTGGAGCGTGGAGGTGGTCCTGCCGCCCCGCCGCTGGGGCCGTTATCCCGAAGGCGTCGAACCGCCGCCCATGCCAACGTTTACAGTGCTTAAACGCCGCTGGGTGGTCGAGCGCACCTTTGCCTGGTTGGGTAATCATCGTCGGCTGAGCAAAGACTACGAAGCCTTGCCCGCGACCGAAGAAAACTTCATCTATCTGGCCATGAGCAGGCTCATGCTACGCCGACTCTGCCGCGCACCAAAAGCGTGACCAAAACCCACTTTCCAGACGCCCTCTAGATTCTGGAGGAAATGGCGAATCGTGGCGCTGTACGCGATGCGACTGTTCTCACCGATTCCTCCGTCCGCGACCTTCTCATCCAACCACTTCGTGAACCAGCCCCGGACGGTCATCCGCTGGACAACCTTCCCCCCGGCCCGCTCCATGGTTTCGTTGAAAAGTTCTCGCGTGCGCGACTCGGTCAAACGGCCCAAGGCGGCTTCTTTCTCGGCCCTTTCTCAGGTTGAGAACCACTTCGAGAGCTTCCCGGTGCGACCTGCGCTTCGTGGATTTGAACACCCGTTTCCCGGAGGCCGTCCGGTACGCGGCGTACCAGTATGGCGATTTCCCGCGCGGGTCTTTGTGAAGGCTGGCCATCCCACGGCTACCGTAGGAAAAGTGACCGAAACCTGTAAACCGGCGGCCTGCCCGACGCATCGGCGCAGCAACGACACGCCGAAAAGGCGATCTCAAAAGGCGCGGTGAACCAGCGATCAAATCTAGAACAGGTCAGATTATGCGGTATCGAGCGTGGCGGTTGAGAGGATACCCGAGTTCACCCGCTCAAACGGAGCATTTGTTGCACAAAAAACCGCGCGAAAAGTCATAGTAAAAGTCATAACACCGCAGATGACTGTGGATACCGCAGATGCCACAGACACCTAGGAGAGAGCCTGTTACAAAGGCGGTGAGTTGTGTCGGGAGTTCGATTCTCCCCTCTGGCATATCCCTCTCCTCGAGAGGGATATACGCGAACTTCGCCATCCCGAAATGGCCAAAGTCATCATGTGCCGCCGACGTTTTGAGGTTGCCATCGACAGGAAAACTCGACGTTCGACGACCCTTTCTGGCAACGTCTTCCCGGGCTGTTCACATCCCTTAGGGGATACCCATTTCCGGTTGGGCAATCCACTACGGAGGTGAGCGGTGACCGCAGGGCCAGGTCAGGCCGAAACGTGCCAAATTAAAAAGGTTCACACATCCTTGGCCATGCCCATGCACCGCCTGAACCGACGCCCCACGTTCTCCAGTTCGTGATCGAGGTTCGGCGCGATGTCCTCCATGCACTGGGTCAGCCCGGGCAGCGCGAATGTCCTCAGGCTGATGCGTGCCATGAGATCCCCGCGGAACCCCCCTTTGGCCACCGCGCCCGAGGGGGCACAGTCGGTCCCGGCGATCAGTTGAAAGTTACTCGTCGCCTTTTGGTCCGCGCCTACCAACAAAAAGAGTTTTTCCTCCATGCGCGCAGGAACATGCTGCCCGCCGGGGGCACGTTTTTCTTTTCTTCCAAAGCTACCGCTGCGACTACGAAGCGGAAGCGAGACGCCGCATGCATTCCTGCCCTTGTCATGGGAGGCACCGACGTTTGCATCATTCGACGGGTGAACCCCAGAGATCCGTTCGCTGGGAACACGGAACGCGGGGATTTGGCCGGTCCGCCTTTCCACCGACCGTTGTGGTGACGTACACGGCCATCAGAGTTTCCCCCTTCACACGAAGTGATCTTGAGCGGGGCCACCCGCTCTGCTCTGATAGCCGTGGCCTTTCAACTTCCCCTCATGCGCACCGTTCGACCATCCATTTTTCCTCCGCGAAAGCCGCCTGCGAAGGCTTCCTCCCCAGGTAGGGATATCGTAGGGTCCGTTCTCGTTCTCCTGGCCTCCTGTGCCTTCTTCGCCGTCGGTGCCCCGGTGGCAAATGGGGCGGGGAAGATGACCGTGGTCGCCACGCACGATCTCAACGGGGTGCGGCCAGCGGAGACCATCGCCGTGCCCTGGACCGAAGTCGCCACCCGGTTGCCGGGGGTGATGGACCCGGACCTCGCGGTGAAGGACGCTGCGGGCCACCTCGTGCCGTCGCAGGTTACCAACTCCCAGCCCGAGAACAAAGGCCACGCCGACGAACTGATTTTCCAACACGATTTCGCCGACGGCGAAAAATCGGCCACTTTCACGATTGAGAAGGTCGCGCAACCGACTCCGCCGTTCCCCTCGAAAGTCATGGCGCGCATCGTGCCGGAACGCCAGGACGATTTCGTTTGGGAAAACGACCGCATCGCGCACCGGGTGTTCGGCAAGGCGCTGGAGACCTGGAAAGCCGAGCCGCTGACCAGCAGCGGTTTTGACGTTTGGATCAAGCGCACGCGCGGCCTCGTCGCCAACGACCTGTACCGCACGATGAAGTTCTTCGACGCCGGCGGCCCGGTGCAGGACGATTACCGCGTCGGCAAAACGCGCGGCGACGGCGGGTTGGGCATCTGGAAAGACGGCAAGCTCTACGTCTCCGCCAACTGGCGTGATTGCAAGATTCTCGGCAATGGGCCGGTGCGCGCGGAATTCGAGTTGACCTACGATGCGTGGGACGCGGGCGGGCGGACGATATCCGAGACGAAGCGCATCAGCCTCGACGCCGGCTCAAACCTGAGCCGTGTGGAGAGCACCTTCCACAGCGACGACAAATCGCCGGTACAAATCGGCGTCGGGCTCGCCGAGCGTCCGGGTGACAATGTCATCGTTCAGGATGACGCGCCGCAGATCGACTCGTGGCAGAGCAGCACGGCCAGGGGACTCGTGGTGCAAAACAGCGCCGGAGGCTGGATGACCTACTGGCAGCCGCAGGATTTCGACAAGGGGACGACCGCCGTGGCTTTTGTTCTGCCGAAGGGCGGGGTACAGGCTTTCACCGTGGATGATCCGGGCCTGCCCGCCGCCAAGTTCGCACCGGCGACCAAGACGCAGACGGAAGGTCAGCCGGCGCTCCGCAATCTGCTGGCCATCGCGCCGGTGAGAATCGACGCCCCCCTGGTTTATTACTTCGGCGCGGGTTGGGATAAGAGCGGCGATTTTCCCGACGCGAAATCATGGACTGCCTACGTCCGCAACTTCGCCGAACGCCGCGACCATCCGTTGAAAATTTCCTGTTCCGTCGCGCCATGAAACTGCATTATTTCCCTTCGCCCGCGGAGACCAACACGCTCGGCACGGAGCAGTTGCGCGAGAAGTTTCTTATCGGCGGCCTGTTCCAGAGCGGCCAGATCACCGCGCATTACACCGACCTCGACCGGATGATCGTCGGCGGCGTGCAACCCGCCGGAGGGGTGCTGACGTTACCCGGCTACAAGGAAACCGGCACGAGTTTCTTCCTCGAACGGCGCGAAATGGGCGTGATCAACCTGGGCGGGCCGGGCGCCGTCCGCGTCGGCGGCGAAAGCCACGCGCTTGGCCCGCGCGATTGCCTATATATCGGGCTCGGCGAACGTGAGGTTTCCTTTGAAAGCCAGGGCGATGCCGCCGCGCAATTCCTCTTCGTCAGCACGCCCGCGCACGCCCGGCACCCGACGACGCTCGTCAGACGCGCGGAGGTGGCGGGCGATGAGTTGGGGGATCCGAGCACGGCCAACCGCCGCCGGATCGTCAAATACATCCACCCCGGCGGGGTCCAGAGCTGCCAGCTCGTGATGGGATTTACCGAGTTCGAGCCGGGCAGCGTCTGGAACACCATGCCTCCGCACACGCACAGCCGGCGCACGGAAATCTATGTCTATTTCGATGTCGGCGACCACGCGGTCGTGCATCTCATGGGCGAACCGCAGGCGACGCGCCACCTGATCGTCCGGGACCGCGAGGCGGTGCTCTCGCCTGCGTGGTCGATCCACTGCGGCGCGGGCACGGGAAGCTATCGCTTCGTCTGGGCCATGGGCGGCGACAACCAGACGTTCTCCGACATGGACCCCGCACCGTTGGCCAGTCTGCGCTGAGGACGCGCCAAACGACGATGAGCATTGTTCAGCAATTTCGTCTCGACGGAAAAACCGCGCTGGTCACCGGCGCGAAACGCGGCATCGGCCGGGCCATGGCGCTCGCGCTCGCGGAGGCCGGGGCGGATGTCGTCGGCGTGAGCGCGACGCTGGAGCCGGGCGGCGAAACAGAACGCGCCGTCACCGCGTCGGGCAGGAGGTTTTTCCCCTACGCGTGCGATTTCGGCGACCGCGCGGCGCTCCACGCTTTCATCGAGGAAGTAAAAGGGGCGCACCCGGTCATCGACATTCTCGTCAACAACGCCGGAACGATCCGGCGCAAACCGGCCGCCGAGCATCCCGACGAAATGTGGGACGAGGTCATCGGGGTCAATCTGAACGCGCCGTTCATCCTGGCGCGCGAGATCGGCAAGGAAATGCTGGCGCGCGGGCGCGGCAAGATCATCTTCACGGCCTCGCTGCTGACCTTTCAGGGCGGCATCACGGTGCCGGGTTACGCGGCGAGCAAAGGCGGCATCGGCCAGTTGACGATGGCGCTCTCCAACGAGTGGGCGGGACGCGGGGTGCAGGTCAACGCCATCGCGCCGGGCTACATCGCCACCGACAACACCGCCGCCCTGCGCGCCGACGGGAACCGCAGCGACGCCATCCTCGCGCGCATTCCGAGCGGTCGCTGGGGCACGCCGGATGACCTGAAAGGCGCGACGCTTTTCCTCGCATCGGCGGCTTCCGATTACGTCACCGGCATCATCCTGCCCGTGGATGGCGGCTGGCTGGGCCGGTGAATCCGGAGCCTGCAAAATCAAAGCAACATCATCTTCCCTCAATGAAATTCAGCTCCCGCAAAATCGTTCGACTCCTCACTGCCGCGTTGATGTTTGCTCCGCTCGCGCCCGTCATCGCCGCAGACAACCCTGGTGGCGGCTTTACCACCTTTGCGAGCGACGGCGCGTGGTGCTGGTTCAGCGATCCTCGCGCGGTCTACCGGAACGGCAAAATCTACGCCGGCTGGATCACGAGCGACGGCTCCGTGCAAATCGGCGCGATGACTGCCGCCACCGGCATCGTCCAAACCGAGACCCTCACCGCGAAATTCGAGAAGGACGACCATGACAACCCGTCGTTGCTCTTCCTGCCCGACGGGCGGCTCGCGGTCTTCTATTCAAAGCACACCGACGCTCGCGGCGACATCCACCTGCGCATCACCTCCAAACCGGAGGACATCGGCGAATGGACGCCCGACCGCGAACTGGGATTTCTGATCGGCGGCAAAAAGGGGGCGACCTACTCCAACCCGGCGATGCTCAGTGACGAGGGCAATGCCATTTACCTCTTCTGGCGCGGCGGGGACTGGAAACCGACGTTCGCCGTGTCGAAGGACCTCGGCCAGACGTGGAGTCCGCCCCGCACGGTGATCGAGCGTCCGGGCGCGGACAACGGCAACCGGCCTTACGTGAAAGCGTGGAACGACGGCAAGGGCCGCATCGACCTGATTTTTACCGACGGCCACCCGCGCAACGAGGACACCAACAGCGTCTATTTCGTGCGCTATGAAAAGGGGGCGTTTTTCAAGGCGGATGGCACGCGCATCGGCGGCATGGCAGACCTGCCCCTGGACCCGGCGAAATGCGACCGCGTTTACGACGGCTCGACCGGCGGGCGGGGATGGATCTGGGACATTGCCGAGCAGGATGGCCGACCCGCGATTGCTTATACGCAGATGCCGACGGTGGACGATCATCGTTACTACTATGCGCGCTGGACCGGCA
>CAZZYS010000071.1:0-16115 GCA_964658285.1 uncultured Verrucomicrobiota bacterium
GGTTGGCACCACCGGCTAACCTCCGCCGTCCCTTCTGGACGAGCAACGGCCACGACTCAAAGTAAACGCCTTGGCGTCTCCACACGGGGCCACCGCGAAGTTTGCAACGCCCCCCCGGGTGTCCCCGTCTTAGGCCAGAGGCAGCCCGGTCGGTGTGTGGCCTGACTGAAAGATTGCTCCAACCGCAAGACATTCGGCTCCTTCGCCAAAGGTACACTTTTGGACTTTAGCCTGATGAAAAGATGGAGACATCCCATCCAGCCATTTCAACTGCCTTCCCACCTCGGGAGGGGTAAGAACGGTCGCTAAACCGTTGAAACGGTTCCGGCAGCAGGTGGGCGTGACACCGGGCTAAAGCCCGCTGTGAACGAGCGCAGAAGAGAGCTCAACCAACCTGAAAGTGGTGTGAGGTAATGAGCTGAGAGAGGCGCACCAGCCATTGCGGAAAACCCGGGAGATTCGCTTCCCTCAAACACCGCCAATACTGCAAACGGTTACCCACCCGAGCTATTGGACGACGGCGCTGAAAGATGGTTCAAATGCACTGTCCGCGCACGAAAATTGCTTGAACAGCGGAATAACCAAATCAGTTCAACGCGCGTGTGCGGACTGCAAACCACCCATGCTCGGCACACTGACAGGCGACCGGCGTACCCGCCGTGCCCGCCGCGAGGCGCGAGCCTTTTGCGGTGTTGCAGAGTCTTGCGGCGCCACGCAGAACCCGGTCTGGTCCTGATGACCCTCGGGAGCGGTCAAAAGTTCCTTGATCATCACTCCGAAACCGGCGGTGAGGGCGGCAGAGGCGAGAGAGAGGATGAGCACCATAATTGTAGCTTTATAAAAGCATGGCTCATACCAAGCAGAGTATTTTGTTTGTAACTTCCTCTGCAGCAAAGGGAAGAAATTGAACGCGCTACATCTGCGACCGACCGAGAATCACAGTTGCGAGAGTCGGTGTACAGGAACGATACAATCGATTCTCAAATCCGATGAAATATCGCGTCTGGCAAGCTTCCTGCTCCCGTCAGCGCCTTTGTCGGGACGTGTTACTCAGAACGCGTAACCGACGGAAAAACCGAGTTGGTTATTGCTGAAACTACGGCTCTCCGCACCGGAAGAATTGCTCTTCCGGTAATCGTAGAACAGGTTGAGAGACAGGCCGGGCCGCAGGGTGATGTTCACCGTGGGTTCAATCGTGACGAAATTTTCGTTCCGGTTCGCGCGGACGTTGTCGGCCTCGGACACGTACTGCGAATTTTCGTAGGCAAGGGTCAGCCCGGCGGACACACGGCTGTTCACGAATTGGTTGATGCGGATCGACAAGCTGGTGGTGTCGAAATTCTGCGCGGCCAGGACCGCCGAACTCTGCTGACTGCGCGAGGCCGACAAGGAAAAGCTCGTGGTGTCGGACAGTTGATAATCGGCGCTCAACGAAAAAACCGGTGTCTCGGTCACCCCGCTCCGTCCATCGGATTCGACAAATTCCAGGCCGATGGTCCCGGCAAACCCCAGTTTGGAAGAATACCGGTAGCTGCCACGCAGGTTGAACTCCTGGAAC
Organism: uncultured Verrucomicrobiota bacterium; assembly: GCA_964658285.1. Lineage (GTDB taxonomy): Bacteria > Verrucomicrobiota > Verrucomicrobiia > Chthoniobacterales > SZAS-18 > CAHJWO01. The sequence goes on from CAZZYS010000071.1 coordinate 1,559, forward strand.
AACTGGTCCGGACTGGGCGGATCGACGAACGTGCGTCCCGCCGTCACCCCGAGACCGAACGACGTTTTGATGCTGTAACTGTAGTCCGCGAACAGGCTGGCCGAGAGATTCTGCGAACTGATCAGGCCACTGTAATCATTGACCGTGTAGCTCAGCCCGGCGTTGAGTTCTGTCTTTTCCGAATAAGAGTAGCCGATGGTGACGCTCGATTCATAGATGTTCAGCGAGGACCGGCCGCTGACATCGAGGTTGGTCTGGTCGATGGTCCCGGTCGTGAAGATCGGGTTGGACCCGGCGGTCTGGCCGGGCAAGAGCACCGCGCCGGGACCGGGGTTGGTGGCAGCCGTATTCGATCCGTCGAGGATCTGCACGTCCTGCCGCAGGCTCAGGACGAATTGACCCAGGTGCAACGCGGTTTCCAGCCCGATGAGGTGTTGAATCGACGAGTCCTTCGTCTGGGTGACGTACAGCGAGATGGTCGGCGTGTAGATGAAATGCAGATAATTCCCCTTGGCGCTGACGAGGTTATCCAGGCCCAGCACGAAGCTCGGCGAGATCGTGAAATAGAAATCTCCGCCCGTTTCCCGACTGCTCAAGCCGGTGTTATCGTCGTAAACCCCACCCACACTGAGGGAAAACGAGTAAGGGATGCGTCGCGTCAATGACGGAACCGACGTTTTTCCGCGGCCGAAAAGCGTCTGGCTGGCGTTATCGCCGAGGCCGGTGTTCGGCGTCTGTGCGTCGTCGGAGGCTGGCAGGGACGCCGAGGCGTCGGCGCCCGCCGGGACGGAGGCTGCCTGTGGGCGCGGGGCTGCCGTGTGGGCGGGCGGGGCGTCCGAACCGAGCGGCGTCGGCAGATGCGGGACGGGCGCGCTGTCCGGCGCGTCGGTGGGCAGATCGGTTTGCTGCGCCTGGGTCGCAGGGAGGCTGACCGCCACCAGGACAAGCGGCAATAAACTCCGGCCCAGCGGTTTGCCCAAGCGCCGGATGCCAGCGAGCGCCCTCCGCAGGATTCGGTGGGTCACTGGGCCGGGGTTGTTTGGGGAATGTCCTCTGCGCGCCATCTTTGCGCGTCCATTAGATAGCAACTCTTCTTCCGCGAACAACAACTTTCCGCATCCCCCCCGACCGGGGCGAAATCAGCGCGATGAACCCGATTTGCGTTTCGCCTTTTGGAACCGGGCCGGTCATGCTCGGCATCATGCCGCCAGATTTCCCGCCGCCCGGCGATTTGCTGCCCCACCGGCCGCCGATGCTCCTGATCCGCGCGGTGCGTTCACACGTGCCCGGCGAGACCGTCTGCGAAGCGGTGTTCGACGAGTCGTTCGCGCACGCGTGCGGTGGGGAGGTCCCGGCGGCGTTCGGCCTGGAACTCATCGCGCAGGCGGCGGCCGTCCACCACGCGCTGGCGCAGACCGCGGCGGGGGGCGTGCACGTCCGGGCGGCGCGTGGACTGTTGCTCGGCAGTCGCCGGCTCGATTTGCGAGTGCGTTCGCTGCCGGTGGGGGAAGCGTTGGTTGTTACTGTGGCGGGCGGCAGCGAACCGCCGGGTCCTGGTGGTTTGATCCGTTTCGAGGGCCAAGTGGTGAACGCCGCCGGAACGATCCTCGCCCGTGGTGACGCGACCGTGCTCGAAATGCGTTCCGACGAACCATCCGCCGTGGCTTAACCAAAGGAGGTGAATGGCGCTCACCGAGCGGCCTTGGCCAATGTCTGCGGCGCAGCCGTCTGGAATAGCTAGGGCATTTTACTTTGCGTGGCGACCAGACGACCTCCGGAGCGCCAACGGCGCGGCCTCATAAAAGCCTGGGGCAACGCCCCAGGTAGGCGAGGGGTTATGCCAAGCCCTGAAGGGACGACTCCTCCCGACACGCCGCCCGGATGAATCGCCCCTTCAGGGCTTGCCCCTTGGTCGGTCCCAACCTGGGGCGTTGTCCCAGGCTCGTATGAAGCCGCGCCGTTGGCGCTCCCGGAAGTCCTCTACATCTCGAAGCAAAATACTCTGGACGCTTGCGGCGTGAGTAAAACCAACGCCGCTCGGAGAGCGCCATCCACCTTCGACGCAAGTCTCAATCGGCGTGAAGTGCGTCAGCCGTCCAGTCCTCGGTCAAGAAGATGGACGACTAATCGACGGCCCGGGCCAGCGACGGCTCGGTGGAAACCTGCGCGGCCACTGCCTTCTTCGTCGTCAGATCGACCATCGGCACGATCCGCCGGAAATGTTGGATTCGGCAGACAAGTAAAAACAACCAGTAGCGCCAGCGCACCGGCCACGGCGGGTCGGCATGTCCGGCGACGAGCGAGTTGACCGCCGGGAACATCTTCAGCGGGGCTTTGCGCTCCATGAAAACCGAAAAACTGGCGTTGTCATAAAACGCGAGCACGAGTTTTTCCAGGGTGGAAATGTTCTTGCCCAGCCGCCGCGTGTACCGCCACCTCTGGAAAAACGAGAGCGCCGCGCCGCCGCGTCCGTGCGCGTGGATGATTTCTTCCGTGGCCAGTTTCGCCGACAGCAGCGCCAGAAATACGCCCGTGGAAAACATCGGGTCCAGGAAGCAGGCGGCGTCGCCCACCAGCACGAGACGCGGACCCGAAAACGTCCGCGCGCGGTGATTATAATCCGCCGCCGCGTGGAACGGCGACAACGGCACCGCCCCTTCCATCGCACGGCACATCTTGTCGGAGTCCGCCACGATCTGCCGGAACATCGCCTCGGGCTTGAGCCGCGCCGCGCGCATGTGTTCGGTGGTCGTCACCACGCCGACGCTGGTGCGTTGGGCGTCGATGGGGATCAGCCAGCCCCAGCCGTCGCCGTGGCGCACGATGACGATGTTGCCACCGGCCTTGCCGGCGGCGCGCTTCACCCCGGCGAAATGGCTGTAGATGGCGATCCGCTTGTTGAGATCGGGATGGGCGGGTGCGGTCCGCACGGGCTTGGCGAAAAGATGGTCGCGTCCGCTGGCGTCCACGAGGTAACCGGCACGCACCGTCTCGCCGGGCGCGCCGTCCTGGCCGCCGACGGGCAAAAGTCTGATTTCGTAGCCGTCCCGTCCGCCGGGCCCGCACGCCTGCACGCCGGTCGCCCGGGTTTCCTGACGCACTTGGCAGCCGAGTTCGGCGGCGTGTTCGAGCAAAAGCTGGTCGAAGCGCGAACGTTCGACCTGATACGTATACTCCAGCCCGGGCACGAGCCCCTTCGCAAACTCGACGTGCTTGGGCGGCACGCTGCGGTTGCCGACGTGGAACTCCGCACCGTACTTCGGCATGAAGCCCGCGCGTTCGAGCTTGTCCCAGACGCCGATCTCGCGCAGGACCGCGTTGGCCACGGGCATCATCGACTCGCCGATGTGGAAGCGCGGGAACCGCTCTTTTTCGACGATGAGCACGCGCAAGCCTGCCCGGGCGAGGTAAGCCCCGGCGGTGCTGCCAGCGGGGCCTCCGCCGATGACCACGGCGTCGAAATCGGAAGATGTGCTGCGCGCTGCCACTAATTTCCATCTTTCGCGGAATTTACCGCGAAGTCAAAGGATGGTTCTCGCGTGAACGGGTGCGCTTCCGGGTGGTATCTTGTGTGATAACTAGCGGAATAGCATTTGACGCTCTGCGGCGGCGCTACTAGCGTCCGCGCTTCATGGCAAATCCCACTAGTGCATTAGGCAAGATCGAAGAACTGCAAAAACAGATCGAAACCCTCAAGCAGCAAGCGGTCGATGAGATCAAGCAAAAGCTCGTGGAAGCGCGCAAGCTTGTGTCGCAGTTGGAAAGCGAACTTGCGGAGTTGACCGGCAAGCCGCCGCAGGAGGAGGAAACGCGCACCCGCCGCGTCCGCCGTCCTTCCATCAGCGACGAGCACCTGCGGGCCTTCGTGCTCAAGGCGATGGCCGACCACGGCAAACTTGGGATGAACGCCAAGGAGCTGGCCGACCGGATCGGCCAGGATGCGTTGCGTGTACGCAAGTTCATCAAGAACAACCCCAAAATGATGAAGCGGCAAGGCAGCGGTCCGGGCACGAAATTTTTTCTGGTTTAGTGCGCTTGGACGTTCGGAATAGTCGAGATACGGTGACCCGATAGGCGCGTCGCCGCCCGCCTGCGCGATTCGGTGGCGTGAAACAACTCGCCGAAAATCTCTGGCTGCTCCGCTATCCCTTGACCCTGCTGGGGGCGGATTTGAACCGCAACGTGACCGTCATGCGGTTGGGTTCCGGGGAATTGGTCATCCATTCCACCGGGCCGTTCACCCCGGAGGACGTGGCGGCGATCTCGGCTCTGGGCGAGCCGCGCTGGATCATGGACGTGATGGCGCGTCACGACACGTTCGCCAAGGAGGGCAGGGCGGCGTTCCCGGAGGCGACGTACCTCGCGCCCGAAGGATTTTCGGAAACCGTCGGCTTCCCCACGCAGCCGTTGACCAACCAGCCGGAGTGGGGTGGCGAAATCGAGGTCCTGCTGCTCGAAGGCGTGCCGAGCATGAAAGAACACGTCGTGCTGCACCGGCCATCGCGGACCCTGATCGTCGCGGACCTGATGTTCGACTTCGGGGCGGACGCGCCGACGTGGACGCACGCGTTGATGTTCGTGGCCGTCGGCGCGCACCATGACCCGGGCATGGCGCGCTCGATGCGCCTGACGGTGAAGGACAAGGCGGCGCTCCAAGCCTCGCTCGCGCACATGATGACATGGGATTTCGACCGGCTGATCGTCGGTCACGGGGACGAGATCGACACCGGAGCCAAGGCGCGCGTGCAAGATGCGTTGCAAAGGGTCGGTTACTGAGGTCGCGGCGATCCGTTTGTGAACCCGCGACACAAAGACTTGTCAATCCGCCGAAAAATGGGCTAGAACGACTTCCGCGCCCGTCGCGTCCGGCTTTTTTGTAAGCGAACGTTTTTTATGAAACTCACCACTCGTCTCACCCGCTGGGGAATTGGCTGTCTGTTGCTGGCCCTGGGTGGTCTGGCGGCGGGTTGCCAGCAAAGCGGTGGCTACACCGCCGACCAGCGCGATCCCATCGGCCCCGCGCCCACGGGGATTCCGAGCCCCGGCATCGGTGCACCGGGCGGGCAGTCGATTGACACGCGCGGCACGGGCAGCGTCGCCAGCAGCGAGGGAGAGGCCACGTTGGCGGGGCCAAGCACGCCGATTGTCTCGCCCGGGACGACGCGCTGAGTCAGAGCCCCGCGCAAATCTCCGGCACGGTCGTCGGCCCGCCGTAGACGAAACCCGTGTAAAGCTGCACGAGCGCCGCGCCCGCGTCGAGTTTTTCCCGGGCGCTCGCCGCGTCCGCCACCCCGCCCACCGCGATGACCGGCAGCGGAGTCCGCGCGGTCAGGAAACGCACGATTTCCGTCGAACGCGCCCGCAGGGGGCCGCCGCTCAGGCCGCCCGTTTCGGTCGGCGCGCCGGGCGGTAGAGAGGAATGATCGACCGTGGTATTCGTCGCCACGAGGCCCGCGAGCGCGTGCCTGCCGGCGAGATCGAGGACTTCTTCAATTTGCTCGAACGCCAGGTCAGGCGCGATCTTCACCAACATCGGACGCGGGACGGGCAGCGAGCGGTTTTTGGCCTGGACGGCGCGCAGGAGGGCGTCGAGTTCGTCGCGGCCCTGGAGCGTGCGCAGGCCGGGCGTGTTCGGCGAGGAGACGTTCAGCACGAAATAATCGCCGTGCGCGTGGAGTTTGCCCAGCGATTCCACGTAATCCTCGGTGGCTTTCTCCAGCGGCGTCGCCTTGGATTTGCCGAGGTTGATCCCCACCGGGATCGACGGCCACCGGCCCGCCGCGCGCAACGCCTCGAACCATGCCGCCGCCGCGTCGGCTCCCCGGTTGTTGAACCCCAGCCGATTGATGAGCGCGCGGGCGGCGGGCACGCGAAAGAGCCGTGGACGGGGATTACCCGGCTGCGCGTGGGCGGTGAGCGTCCCCACCTCCACGAACCCGAACCCGAGCGAGGGCCAGGCGGCTAGGGCGACGCCGTCCTTGTCGAACCCGGCGGCGAGTCCGATGGGATTGGGGAAGCGCACACCGAAGACCGTGCGTTCCAACCGGCGGTCCGGCCGCGTGCCCGCCAGGGTGCGGATCAACCCGAGCGGGAATCGAAGGCGGCAGGCGAGTTGCAACGCCGCCATCGCCGCGTGGTGCGCCGTCTCGGCGTCCAGCGCGAAGAACAGCGGACGGAGGAGGCGGCGGTACAGGGTGGCGGTCATCTTTAGCCCCGGTAGGGGCGGCAGAATTTAGCCCACGGCGTGAGCCGTGGGAAAGATTGTTTCGTGGCATAGCCCCGGCAGGGGCGTAAGAAAACTCCCCGGTAGTTCTGAAAGGCGTGCGTCCTTTCTTACGCCCCTGCCGGGGCTGATGCGTCTTGTGTCGCCTGACCCACGGCTCACGCCGTGGGCTAGATTCTTACGCCCCTGCCGGGGCTGGAAAACCGGGCGGGCGGAAGATGTTTAAAGTCGGTCACTTGCCGATGCAAAACGTCGAAAAAATCTTCCCCAGAATCTCCTCGGTGTCCACGCCGCCGACGACCTCACCCACGGCGTCGAGGGCCGCCCGCAGGTCGAGCGCGACAAATTCCGGCGACGTGCGCGCCGCCAGAGCCGCGCGGGCGGCGGCGAGGGATTCGCGGGCGCGGGCGAGGCAGCGTTGGTGTCGGGCGTTGATGGCGGCGGCGGAAGGGTTCCAGGCGAGTTGCCCGCCGGTCACGTGTGCGTACACGGTGTCCGCCAACGCGTCGAGCCCCTCGCCGGTGCGGCAGGAAACGCGGACGGTCAGTGGATGCCCCTGCGTGAGCCACGCCGGGGAGACGCCGAGGTCGATCTTGTTGAGCACGAGGATTTCCGTCGCGGCTCCGGGAGTCGGGGCATCCATCGCCGCGGGCGGCGGCTGGCTGGCGTCCACGAGGCGCAACGCGAGGTCGGCCCGGGCGAGGGTATCCTTCGTGCGGGCGATGCCGGCGTTTTCGACGGGGTCGGCGGTCTCGCGCAGTCCGGCGGTGTCGATCAGGCGCAGGGGGAGTCCGCGCAGGTTGATGAATTCCTCCACCGTGTCGCGCGTGGTGCCGGGAATCTCGCTGACGATGGCCCGCTCGTGGCCGACTAGGGCGTTGAGGAGGCTGGACTTGCCGACGTTGGGTTCGCCGTAGATGACCGTGCGCACTCCCTCGCGCAGGATGCGTCCTTGACCCGCCGTGGCCAGCAGGGCGTCGAGCGCGGCGAGCGGACCGTCGCACCGGGCCAGGAGCGCCGCGCCGGTGTCGGGATCGATGTCCTCGTCCGGGAAGTCGATGTACGCCTCGACGTGCGCGACCAGAGAGAGCAGATTTTCGCGCAAATCGTTCACGCGCTGGCCGAGACGGCCGGCGAGTTGTTCGGAGGCCGCGCGCAACGCCAGGTCGGTCTGCGCGGTGATGAGGTCCATGACGGCCTCGGCCTGCGTGAGGTCCATCTTGCCGTTGAGGAACGCCCTTTGCGTGAATTCTCCGGGTTCCGCCGCCCGCGCGCCCGCCAGCAGGAGGGCATCGAGCGCGCGGCGGGTCACGAGGACCCCGCCGTGGCAGGTGATTTCCACGAGGTCTTCGCCCGTGTAACTGGCCGGCGCGCGGTAGACGCTCACGAGCACGTCGTCGAGCACCGTACCATCGGGCGAAAGCAACCGCGCGCGGTGCAATTTTCGCGGCGGGAGGTTTGCCATCTCTCCACCGGCAACCCGGCACACGCGCCCGGCGGTTTCCAAGGAATGTGACCCCGAAAGCCGCAGCATGGCAATCGCCCCCTCACCGAACGGCGTGGCCACGGCGGCGATGGTGTCAGAGGTCATGGCAAAGAAGGATGATCATTCATCCTTCTCCCCGCTGCTTGGCAGCGAACTCCGGGTACAACTTCGCCACGCATTCCGGGCAGATGCCGTGCGTGAACTCCACGTTCGCATGTTCGCTCAGGTACGACTCGATCTGCTGCCAGTAACCGGTGTCGTCGCGGATGTTTTTGCACGAGGCGCAAATCGGCAAGAAGCCCGAGAGCGTCTTGACTTCCGCCAACGCCTCGCGCAGCTCGCTGACCAGCCGCTCGCGTTCCTGCTCGGCGGCCTTGCGCGCGGTGATGTCGAACGACAGTCCACCCACCTGTTTCTGGCCCAGATCGTCATGCAGCAGGAATTTATAACTGAGCCAGCACCGCGCGCCGTCCGGCGTGGGCACAGCCTCTTCGGCGACGACCGTTTTCTCGTCGTTGAGCACGGTCAGGTCGTGCTCGACGACGTTGGCGGCACTTTCCCCGCCGAGGAGTTCCGTGTCCGTTTTACCGATCCAGTTCTCGCAGGGAATCTGGAATCGGCGTGCGATTGGCTCGTTGACGTACACGAAGCGCCCGCCGGCATCCTTGATGTAGGCAATGGCCGGGCCGCTGTTCATGAATTTCTGAAACCGCTCCTCGCTCTTGCGCAACGCCGTTTCGGCCAGGTGGCGCTCGATGGCGGTGAGGCGCAGTTCGCGGATGGTGCGCTTGAGTTCCATCTGGGCCAGCACCTGCCGGGAGAGCGCCGTCAGACCGTCCCTCTGCCGGCGGTTGAGTCGGCGCGGCTTGCTATCTAACACGCAGAGCGTGCCCAACGCGTGCCCGGAGCGCGAACGCAACGGCGCGCCCGCGTAGAACCGCACGTGCGGCGCACCCCGCACCACCGCGCACCCGGCGAACCGTGGATCATGCGCCGCGTCGGGCACGACCAGGAGCCCTTCCTGGCAGATCGTGTGATCGCAAAAAGTGTCCTCGCGCCGCATTTCGGCCATGTCCACCCCGACGGTGGATTTGAACCAGTGCCGTTCGCGGTCCACCAAGCCGATGAGTGCCATCGGCGCTTCGCAGATTTGCGCGGCCAGCCGGGCGAGGTCGTCGAAAACCGGTTCCGGCGGCGTGTCGAGCACTCCGAAGCGCCGCAGTTCCTCCAGCCGGGCGGATTCGTCTCCCGCCGCCGGACATCGCGGTGAAATCTTGCGGGAGCGGGCCATCGGAAGGAGGGGAACGGGGGGGGGATAGGGGTGTCCGGCGCACGGACGCCCCGGTCAGGTCGCGGTGGTCGTTGAAGTGGGCCGCATCTCTTCGAGCGCCTGCACGAAGCGGCGGTTTTCCCCCGGGGTGCCGACCGACACGCGCACCCAGGCGGGGAGTTTGTAGCTATGCATGGCTCGCACGATGATCCCTTGTTTTAGCAGCACCTCGAACACCCGCCGGCCGTCGCCGACGTTGACGAGCACGAAGTTGGCAAAGCTGGGCACAAATTCCAAGCCCATCTTTGCAAAGGTTTCCTGGAGGAGCGCGCGCCCCTCGTCGGTGACGGCCTTGGTGCGCGCCTGGTGTTCGGTGTCGGCCAGACCGGCCAGCGCCCCGGCCTGCGCGATGCCGTTGGCGTTGAAGGGCTGGCGGGTTTTCTGTAGGATATCGATCATTTCCGCCGGGGCGATGCCGTAGCCGATGCGCAGGCTGGCGAGGCCCTGGATCTTGGAAAACGTCCGCAGCACGACGACGTTGCGACCCTCGCGCACGTAGCGCAGGGTGTCCGGCGGGTCGTCGAGGAACTCGTGGTAAGCCTCGTCGAAGACGACCGTGACCCCGGCGGGCACGCGGTCCATGAACCGGTCGATGGCGTCGGCGGTGACGGTCGTGCCGGTGGGGTTGTTCGGGTTTGTGATGTACACCTGCCGGGTGCGCGCGGTGATGGCGGCCAGGCTGGCGTCGAGGTCCTGCACGAAGCCCGGCCGCTCGGGCACCTCCACCGTGTGCGCGCCAAATAGCTGGGCCATCAGGCGGTAGACGGCGAACGCATGGTCGGCCGTGACCACCTCGTCGCCGGGGCTCAGGAAGGCGTGCCCGAGGAACTCGATGATCTCGTTGGAGCCGTTGCCGAGGATGATGTTTTCGCGCTCGAAGCCGAATTTCTCCGCGATGGCCGCGCGCAGGTAATAACCGCCGCCGTCGGGGTAGAGTTGGGCGCGTTCCAGGGCGGTGCGCATCGCGGCGAGCGCCTTGGGCGAGGGGCCGAGGGGGTTCTCGTTGGAAGCGAGCTTGATGATCTTGTCGGCGGGGATGCCAAGTTCGCGCGCGAGGTCCTCGATGGGCTTGCCGGGCTCGTAGCTGACGAGTTCGCGCAGTTGCGGGTTGGCGTGCGGCCAAAAGGCGGAGGACATAGCCCTTAATCTATAAGGACGAGCGACCGGTGGCTAGCGGCAACTGGCGGGCGGACGGCGGCCCCGTTTCGCTTGCACGCGCGGGGAAGCCATCCTAGAAATTGGCGATGTGGATGCTCGGCGCTTTTTTTGACAACGTTTGGAACCGTCTGCACGGCGAGATCAACTTCTGGACGATCTTCGGTCTGACGGGCACGTTGATGTTCACGAGCCGCTTCGTCGTGCAGTGGTACGCCAGCGAAAAACTCAAGCAGAGCGTCATCCCGAAGAACTTCTGGCACCTGAGCCTCGTCGGCGGGACGATCCAGTTAATCTACGCCCTGCACGTCGGGGCGATCCCTTTCATCCTCGGCGCGCTGCTTCCGCCGGTCATCGCGGCGCGCAACCTCATGCTCATCGCGCGGCACCAGCCGCCGCGTCCCGGCGACGGCCCGCCCGACGCGCCTTTGCCCGATGACGGCAGCGGAGCGCCGACCGCGGCCGAACCCGGCCTCTCGCCCGAGGATGTACCCGAGCACTCGCGGCCGGAACGTGAAACCGTCGGTGGACCGGTGCGGTGAGATGACCATGAAACCCGTTGCGCTCCTGTGCGCCAGCGTCGGCCTGCTGTTCCTCGGCGGTTGCGGCGTCCTGCCAAACGATCCGTCCATCGTCGGACGCTCGGAGGGATGGTATCGGCACACCGATCCGGCAGCGTTTTTTGCGCACGAGCAACGGGGCGGACGCGTTTATTTCATCGGAATTTACGACCCGGCGGTGGGGGCCGATTCGCCCGTGCCAGGAATACGGCGCGATGACCGGTCTTACCGGGTGGCCCAGACGTGGCTCGTTCCTTCCCAATCGATCCCGGACCCGGAGCGCAACCGTCGCTTTGTCGCGGCGGCGCGGGAGTTCGCACGGCGCTACAACCCGCTCGTGCTGGCTTACCTCAAGCAGCATCCGACCGCCAAGTGACCCGCGCTGGCAAACCGGACCTCTTTCGCGTAACCTGACCGACCATGCACCGCACGGGAGACGACCTCCTTTACTTTGACAACAACGCCACCACCGCGCTCGACCCGGCCGTCGTGGACGCGATGCTGCCCTACCTGACCGAGTGGTACGGCAACCCGTCGAGTGCCTACAGCTTCGGTTCGCGCGTGGGCAAAGCCATCGAAACCGCCCGCGAACAGGTCGCCGCCCTCGTCGGCTGCGAGGCGCGCGAGATTTTGTTTACCAGTTGCGGCAGTGAGGGCAACAACGCCGCGATCCAGAGCGCGCTGCTCGCCGACCGCGACCGCCGGCACATCGTCACCTCGGTCGTCGAGCACAGCGCGACGAAAAAACTCTGCGAAACCCTCGCCCGACGCGGTTACGAGATCACCTGGCTGCCCGTCGATCCGGACGGCCAGCTCGATGCCGCCGAAGCCGCCGCCGCGATCCGCGACGACACCGCCGTCGTTTCGCTGATGTGGGCGAACAACGAGACGGGCGTCATTTTCCCCGTGGAGCCCATCGCCCGCGCCGCGCGTGACCAAGGCGCATATTTCCACACCGACGCCGTGCAGGCGGTGGGCAAGATTCCCATCCGCCTGGAAAGCTCGGCGATCCATTTTCTGTCGCTCGCCGGGCACAAACTCCATGCTCCGAAGGGCATTGGCGCGCTGTACATCGACCGCCGGTCGCGTTTCACGCCGTACCTCGTCGGCGGCGGGCAGGAGGGCGGACGGCGCGGCGGCACCGAAAACGTCGCCGGGATCATCGCGCTCGGCAAGGCCGCCGAACTGGCCGGGACCCACATGGAAGCGGAGCACACGACCGTCCGGGAGTTGCGCGACGACTTCGAGGCGGGCATCCTCGCGCGAGTAGCCGGCACGGAAGTCAACGGCGGGAACGCGGAGAGATTGCACAACACGACGAGCCTCTTTTTCCCGGGCGTCGAGAGCGAGGCGATGCTCGTCCTCCTGGACAAGGCGGGTCTCTGCGCGAGCGCGGGGAGCGCGTGCACGTCGGGTTCGTTGCAGCCTTCGCACGTGCTGACGGCGATGGGCTTCACCACCGAACGCGCCCGGTGCAGCCTGCGGTTTTCCTTTGGCCGCTTCAACACGGCCGCGCAAATCGAGCGTGGGCTGGACATCGTGGTCAACGCCGCCGAAAAGCTGCGGCGGATGGTGCCGATGGCGACCGTGTGAGAGTTGTCGAGTGTTGATTTAACACAGAGGACACAGAGGGCCACGGAGACCGGAGGAGGAAGACAAGCGAAAGGAGAGAACGGCTGGCGGCTAGCCCATGCCCGTCACACTTACATCCGACAGTCATCCTTTTCGCTTCTTCGCCTTTCCTCCTCTGGTCTCCGTGGCTCTCTGTGTCCTCTGTGTTAAATCAACACTTGCCCGTCTTTACGCGCCCAGAGGCTGTTGCGAGCCGATGTGCCGGATGTCGCGCGCCTGCGCCGCGTAGATCGCGTCCTCGGCGATGTTTGTCGCGTGGTCGCCGATGCGTTCCAGATTGCGCGCGATGAAGATCAAATCCAGATAACCACGAATCTGCCCCGCGTCGGCCGCCATGCGCTCGGTCATCCGCGAGGCGATGCCCCGGTTCATCTCGTCGAGCTGACGGTCGCGCGGTTTGATGCCCAGGGCGAGTTCGGCGTCGCCGTCGGTGAACGCCTGGAGGCTGTCCTTGAACATCGCCGTCGCCTCGCGCGTCATCACTTCGAGTTGGTGCGTTTCGGGCAGCGCGGGTTCCTCGTTGAGCTTGCGCACGCGCCGGGCGATGGAGGTCGCCTGGTCGGCGATGCGTTCCAGGTTCGCGCCGATCTTCATCGCCGCGATGATCGCGCGCAGGTCCCGCGCGACCGGCTGGAAACGCAGCAAAATGTCCATCCCCTCGTGGTCCACCTGCTTTTCGAGCGTGTCGATCTCCTCGTCGTCGGCGATGGCCTGGTTGGCCAGTTCGTTGTCCCGCTCGAAGAGGGCGGAGAAGGTATTCTGGAGGTTGCGCTCGGTGAGGCTGGCCATCAGCAGCAGGTTATCGTGCAACGTGCGCAACGCCGTCTCGAAGGAGTTGAGGATGTGTTCGCGGGGTGCGGGAGCCATAGGAGAAAATGGGAGTTGCGCGCTGCCTCCAGCCAGCGGAGGCAAACCATTCGAATGATGCGGCGCACGCCGCAAGTTCTCATGTGTCGAACTGTGACAAAATCGTAACAACCCCAGGCGCGCATTGTCCGGGGGGCTCGAAGAGGTTCGGGCTTCCCGTGCCGGAACTGGCCTCCGCCCCCCGGCACGGAGTCCGTAAACACCCACTGTCCACGCCTCTGTCAATGATGCCTATGAAGCCGAAAAACCTCCTCCTTTCCGTGCTCGGTCTCGCCCTGCTCACCCCGCTGGCGAATGCCGACACCGTGCTGACCGGCGCGGGCGCGACGTTTCCGAACCCGATCTACCAGAAGTGGTTCGAGGAATACCACAAGGCCGATTCGTCGGTGACGATCAACTACCAGCCCATCGGCAGCGGCGGCGGCAAAGCGCAGATCACCGCCAAGACGGTCGATTTCGGCGCTTCCGACGGCCCGATGAGCGACGAGGAACTGGGCAAGGCGCCCGGCAAGATTTTGCACATCCCGACGGTTGCGGGCGCGGTCGTCATCACGTACAACGTCCCCGGCGCGGGCATGTTGAAGTTCGACGGGCCGACGCTGGCGGGCATTTTCAGCGGCAAGATCACCAAGTGGGACGCCAAGGAAATCACCTCGCAGAACGCGGGCGTGAAGCTGCCCGCCCTCGACATCACCGTCGTGCATCGCAGCGACGCGTCGGGCACCAACTACATCTTCACCGATTATCTGAGCGCGGTCAGCCCCGATTGGATGACGGCTCCGGGCAAGGGGACTTCGGTCTCGTGGCCGACCGGCATGGGGGCCAAGGGCAACGACGGCATCGCCCAGCAGATCAAGGATACGCCGGGAGCCATCGGCTACGTCGAACTCATCTACGCCGTGCAGCAGAAGCTGACCTACGCGGAACTCAAGAACGCCGACGGCATGTACGTCAAGGCGTCGCCGCTGTCCGTGACCGCCGCCCTGGCGACGGCCAAGATTCCCGAGGATTTCCGGTTTTCGATGGTCAATGCTCCGGGCAAGACCTCGTACCCGATCTCCGGCGCGACCTGGCTGCTCGTTTACGAGGAACAGGCCGACAGCGACAAGGGCAAGAAGCTCGTCGCGTTCCTGAAATGGGCGTTGAGCAGCGGCGAGAAGATGGCCCCGAGCCTCGCGTACGCCCCGCTGCCCGAGAAGGTGCAGAAAGAAGTGCTCGCGCGGATCGAGACGATCAAGGTGAAGTGATTCCGCCGCAAGCGCATCGTCAACAAGGTAGGGATGGCTCTCCGAGCCAGTCCCTAT
>CAZZYS010000072.1:0-16081 GCA_964658285.1 uncultured Verrucomicrobiota bacterium
CTTTTTGCGATTCGAGCGTGCTCTTGTTGGTGTCCACGTCCGCCTTGGCGACGGCGCGCAGGTCCTTGCTGTAGAGGCTGCTGGCGCGGCCGTAGTTGATGCCGGCCACCTCGTAGCCCGCCCCGGCCTGGGTTTCCTGCGCCCGCGCCTGCGCCACGCTGGCGTCGGCCTGCTGCACGTTGGCCCGGGCCTGGGTGATGGAAGCCTGCGCCTGGATCACCTGCGCCTGCGCCTGTTTCAAGTTCGCGTCGGCGCGCTCCAGCGCCACGTCGTAGTCGCGCGTGTCGAGCTTGATGAGCAGGTCGCCGGTCTTGACGCGCTGGTTGTCGTCCACCCACAACTCGATCACCTGCCCGGTGACGCGCGGGCTCATCTGGTGGACGTGCGCGGTCGTGTAGGCGTCGTCGGTGGAAACGTGTTTCTTGGCGTAGTTCCACCACAACAGCCCGCCGATGACCAGCAGGGCCAGCACCACTACGACGATGATGACCGCCAGCGGCGACGGGTGAAACCCTTTCTTTTTCTCCTTGCCGTCCCCGTCCTTCTTGTCCTTGTCACCGCCGTCTTTTTTGTCCTCGCCGCCGCCTTCTTTCTTGTCGCCGCCGTCCTTTTGGTCGCCGCCTTCTTTCTTCTCTTTGTTGGCGTCCTTAAAGCCGTCCCGGTAGCCTGCCTTGTAGGGTTCGATTCCGCCCTCCGGCGGCGGGGGCGGATTGCTCGCACCCGGATGCTCCTTCGGCGGGGACGGATTGCCGGGTTGGTTTTCGCTGGTGTCGCTCATGGAATTGGTAAAAACCTTGACCCCTCGGTGAGCCCCTCGATCTTGCACAAGGGGATGAGCGGCAAAGGTAAATGGTTGTCGTTGATTGTCTAATTCACTCCGCCGACCGTGGGATACGTCTTGCGGCTCCGTGTAGACGCGCGGGTCCGGGTGCTTTCTGGTGATGGTGTCCGCCGGCACGGATCACCGGGTCCCCTGGCGCGATGCCGGCCAGAGTTTTCGCGGCGCGCGGCACGGTGTCCAAGGCGTCGTTGCGGAGCACTTTGTTCAGCAGGTCCTGCAACCGGGCGCATTGATCGGCGGTGAGCGGTGCAAAGGTCCGGGTCAAAACCTGCCGCACGCGTTTGCGGCCCTCGCCGAGCAGGGTTTTGCCGTGGGAAGTCAGGCGGTGAACGTTCGCGCGTCCCGCTCCGGGCTGCCGCTCGACCAGTTTTTGCCGCAGCAAGCGGGCCATGAGCGTGCCGAACGCCTGGTCGGAATTAAAGGTCAGTTCCGCGAGGCGATGCATGCAGAAGCCGGGGTTGAGCTCGATCTCGCGCAACGCTCCCCATTGCACTAGGCTGATCCCCAGCGGGGCAAGCTTGGCGTCGATCACACGATAGTTGCGATACTGGAGCCGCTTGATCGAAAGCGCGAGGACCTCAAGCGGGAGCAGCGGCGACATTTCAATATGTTTATATAAATATCGTGCATAAGCAACCGCAATCGTGCGGGAAAGGAAATTGCGGATTTTATCCGAGCCCGTTCGCCGCAGCGGCGCGGGGTTTACTGCGCCACCGCGCCCTCGTCCGACGGCAGACCCCAGTCGATGAGCGGACTTTGCGCCTGGAGCCGGTAGTCGCCCTCGCCCGGTTCCATGAAAAGCGGGTCCTGCCAGAGCGAACCCATCTCCGGCCGACGGTCGCCCCCGCCGCCGCCGCCCGCGCCGGCGTGCGCCATCAGGAACGTGCGCCAGCCCGCCAGCGACATCCCCGGCCGGCGGTAAGCGGTGCGGTCGTAGGTGCAAAACACCTCGGCCGCCGCCGGGTTCCAGAAGCAGTTTTCGTCCGAGTCCAGCGTGCCGTAGTAGAACGCGAAATCGCTCTTGCCCGCGCGGTCGGACACCGGCAGGTCGCAGAGGACCTGATTGGCATCCGCGCCCCAGAACGCGTTGTGCCGATAGATGTGGCGTTCGGCGCGCAGGGTGGTCTTCGCGCCGGTCTCGAAGTTGGTGCCGTCGGTGCGTTCGGCCACGTCGCGCAGGCCGAGCTGCGGCATGGCGTTGCCCGCGATGACGTTGTTCTCCAGCGTCACGTCGGGCGACGCCTCCACCGACACGGCGGCGGGTTGGGACGTTTCGGGTTTGCTGCCGGACGGGAGTTTATTGCCCGAGATGAAGCATCCGCGCACGACACTCGGGCCAGGAGAATCTTCGATGAAGAGGCCGCTGAAAAAATTGTCGCGCAGGACGGCGTCCTCGACGAGCAGGTCCGCGCAGTCGCCGGTCCACCACAGGCCGCGGGAAAAGTTGGCGACCGCACGGTGACGCCGCCACGTTGCACCGTGGAGTCCATGCGCTTTCACGCCCGCCGGGCCTTGTGGGTCGGAGGTGCCAGCCCACTCGCCACGAAAATTGTTGAAGGAGGTCTCGCAATCTTCGGACAGGACGTTCTTGAGGTTTTCCGCGAGCAGTCCGCTCGTTCCATTGTGGATGAGTTGGACCCGCCGCAAGGTAAAGCCGGCACTCCACGGCGCGGTCGCGCTGCCTCTCAGCAGCAGCCCCAAGCCGTCGTTCCATTGACTGAGCACATCCTCGACCAGAACGTTCGCACAATTCAGCAGTTCGATGCCCGCAGGCAAGGATTCCGTCGGTGCTGCCGGGTTTGGACTGGCGGCGTGCTGGAACATCAACCCGCGCACGACCAGGTTTCGCCGGCCCGTGATCCGCAGGCCATGCCCACGGACGCCGACTGAGAACACCTCCTCCGCGCCCTTCTCGACATCTTCCGGCGGCAGCAGACGCACGTCCCATCCGGGATTTTTGCGGTCGGTCCCCGGCACGATCTCGAAGCTGCCTGGCACCAGTGCGGTGGTGGAGGCCACCTGACGCAGTGTCGTGCCATTCAGAGTGATGATTCCCGGGCGTTGCGCCAGCAGGTCGGTTCCGCCACGCGATCCCGGCGGCTTGTCGAACGGCCAGGAGTGAACCCTCACCGGGCCGTTCGTTTTCCATGTGTCGGCCTCCCAACCGCTGGCATCGGCCGCGTCGATGACGGTCTGGTCGCGCTCGGCGGCTTCGATGACGAGCGGCGCTTCGGTGTCGGCAGCGTTGCCGGCGGGAGCGGGGATGTCGATGGACTCGCGGTAGGTGCCGGGGGCGATGATGATCTTCGCGCCGACGTTGGCGTCCTTGTCGTGGAGGGCGATGGCGACCGCGTGTTTGAGCGTGAGGAACGGGGAATCCTGCGTACCGTGTTTGTCGTCGTCGGCGGCGTCGGCCCCGGCGGGATCGACGTAGTAGATTTTGGCGACCTTGGATTCGTCCACCTTCGCGCCGGTGGCGGCCGGGGGTTCGACGGCGACAGCGGTGGCGAGGCACAACACGAAAGACAGGCCGATGGCCAGCCGCGTGGCAGCCTGTCCGAAAAACGTTGCGCGCGGCATAATATCAGACCAGCGCGCTCCGATACCCCGCCGGGTCGATCTCCACCGCCCGGTAGCCGACCGCCAGCAAGCCGTCGCGCAACCGCCCGGCCTCTTGTGCGTCCAGCCGTCCGGCCATTTCCGCCGGGGCGATCTGCACGCGTGCGCGCGGCAGCAGCCCCGCGCCGTCGAGATGGTGCCGCACCCGGAAAACCCGGAAACCCAGCGCGCGCACGAATGCCTCGCCCGCTTCGATCATCCCCAGGGCCTCCGGCGTGACCGGCGTGCCGTGCGGAATGCGCGAACTCAGGCACGGCTGCGCGGGCGCATCGGCCGTCGGCAAGCCGAGTCCGCGCGAAAGCTCGCGGATTTCCGCCTTGGTCAGACCGGCTTCCTTGAGCGGGGCGACGACGGCAAATTCCTTCGCCGCCTGCACGCCGGGCCGGACCTGCCGGGCGTCGTCGGCGTTTTCCCCGTAGGCGATGGCGGCGAACCCGCGCTCCTGCGCCATGCGGTCGAGCCGCTGGAAAAGCTCCGCCTTGCAAAAGTAACAACGGTTGAGCGGATTGCTGGCGTAGTCGGCGTTGGCGAGTTCGTCGGTGCGGACGACCTCGACCGGCGCGCCGATGGTCCTGGCCAGCGCCAGGGCATCGGCGAGCGCCTGCCGGGGCAGGCTGGGACTGTCGGCGATGACGCCGGTCGCCTGCGTGCCCAGCGTCAGACGCGCGGCGGCGAGCAGGTAGGCGCTGTCCACCCCGCCCGAATACGCGATGAGCAACGGGGCATGCCGGTGGAGGATGGCGGCGAGGAGATCGACTTTCACGGGGATCGAAGAGGAATCGGAAATTTAGCCGCAAAAAGCGCAAAAAGCACAAAAGGCCAGATATTTTTTCTTCCGTCTTTTCCCCTTTTGCGTTTTTTGCGCCTTTTGCGGCTAAAAAATTCTTCAGAGCTGGAGCCGCCGGAAAAGCTCATCCAGCGGCAACTGCAAGCCGATGTAAAATTCGCCGAAATCCGCGTACTCCGCGCTCACCGCGTCGAAACGCATCTCGTAGACGATGCCCTTCACATCAAAAGTGTCGTGGGCGAAGAGCGTCACGCCCCACTCGGAATCGTCCAGTCCGGTCGAACCCGTGATGAGCTGCCGGATTTTACCAGCCCATTGGCGGCCGATGCGCGCGTGGCCGAGCATGAGTTCCTTGCGTTCGGCGTGGCCCAGCCTGTACCAGTTTTGCTGCGAGCCGCGGCGTTTGCCCATGCTGTAGAAACAGAGGACCGGCCGGTTGCCGAGCTTGGGGTAGAGCCGGTCCTTGCCGTACTTGTCCATGCGCGCGCGGAACTCCTCCAGCGCCGCGTCGTGTTCGGGCGTGCCGGCGGTGAGGCCCTTTTCCTTGGCGAGCGTTTCGGCGGCGTAGTCGGCCTCGCTGGTCGTGTATTCGCTGCGCTCGGTCATGGACAGATAGCTGTACACGGGCGTCAGCACGTCGGGGCCGAGCGAGAGGCTCAGGCGCTTTTCAAACCCGTTGGCGGTCTGCAAATCGGGCGTCAGCAGCATGAAACCCAGGTCGGCCTTGGGCGTGACGACGCTGAAGGCGAGGAGTTGCGTGCTCTCGGCGGCGCGGATTTCCTGGACGAGTTCGGTCAGGTTCGTCTTGGCCGCGCGCTGGTCGTCGGGGGAAAGGAGTTGCCACTGCCCGTATTCGACGCGGTAAAAAAGGTGCAGGACGTGCCAACCCTCGGCTGGCAGCACGGGATCAAAGGGGCGGTCGGTCATGCTTCAATGATAAATGACGAATGACGAATGACGAAGGTCGAAGGTCGGAAAACTTTGCGGCGCGGCTTCCCTTTCTGATTTTCGTCATTCGTCATTTCTTTCTTTCCGCACGTCGTCGAGCTCCATCGTGAAATGGTGCGAGGTGATGTCCATGCCCTTGCGCAGATAGAAACGGTGCGCGCCGTAGCGCCACACTCCCGAGTCGAGTTGGAGCTGTGCGCAGCCCGCCTCCCGGGCACGCGCCACCAGCCAGTCGAGCAGCCGCCCACCGTAACCCCGCGAACGATCCGCCTCTCGGCTGACGAGGTCGTCCACGTAGAGGAATTTTCCCGCCGACAGTTTTTCGTGGATCCGGTAGCCCGCCACCGCGCGCACCTCGCCGGCCGCCTCGACGAACGCGAGCCGGTAGCCCTCCGCCTGCTGACGCGCCACCTGCGCGACGAACGCCGCCTCGTCCGCGAGGTGCGGGCGCAGTTCAAGCATCACCGCATGGCAACGGGCGACGGCGGCCGGGTCCACCGCCAACGAGATCGTCCCGCGCGACATCGGTTTTTCTCCCGCTCAGGGCGTGGCGACGGGCGCGGCGTCCTCGGCGGCCGGTGGCGCCAATGGTGGCGGCGTGTCGTTGGGTCCCAGGGGCGGGGTGAACGTCATCGTCTTGCTGAACGGCTTGTCGGTCCCGTCCTTGGGGTCGATGCGCCAATGGACGAAGGCATAGCGCAACGCCGCGTTGTCCAGGGTGTTCGATCCGCTGCTTTTGGCGAGGTTGATCGTGTCCACGCGTCCCTCCGGGGTCCAGGTCACCCCGATGGTGCAGGTGCCCTGCGCCTTGAGCGCCAGCGCCGCCTTCGGATACGGCGCGTCGGAGATGCCGACCGGGGCCGCGAGGCGTTCCTGCGCCAGTTCGCTCTGTTCCTTCGGATCGAGGTGGAACTCGAATTCCTTTTCCACCATGCCCGACACGGGTTTGCCGTCGAGCGTCGCGGGTTGGAAGGTCCATTTCTTCAGGTCGTATTCGAGCACCATCGCGTCGAGCATCACGCTGCCGGAACTCCGGTCCACGACGGCGCTGGTCACCTGCCCGGCGTCATCGACGGAGAACTTCACGCGCACCACCCCCTCGATGCGGTTGAGAAGCGCCTGTTCGGGGTAGCGGACCGGGCGGGACGTGAGCACTTTCGGCGGCTGGAAGCGGTCGTCCCGCGGCGTGGCGGTCGGTTCGGCGCGGACCGAGGCGGTCGCCTCCGGCGAGGCTTCCGGGGTGGGTGCGGCGACCGGACTGGCGGTCGGTTGGGCAGGATGACGCAACAGCAGCGCCGCCCCGGCTCCGAAAACGAGGACGAGCACGAGCGCGGCGGGAAAGAACCATCGGCGCGATGGCGGACGGGAGGGGTCTTGGTTGGCAGGGACAGGCATAGGATGGAAGCTCGCAGGAAATTAAGCGTCCTGGCCCGATGAGCAAGGGCTCGGACCACCCTCTTTCGCGTCGCGGCGGACCGGCCCGCCGGTCCGACCGGCGGCTTTTCATAGGCGCGGCGTCGTCGAAGACTGCGAATCAGTAGTCGTTGCTGGGTCTTCCAAAAATGCCCGGTGCGAAAACCCCATGAAAAAAATCCTCGTTCCATCCCCCATTTTCACGCGCGCTCTCTGGCTTTCCGCCAGCGTGGGTTGCGCCCTGGCGCTGTCACCCGTGGCGGTCCACGCTCAGGACAGCGACACCCAAAAAACCGAGGCTTCCAAGCCGCAGCCCACCGACCCGGTGGAGTCCAAGAAAGGCGAACTCAACCAGGCCAATCCCGGCGGCACCAAGAAGCTCACTGCCACGGAAGTCGCTTTCGTCAAGGAAGCTGGCGCGGGCAACGCGGCGGAAGTCAAGATGGCGGAACTCGCCCTCAAGAACGCCGAGAGCCAGGACGTGAAAGACTTCGCGCAGATGATGATCAAGGATCATTCGCAGGCCAACGACGATCTCGCCGTGGTCGCGCGCAATCATAACATCACCTTCCCGCCCGACGCGCCCGAAAAGGAGAAGGAACTCGGCAAGAAAATGCTCGACGTGAAGGGCGCGGCCTTCGACAAGGCGTACGTCATGCACGCCGTCAAGGATCACACCAAGGACGTGGCCGAATACAAGAAGGCCGGCAAGGAAGTGAAGGACGAAAAGCTCGTCGAGTACGTCGGCAAGACCACGCCGATCATCGAAGAACACCTCAAGGCCGCCAAGGAACTGGAAGCCAAGATGATGAAGAAAAGCTAAGGCATTTTGGCCGAGGTTGCAGCCGTTCCTCCGTCCCGGAGGAACGGCGGAAATTAGCCGGTGGTCCGTCCCGGAGGGACAGCGGAAATTAGCCGGTGGTGCCAACCACCGGCAAAGAACCGCCCAGCCTGACGCCCCGGAGGGGCAGCGCTTCTGGTGTTGCGTCCGCCTACGAGGCGCTGCCCCTCCGGGGCATGGACGCTTTGGGTTGGTCTTCCGGTGGTTGGCACCACCGGCTAATTTCCACTGTCCCTCCGGGACGCCGGCGGCCCCGGTCAGCGCGTACGAGGCCAAGCTAGCACCACCGGCTAACGTCCGCGGTCCCTCCGGGACGAGGAACGGCTACGACTCAAAGTAAAACGCTCCAAGAGAACACTGACCGGAGGGCTTGTCGTGGAAGCTCGGAGGTGGATGGCGCGGAGGGCTCGCCGTAGAATCCGGAGGTGGACGGCGCTCTCCGAGCGGCGTTGGTCAACCTTGATGCCGCAGGCATCTGATCTATCAGGCGGCTGACGCCGCGACCGGGACCAACGCCGCTCGGAGAGCGCCGTCCACCTCCGGATTCTACGCCTTCGCGCGCGCGGCGAGATTGGCCACCACGGCCACCAACTCGGCCGGCTCGACGGGCTTGGGTACGTGCATCTGGAAACCCGCGCGCAAAGCCTTCGTGCGGTCCTCCAGGCGCGCGTACGCCGTCAGCGCCGCCGCGGGCGTCTGACCGCCTTCCTCGGGCGGCAGGGCGCGCACCTTGGCGATGAGCGAGTAACCATCCTCGCCGGGCATTTCCACGTCGCTGAGCAATACGTCAGGCCGTTCGCGCCGCACCGCCTCCAACGCTTCCGCGGCCGACGCCACCACCGTCACCGTGGCCCGGCAGCGGGTCAGCACGGTGCCCAGCAGCTTGCGCGCGTCCGCGTCATCGTCCACGGCCACGACGCGCACTCCCTCCAGTTCGTCGCACTGTTGGAAACCGGCCGCGGCGCTCGTCGGGGAGGGGACCGTCGGGTGCGCCCGCTCCGGCGAAATCCCGGCCACGGCGGCGTGCAGGATGATGATCGGCAGGGACACGACGAACGTCGCGCCCTTGCCCTCGCCGTCGCTGTAGACGGCGACGGTGCCGCCGTGCAATTCGACCAGGTGCCGCGTGATGCCCAGCCCCAGGCCCAGCCCCGAATGCTGCCGCGTGCTGGTGGTGTCCGCCTGCGTGAAACGCTCGAAGACCCGCGGCAAAAACTCCGGGGCGATACCCTGACCCGTGTCGCTGACGGTCAGCTCGACCTGCGAATTGACCCGCGCGAGGCGCACCTGCACCCGGCCGCCCTTGGGCGTGAATTTCACGGCGTTGGACACGAGGTTCCACACGACCTGCTGGAGCCGGTCGGCGTCGCCCGACACCGGACCCGCCCCGGGGTCGAGGAGCATGTCCACGCGCATCGCCTTGACCTCGGCGGCCGGCATGACGGACTGCACCGCCGCGCGCACCACGTCGGGCAGATCGACCGTGCGCAGGTTCAGCCGCAGCTTGCCCGAGATGATGCGCGAAACGTCCAGGAGGTCCTCGATGAGGCGCGATTGCACGAGGGCGTTGCGCTCGATGACGCCGACCGCTTCCCGGGTCAGCTCGGCGTCCATGCCGTCGGAGCCCAGCAGGCGCGCCCAGCCCAGGATGGCGTTGAGCGGCGTGCGCAGTTCGTGGGAAACGGTGGCGATGAACTCGTCCTTGGCCCGGCTGGACGCCTCGGCGGAATCGCGCGCGGCCTGCGTCTCGCGCAGGAGCCGGTCGCGCTCGGCGTCGGCCACGCGCTGGCGGATGGCCAGGGCGATGGTGTTAGCCACGAGCGCCAGGGCGCTGAAGGTCGCGTCGGAGAGTTTTTCGCGCGAGAACATGGCGAGCACGCCGTGGAGTTCGTCGGCCACGAGCAGCGGATAACCGGCGAAGGCGACCATGTGCTCGCGGCCCGCCCATTCCTGGTCACCCACGCGCGGGTCGCCGACGACCTGGTTGGTGAGGTGCGGCGCTTTCTCGGAGGCGATGAGGCCGATCTTGAATTTCCCGAGCGGCACGCGGCTGTGCGGCCCGTCGAGGTGGGTGTACATGCCGGCGCTGACGGCGAGTTCGAGCGTCTGGGTGCGGGCGTTGTAGGTCCACACGCGCGCGAAGGCCGCGCCGGCGTGGGCGACGAGCGCCTCCGCGCTGCCCTGGAGCAGCTCGTGGAGCGAGCCGTGGCGGGTGAGCACGCGGCCGATCTCGCCCTCCAGGCGGGTGAGCCGGACGCGTTCCTCCAGCGGCGCGGCGGCAAGATTTTTTGACGGTTGCGAAGACCCGGCGAGCGCGGCGGCGAGGCGGGCCTGCTGGCGGCGGTTGTGGCCGCCGACGACGCTCACGACAATCCCTTCGAGCAGGAAAATGCCGACCGAGATGTACTGGGCCGTCGTGTGCGCGAACGGCGAGTAGCGCGGCGTGTAAAAATAAAGGATCAACACCGCCGCCGATGATCCCGTGGCGAGCAAACACGGACCCATGCCGCCGTACCAGCCGCTGAACAACACGGCGGCGAAAAACACCAGGAACAGCGGCCGGTCCTGCCCGAGGGCCGGTTCGAACGCCAGCTTCGCCGCGATGGCCACCACCACCGACGCCACCGCCACGGCATACCGGACGAGCGAGCGGGGGAGTTGCATGGAGGCGGGGCGGGCGCGGGCGGGCGCATCTTAACCCATTCATCCCGCGACGGCAATCAGCCAACGGTGATGACTTCGAGCCCCACGGTGCTCGTGATGGCCACCGTTTCGTTGCACTCCACGCCGATCCGCCAGCGTTTGTCGCCGACGCGGCACAGGTACGCGGCGTAGCGCGCCCCGGTCCTCGCGGGTGCCGTGAACGTCTTCAGGTTGCTGAAGTCGTTGCGCGACAGCCGGTCGGCGGCGCAAAAGAGCAGCACGTGACCGCCCGCCGCCGTCGCGCCGGGGGCGGGGGGCGTCCCGAAGACCCGCACCTGCTCCACCGCGAATTCTCCCGCGAGACCCTCCGGCGACCGGGTCGCGGACGCGCGCACCCCGGCGGTGTGGCGCGCACGGAACACCTGGCCGCGCCGCGACCAGGCGGAGGCGCCGTACGCGATCCGGGAAGCGCGCAGGGGTTGCGCGTCGAGTTCGTCCAGCACTTCCGCGTCCGGGTCGGCGTCCCACGTCTTGCCGACGCGCACGGCCCCGGCGACGAACAGCGCCACCGTGCGCCGCAGCCGCGCGCGGTCGAGCGCGCCGCGCAGGAACGCGATCTTGGCCTGTTGCCAGCCGGCCCCCAGGCAGCCTTCGTCCTCGTCGACTTCCACCGTGAGGCCGCGGCTGACGATGCGTTGGGTGACGAGCTGGTGCGGGGGACTGCGCAACGCCGGGAAATCCGCCTCCAGGGCGCGCGATTCGTCCACCGAATTGTCCAGGGACAGGAGGCCGTCGGTGTAGCCGTAGAGCGCGTACTCGACGAACCGCCCGCGGTTGGCCGGCACGTCGGGGGCGATGAAGCGCCGGACCGCATCGGGCACGGCCGCGCCCGGGTCCTGCCAGCGGACGGCAAATTCGCTCAGCCCCGCGTGCGGCTCCCCGCCGTCGAACTGCGCGGGGTCGAACGCGACGACCCGGTGGTGGGCAAACGCGGCGTCGTCGGCGCGCTGCACGTCGAACGCCTCGCGCGCGGGCACGCCCATCGAAACGAGAACGCTGGCGGCCAGATCGGCCTGGGTAGTGGCGGACGGTTTCATCAGAACGGGTCCTCGGGACGGACGGTGAACCGTGGGTCGCGGTCGCGCATCGCCTGGTTTTCGGTGGCGCTGAGGGCGAGCCTCTCGGCGAGGGTGGGGTGGGTGCCGGCGTCGATCATCGCCGTCTGGCGCGCGAGGATGGAGGCGGCGTCGATCCCGGCAGGCAGCCCCCGGAAGACGGGGGCGGCGGCGGAGGGGAGTTGGTAGGGTCGGTGGTGGTTCATGCGTGGGTCGTCGGAGAAGGCTCGCCGGGATAATTTGGACTTGGAAAAGACGGCAGGTGCTGCCATCCTGAACAAGATTGAACATCGGCTGAACAAGTCGGCAAGTGAAAACTGAACAAAACTTAACAAATTTTAACAGCCGGATCGAGCACTTGCACGCGGTCTCGGGCTGGAACTACGGGACGGTGGCCGCCGCCCTGGAGGTTTCCCGCACGATGCTGCACTACTACCGCAAGGGCATCCATCCGCCCGACGCCGGCATCCTCTTGCGCCTGACCCGCGCCGAGGAACAGGCTGGCATCAAGCCACCGCTCTCGCGCGATTACCCGCTGCCGGTGGACGCCAGCGCCGGCAGCGGCGAGCGGGACCGCCAGCTCCAATGGTTGCGCGGGCTGCTCGACCAGCAACGCGAGACCGTCAACGCCGCCCAGCGCCACCTGCGCCAGATCGAGAACTGGATCGCCGAAGCCGAAACGCACCGTGTCCCGGTGGTGAATCACGGCGAGGACGCCGGAGCGTCGCGCCCGACGCCTGTCCGGCGCAAGGAAAAGCGGGCGCGGCTGAGGGTGTCGGCGGCGGTGGACCTGTTGCGCGACATCGACACGGTCAGTCTACCCATTTTCGGGCACCTGCCCGCCGGCTGGCCGCAGACCCGCGAAGGGGTCGCCGCGCAACGGCCCGTGCGTTCGGTGCCGGTGAAAAGGGGGCATTTTCCGGAAGGGGCGTTCGGCTTGGAGGTCCGTGGCGAGAGCATGAACGCCGCGACGCCCCGGCCGATCCTCGACGGCGACATCGTGGTGCTCCTGCCGCCCGAGCAGCGTGAGCCGCGCCACGGCGACATCGTCGCGGCGCTCGTCGACGGCGAGACGTGCCTGAAACGCCTCGTCCACCAGGGCCGTCCGGCGCACCTGCGCAGCGAGTCGAGCAATCCGATCTACAAGGAAATCTATCCCGCGCACGACCTGGTCATCCAGGGCGTGTTGGTGGGGAAGCTGTGAACGGCGGCACCACTCAATCTTCGAATAACGTATCGAGATTGATTTGCAGAGCCGGCAACGCAGCAGAGACAATCGTCTCGGGGCGGGAACAAAGGCGGCGTTGCGTGTACACGCCGCCTTGCGGCGCGGCGTAAACCTCCACCGCCTCGTCCCGGGCGAGCACCAGCCAGTACTCGAGGATATTGGCTTCGGCGTAGATGGTTGCTTTCGCGCGGTCGAGTTCGACCGTCGTCACAGCGACCTCGATGACCAACCGCGCCGTCCCCGGGTGAGCATGTCCGTAGCTTTCTTCCCTGCCCTCCACCACGCTGACATCCGGCTCTGGCTCGGAATCCGCTAGAGTAATGGGGTCTTCCTTCAGCGCGAAACAACCCGCTTCTGCCGCCGCCGCTTGCGCCATCCGAAACAAGCGCCGCAGCAAATTGGCGTGCAGGGGAGACTTGCTCATTTTTTCAATGATGACGCCGCAGATCAGTTCGGTCCTGCGACCGGACGGCGCATACTCGGGCGTCTGGTGGTACTGCTCGACGCTCATTCGCGGGACCAACCGACGCACTTCCGGCAGTTCGAGGATGTCCACCATGCCGCCAGCCTATCCGCTCGCGCGTCGGGCGGCAAGATTTGCATTCGCCCCCGGCGTCCCGCATAGTTCCCCCTGACATGGCCGCGAACCTTGCGAAGATCGATCCCGCCCTGCACGTCGACAAAAAGCCCGATTGGATCAAGGTACGGCTGCCTTCCAACCCGGTTTTCTTTTCCACGAAGGCCCTCGTCGCCGACCTGAAGCTGCACACCGTCTGCGAGAGCGCCCAGTGCCCCAACCGCTGGGAATGCTGGAGCCAGGGCACGGCCACCTTCATGATCGCCGGGGAACGCTGCACGCGCGCCTGCGGGTTTTGCGCGGTGTCCACGGCGAAGCCGTTCCCGCTGGAGATCGACGAACCCCAGCGCGTGGCCGAGGCCGTGCGGCGGCTCAAGCTCAAGCATGTCGTCATCACGGCCGTGGCGCGCGACGACCTGCGGGACGGCGGCGCGGAGCATTTCGCGCAAACCATCCGCGCCGTGCGCGCGGTCGATCCGGCGATCATCGTCGAGGTGCTCGTCCCTGATTTCCACGCGCAGGGCGATTGCCTGAAGGTCGTGCTCGACGCGCAACCCGAGATTTTCAATCACAACCTGGAAACCGTCGAGCGCCTGACCCCGCTGGTGCGTTCGCGGGCGAAGTACGGCACGTCGCTCGAAGTCCTGCGACGCGCCAAGGAAATCTGGCCGCAAGTCGTGACTAAGAGCGGCGTCATGCTCGGCCTGGGCGAGACGGAGAACGAACTCTTTCAGGCGATGGACGACCTGCGCGCCGCCAACGTCCAGGTGCTCACGCTCGGGCAATATCTGCGCCCGACGCCGCAGCATCTGCCGGTTGTGGCGTACATCCCGCCGGAGACGTTCGCGCTGTACGGCGACATCGCGCGCAACAAGGGCTTCGAGTACGTGGCCAGCGGGCCGCTGGTGCGTTCGAGCTACCACGCGAGCGACTTCCATCCGGTGCCGCCCCGGGAAAAATAGACGGATCAGACGAAGCCGGCGCTATTTTTGCTGTAGAAACGCTCTGTGAAGAAGCGTCTTGTCATCAAAATCGCCGCGCTCCTGAGTGCCGCGTCCCTCCTGCTGCTGGTCGGATATGCGGCGGGTCTGCACGTCCAGCACGACCGGGAGTGCCGCTTCCGGGCCTACTACAACATTTACGAATCGCTCAAAGAGCACAAAGAACTCGCCTCGGGCGACTACGACACGGTTTACCAGCGTCAACTGATCGAAAGAGATTTGGCCAAATACGTCCGCTACACCCATTACGGAACCGGTTGGGGGGATTTTCCCCGTTTGCTCCCGGGCTCCAGCGAGGAAGAAACCGCCTGGCAGGAGAAGGCCATCTTCGCAGCCGAAAGGTTCCACCGGGAGCGGCCGGACATCGCGCTCCCGGCGGATGTAAAGGAGGAGTTGGAGAACTTCGAGCCCCGGAGCGAAAAGGTCCGGTCGATGCTGGTCGCTTACGCCACCCACCGGCCCGGGCATTGAGCGGAGGGACGCTTCGCGCCCGGACTCCTGCCGCGCCTGGGAGAGCTGCTTCCCCGGTGTTGACACACGCCCGGATTTGCCTTTTGCCTTCCACGCGCGAACACGGCATGATGCGCGCTTCCGCTCCCTTTCTCCGCCGTGGAAGACCTATCCCATCTCGACCCCGACACCGAGTACCGCTACGCCCGCATCGGTGCGCTGATCCCGGCTTACCGGGAGGAACAATTCATCGGCGAGGTGGTCCGGCGCACGCTCGCGCAGGTCGCGGAAGTCGTCGTCGTCGATGATGGTTCGCCCGACGGCACGGCCGCCGCCGCGCGCGCGGCAGGCGCGGAAGTCATTTCCTACGAGCAGAACCAGGGCAAGGGCATGGCCATCCAGACCGGTTTGCGCGCCATGCTCAAGAAAGGGGTCGAATACGTCATCTTGCTCGACGCCGACGGACAGCACTTGCCCGAGGAAATCCCGCGCTTCCTGGAGACCGTCACACGCGAGGGTTCCAAACTGCTCGTGGGCAACCGGATGCACGACACGAAGGACATGCCGCTCGTGCGCCGTTGGACGAACCGGTTCATGTCGTGGCAGATCAGCTTGCTCTGCGGCCAGCCGGTGATGGACACCCAGTGCGGCTTTCGCATGATCCACCGCGACCTGCTGCCGCGGTTGCTGGCCGGGGACCGGGCGGGGCGGTTCGACTACGAAACGGAGATGATTATTCTGAGCAGTTGGCGCGGCGAACGCATCAGCGCGGTGCCGATCAGCACGGTGTACGGCGAGGAGACGAGCCACATCAATCCGCTCAGCGACGGATGGCGTTTTCTCAAGTTGATGGCGCGGTACTGGGCCAAGAAGTTTCGCAAGAAGAGCAAGTACTCGCGGGCGCGGGGGGAGGATTAGAACCCACGCCAGCCAAGGCGGCGGGGAATCAATCTCCTTACCCCTTACCGGGAAGGCACGCAAAAAGAGATCGACCCGCAGAGGAATCCATCCCTGACATCGGAGGGTCATATGCGGCAACCCATTTTCTGCCAATCACTTGCATCGGCGCCGCAGAATAGCGTTGCTTTGCAATGCAAAAATAACGTAAAAATTGCCTCTCACCGGTGACAAATCCGGCCCTGGAAAACGGTGGAAGCCGACGTGCCGCCGCCGATTTCCGATGCACCCCTTTATCCATCCATGAAAGCCCTGTTCCCGACTCTCTGCCTCGCCCTCGCGGCGCTTTGCTTGTCCCCCGTTTCGCCCGTCCAGGCGCAGTCCGGCATCCTGCTCAAGACCTTCAACCTCAAGGCCGGCAAGCTGCTGCTCGACCCCACCCGACCACGCCTCTACGCCACGCTGCCAGCAGACAACAGCATCGCCGTCATCGACACCGGCACCAACACGGTCACGACCAGCTTCTTCATCGGCTCGAATCCGGTCGACCTCGCCATCTCGCAGGACGGCACGCGTCTCTACGTGGCTAACAAGGGATCGACTTCCGCCGCCATCGGCGTGGTCAACCTGGAGACGCTGACCACCCTGACGAGCCTGCCCGCTCCCTTCGCCCCGTCGGCCGTCGCCGCCGGCCTGGATAACCGGCTCTACGTGTTGTCCT
>CAZZYS010000073.1:0-16053 GCA_964658285.1 uncultured Verrucomicrobiota bacterium
TGCAATGAGCCGGCTCGGCGAAAAGGCCGCTCGCGTCAAGCTTTTGCTGGCTGGAGCGGACGGCGAGGATCTCGGGCGGCTCGAAGCCCTGGACGCCTTGTCGCTGGGGTTGCACTCAAGGAAGCCCGGGCGTTCGCGGTCTATGAGAATTCCAGGTTGACGCTCTGTTCAGGCGATAAGGTCCGTGTCACCCAAAACGGGATGGCTACGGCCGCAGCACGCTCGGGCCAAGACGATGCCGTGCGCATCGACAACGGCACCTTGCTCACCGTCGCGAGCTTCTCCGCCTCGGGTGACATCCTCTGCACAAGCGGCGTGATGCTCAGCCGTGACTTTGGGCATCTGGCCAGCGGCTTTTGTTTGACGAGCCATGCCTCCCAGGGCAAAACGGTCGATCACGTCCTGATCGCCGAGAACAGCGCTTCCGCGCACTCATCCGGTTCGTTGAAACAAGGCTACGTCTCGCTATCCCGTGGACGTGAGAGCGTGCGCATCTACACGGACGACAGGCAGGCCGTGGAGGCGGCGTGGACGAACACGGGCGAGCGTTTGTCCGCCTTGGATCTGCTCGCGCAACAAAGACGGGCCAACCGGCGGTATTCGGTGCGCGGGATGGTCCAGATGATCGCCGCCAGACTGGCTCGACGCGTAAAACAGGTCGTTCGGCGTGGGTTTATGGGCGGGCAGGTCACGAAAACTCCGAAGGCTGTGGTCCACACGGGTCCGGTGCCACGGACGACGAGGAACCGCCCCCATTTATGATGCAAGAGAACAAACCGACACAGAACCCTGTCCGGGCGTGGGAAGCTGCGAGTGGCGACTCGCCGCCCATCAACCTCGAAGCTCGTTTTCAGAATGGTGACGCTTGCTTCTTCGCGTACGCCTATCTCGGCTACTGCCATTTCGATCAGGGCGGCGTGATCGAAATGCACTTCGCTTCCCGCATTTTGCGCCTGGAAGGTCGAAACCTGCGGGAACTGTACGCGGCCCTGGCCAAACATGCGGTCGTGGCCGTTCAGCAATCCGAAGCCAGCGACCAGCGAGTCGAGCACGATGCGTCGATCGACAAGATCGAAGTGACCGACGAGGAGGATTGATTTGTCCCGGACAGCGCGCCTACTCACTGCCAATAATATTATCTTATTACCAGATTATAATATATTCATATTGTGACGGGCAATAGGAGTCGAAGCTCGATGGGTTCCGCTGGGCAACGGACTATTCCCGCCTCGTGTTCGTCGCCAGTGCTTCCTCGATCTGCCGGAAGAGGTCTCGGACGAAATTGGACTGGCAGTGCCCTCCCGCTTCGCCGGCAAAATTATGCACTTGGCCGCGGTCGCCGCCCTCGACCCTATCCTCGCCGCGAGCCGCATCCTGAGAGAACAAAGCTTCGATGAGGCGTGTGAACGGCAAATGTTTCAGCCGATGAGCGGTCGTCCTCAGATCGATCAACTCCGGTCCTGACATGCCGGACAACGCTCTCTCGATAATCGCGCGCTCAGTGTCTTTTTGTTCATCTGGGCGCGGGGTTGGATCTGGACTCATGATACGACTTTGCTTCTGATGCCTTCAAAACAAGCAGGGCGGATGCCGGATTGGAAGCGAATTACTGCTTCCGCATTCGTGGCAGTAAATCGCAGAGGCCTGCGTCGGTTTGTGGGGGTTCAGACCACGCCTGGGTCCAGAGAGCAAGTGCACAGCGAGTCTTTCGTGAACCCACGGGTCGCTTCCGGATCGGAAGTCCCGGTTTTTGCCCACAAGTGGCGCTCGAGTATCCGGTGCCTGATCTCCGACTCCGACTGGTCCACGGCGCCGTCGGCGCGCGGCACGCTGAGTGGCGGTCCGCCCTCATTCTGCGCTCTTTTTATCGGATTATCATATAATCCTAGATTCTCTTGACGAGATCACCTGACAATATGAAGATGCCATCGTGAGTGTGTGACATTATATGATAATATCATTTTGCAACCAAAAAGGGGGTGTCGGGAAGACGACGCTCTCCGTCCTTGTCGCGCTGGCCTTGACGGAGGTTAACCGAAAGGTGGCGATCTGGGATCGCGACTCTCAAGGTTCGGCCAAAATGTCACTCGAAGGATCGGCCGTCGTCACCTATCCCGAGAGCGCGGACATCACCATCATCGATACACCGCCGAATCTGTCAGAGGAGTTCCTCGACTCGGTCAAGCGCGCCGACAAGGTGGTGCTGGTCGCGTCGCCGTATCCAGTCGACCTCTGGGCTACGAAGACGACAGCGGAAGAAATCCGCAAAGCTCGCGGCGGCAAAGGCAAACCGACGATCCTTTTCAATCGCGTGAGAAAAGGCACCGCGTTCGGCGACCAGGATCTCGCTGCAATTGCAGCTCAGGTGGGTCTTCCGAATTACAAATCCACGATTTCGTTGCGGGAAGCGTACGCGCAAGCGCATGTGGTGGGGTGGCGTGCCCTTAGCGCCGCGCAACGGGAGGAAGTGTTTAGCGCCGCCCTAGAGATAGTGACGTAATCATATTCTCCGGGAATGACATTATATGATAATATGATCCACTTATCATGTGAAGGTAACGGCCGTCTCCCTGATTGTGAGATCGTCTTACTACATGATAATATGATTGTATTATGGTCCGATTGCATGATCGACAGATGAAAAGATGATATGGACAAAAAAGCGTTGCTCGCCGCAGCCACCCGTAAACTCGAACGTCAACCGACACCGCCGGCACAATCGGATTCGTCGCCGGCCGCAGACGCCGAGGCACCGACCGCGCGAGCATCGGAATCTCCCGCATCAAAAACGAAGGCGGATCTGAGAAAGGTTCAGCCAGTCGTCAGCAAAGGCATCACTTTGCGCCCCGCCAATGTGGAGAAACTCGACAAGCTGGAACTTTCTTTGCGCAAGCAAGGCATCAAAGCGGGTCACTCCGGACTGATCCAAATCGCCATCGATCTTCTCGAAGATGACGCGCAGCTCGCCGCCGCATACCGGAAGCTATTGAAGCTCGATCTGCGGCTCAAATGACGCAGCCGCGACTTCCTCCCCGCGTCGGCATCGGGGAAGGGGCCACTGACCCAGCAAGCCCGGCCAGTTCGCGCAAAAGTTGGACGGCAACGGACGGAAAAGGCTAACGTGCGGACATGGCCAAGTCGAAAATATCCAAAAAGCCACCTACCCCGGATTTACCTGAGCAGAGTTTGCAGGCGGCCCAGCAGCGCGAGTTGCCTTTGTTTGATGGATTTTTTTCGGCCGATAAGAATGAATCGCGCACCTTCGAGATTTTCGACGCGCTGCCAAAATATGTATACGCCAAGGTGCGCAAGGCGAAGGATCTGACGCCTATCACTAAAACCATTACCCTGCGCCGCCGCAACGAAGCGGGAAAGCAGGAAGAGTTGCAGGTTCAGGTGACGCTTTCCGCCGCCGTCATCAAAGGGCAGGACGGGACCGGTCAAGCCATTTACCCCGGTGCGAGAGAGGAGCTGGTCGAACGGGCGATCCGTAAGCTCGCGGTGCAACAAGTCGTCAATACCGGATTGCATACGGTTCCGCAGTCCGGTGCGCAAATCATCCGAGTCAGTTTCACATTATACCAACTCCGCAAGGAACTTACGTCACAAGGCCACGGCTTCAAAGTGGTTGAACTCAAGGAAGCATTGGAAGTTTTGAACAAGGCGACTGTCAACTTGGCGTGCTCGAAAGATCGGACGCTGCACGGCATCAGTTCAGCTGTTTTCAGCAATTACACCTACGTCTACGACGAAGACGATGAAAGCGGCCAAAGTTCCAAGGTTTCCGTGGATTATCATCCTTTGGCCACCCAAGCGATCATCAACCTGGCGTTTTATCCGATCAATTATCAGCGGGTGATGAGCATGGCCAGTCCGCTGGCGCGCTGGCTCGCCACGCGCTTGAGCCATCGGTTTCGGCAGGCGACCAAGACCGCATTCGTCGATGGTGGAAGTTACCAGATCTCGTTAGAAACGATTTTGAGCGAAAGTGGCATCGCCAGAGCAAGCCGACTGCGTGACAACGTGGCGACGGTGCGTCAGGCGTTGACGCAAATGATCAAGGAGAACGTGTTGCACTCGATGCGCCCTTACCAAGAGGATTTGAGTTACGCGTCGACGAAAGGACGTAAGAAGGTGACGGATGTGGTGTGGCAATTGTTCCCTTCACGCCAGTTTGCCCAGGAAATCATCCAAGGTAATGTCGAAATGAGCCAGTGGCGCAACAAACACCAGAGCCCGAAAAAGGCATTGGGTACAAGTGGTTTAGAGACTGGAATGTTGCGGCTGAGTTGAGGGGCTGCTCGGGGGAGCAAGCCGCGAAAGTCGATTGATCCGTCCATTGTCGACCCCTTGCGCCCCAGGCTCTGACTGGACGGAAATCGGGGGAGCAAGCCGCGAAAGTTGTGTATGCTCGGGGGAGATTGGCGCGAAAGTTGATCGACTTGCGATTCTTCATCCTTCTATACCGCTGGCGGAGCCAGCCTTCCCCGCGCGTAGCGGGGTGGCGCGAAGCGCCGGGGGCGCGTTCGTTTTCGGAGCTTGCGTAGAAAACGAGTCTTACTGCGGCGTTCCACGCCGCCTTTTATTAAGGGTTAAAGGGATAAAGAAAGGGATACGGTTGTGAATAAGTCCCACTTGACCGTTCATTGTGAACCATTTACGAAGTGAATTGATCAATCTTCCGCGTGAATTTCCCCTGAAAAAGCGCCTTCTTACGCGCCTTCTTCCCCTGAGAGGCAAATCGAGTGTTCCTTATCGCGCCGATTTCCCCCTAGGCGAAAGATGGTGCTGGTGGGTCGCCGCCGTCTTTCGCGTGAGTTTCCCCTCAACCCTGCAATCTTTCGCGGGAATTCCCCCTGTGCATTCTGACATTTTTCCCGGTTTAGCGCGAATTTCCCCCGATCGGTCGCGGCGCTGAGCCCCGCAACGAACCGGAGCTGCGAATTGGCTTAGCGTCTTTCGCGGGCATTTCCCCCTAATCCCGCCAACAGCGATCTGCTATCAAGCGGCCTGCGCCTGGCCGCCCGAGTTCCAAAGTCGTTCCAGGTCAGCTGGCGATTGGAGGTTGAACCGACGCAGAAATTCCCCGGTGGTCATCCACACGGTGCGTCCGGTTTCACCTGCCTTTCGGCAATCCACTAGCCCCAAGTGCTGGAGTCGGTGAACCACCGCGCGTTTGTCGCTGGTAAAGTAGCCGTTGATTTCGGGCAGGCTCAGCGGCTGCTTGAAGGCGATGCAGGCGAGCACTTCCAATCCTGTTGTGCTCAGTGGCCCTTCTGCTTCCTCCTGGTCGGTCACGGCGGTGCCCTCGGCCGCCTCGTTTCTGGTCTGTTCGGCCAAGGCAGCGAAGTAATCGCGCAGGGTGGGGGGGCGCACCTCGGCTGTCGTAATCCGCACTCCGCCGGCGCGCATATCCAAGCGCAACCCCAATTTTTCCAGCTTCTGGGTGGCCTTGAGGAGCACTTGCAACAACTCGAAGCTACCGACGCTCGCCGCCGCCCGCATGGTCGAATCGGCCTCCTGGACAAACAATTCGCGCAGCTTCTCGCGCAGGCTTTCGATGGAAAACTCGCGGCCCGCGACGAAAAGCAATTGAACGACGGCGCGTTCAAGAAATGCATTTTCGCTTGGCGTCATGACGGCACAGGATAATCTCGGCGACGGGTGTCTGGCGAGCCCCATGCGCGCCGCTGAGCGTTTTCTATCTCAACAAATCACCCCTGCGAATACTTGTAGACTTTGGCGAGATTTTTTGTAGATTTCATTCATGCCAGCCACATTGCGGCGGGAGGAAACAAGCCACTCCGACGCGCCGGTCGAGGATCAAATCGCAACCTTGGAATCCAAGCTGCGCTCGTTGCGGCAAACGGCGGGGGTGCGGGTGATCCTCCCCGAGCTGCACGATGCGGCCACCGGCCGGGTGGACGCGCAAAAAGTCTCAGATTACCTCAGCGTGCCGCTCAAGCGTCTGGCCGAAGGCTTGGGATTCAATTACAAGACGGCGCACCGCAACCCCGACGCCGAAGCGTTCCAAGGAGCACTCCAACCCGTGAAACGATCCCTGGAGATCCTCGACGAGTTTTTCCGCAAGCCTGAGTTGGTGCGCGCGTGGCTCAACACGCCCCATCCCGATCTGGACGGCACCACCGCGCTGGAAACCATCCTGGAAAATCATGCTGAGGCGGTCCGCACCATCTTGGAAAACGCGCTCTCGGGTGTGCCGGTCTGATGTTGTCAGCAGTTGAACTCGTCGCGGCATTTCCGGCCGCCAAGCTGCGCGCCGTCCACGGGCCGTGGTCGCGCACGATCGGATACCGTCATCTCTTGGGTCCGCCACCCGGTGTGAGCGGCGCGCCGCAGCCGCTCTGGGGTGGTGCGGCTAAGCTCTTTGGCGCACGCTTTACGCCCAAAGGAAGCTTCGATTCGATTTACCTCGCGGATGATCCGATCACTGCGCTAACGGAAGTTTCCGCTTTGGTGGCGCTGCCGGGCGGTCCGGTGCCGGTGCGGGCAGCTCCGCTGGTAATCATCAGTGCCGACGGGGTGGTCAGCCGTGTGCTCGACCTTACCGACGCGGCCACTCTCGCCCTGCTCGGGACCAACGAGCAGGAGATCAGTGGCACCTGGGTGAAGATATCGAAGCCGCCGACGCAGGTGCTCGCGCAAGCCGCCTACGACTTTGGCGGGATCGCGGGGATCCGCTACCCCTCCGCCAAACGTCCGGGCGGCCTGAACCTCGTCGTGTTCCCCGACCGCCTCGCGGGCTCGCCGTCCGACTACTTGGAAGCCTATGATCCAGACGGGCACTTGGCGCAGCGGCTCGGGTCATAGGCAATCTATTGCCTTTCGCGCCTTCCTCCCTTGGCCGGGTATGTCACCCTCGACGCTGGCAAGCTGCCGCCAAGAGCGTCCATCGTGGCGCGGGTATGCTCAGGAGCGACGTGGGTGTATCTGGCGGTCGTACGAATGTCGCGGTGTCGCAACGCCTCCTGCACCTCCCGCAGATTCTTGCCCTGGTCGTTGAGCAGGATGGTCGCGGCACTGTGCCGTAGCCCGTGGGCGGTGAGCACCGTTTGCAGCCGTAGATCCTTGCAGGCTCTTCCCAGATGCGCGTTGAAACTCTGGTTGGTGTACGGCCCGCCGCCAGGGCCAGCAAACACGTATTCCGAGCGGCAGAACTTGAGCCCCCGCGCGGCGAACACCTTCATGCCCCTGTGTTGCTCCTGGATCGTGCGCCATTCGCCTAGCACTTCCGAGAGGATAGCGTTGACCGGCAGAGTGGCATGCGCGCTGCCCTTGCCCTTGATGCGCAACGCCACGATGCGCGCGCTGCCATTGAGCAGGCAGTCGTTCCAACGCAGGTTTGCGATCTCCGAGTATCGCGAGCAGGTGTAGAAGAGTGCCGCCGCCAAGTGGTAGGTCAGGCTCTCTCCGTAGGTCGCTTGGCTCTGATTGAGAAAATCGAGCAACCGGGCGAGATCGTGTGCCTGCAAATAGCCGACGGCTGGGGGGCTGCCGCTCTTGGGCGGCTTGATCTTGGCGAAAGGATTCGGACGATCCCACTGCTCGTAGGCAAACGCCATCGCCGCGCGGGCCTGCACCTGGCTGCTCGGAGCCGTGCGCCCCGTGGTAGCCACCATCTCGCGGTAGAACCGGGCCGCTTGTTCCTGGGTGAGCGTCACCGGGTCGAGCTTGCACGCCCCTGACCATGCCAGCAACCGCCTCCACGCCCGCTGGTACGCCAGAAGGGTGTTTTCGCTCAGACAGCGTTCCTGCCGGGCGGCACGCGTCAAAGCGGCGAAATCGGCGATGACTGCTGCCGCTGGCGGGGTGGGGGAGGGGGATTCCATGGGAAGCAGCACCGCTTAAGCCCTTTCGATTTCCATGAGTTTGAGGCCGGGAAAATCTTGTGAGTAGCGCGAGGAATCCAAGGTCAATAGCCGCTCCGCTCGCAGCTCAGCATGTGCCCCCACCAGGAAGTCCACGAGCAAACGGCGCGGTTCGCCGCCACTGGAAGTACGTCGGCGCTTGGCGTAGGCGCTGAACCCCTGGCCCGCTCGCCTCCAAACGTTCTCGTCCAGCTCGAAATCCACGCGGATGTGCGTGTCGGCGAGAAATTGTCGCACGAAGGCCTCTTCCGCGAGCGGATGCGCCAACAACTCGGCGTAGACCGCCCCGGAGATGACCAGCGCCCCGGTCGCGTGCGCTTGCCCGAGAAGCGTCGACATGCGGCCGGCCAGCGGCTCGCACGACCACAGCGCGGAAATGACGTTGGTATCGAGAGCGGTTCTCACGAGGCACCACCCTCGTCGCGCAGGTCGGCTACCCACGCATTGATCTCTCCGACGCCGCCGGGAAAAGTTCCGAGGGTGCCGACGTAGCGCTCAAAAGGATTGTCAACCTGGCGTGCCGGGCGAATCAGCGTGCGTTCGCCATCGAGCACGAATTCTACCCGGTCGCCCTCTTGCAGGCCTAGACGCAGTCGAACTTCTTGCGGAATGGTGATCTGCCCTTTGCTGCTGATGGTGCTGGATGGATTCATCTTTACTTGTATTCCTTACTTTCAAGATAACGGGATTTACCAAGACGCCAAGTGCGGAACATCAGCGCGTTCGCCGAACATCGTCAAAATCGGCGACGACCGGTGCCTCTGGCAGGGTGGGGGAAGGGCTTTCCATGGAAAAACTCGTTTTCAGAGTGTCTTTACCTCTGGAAAGCGGAATTTACAATAATAATGATTATTGTAAGTAAAATTGCCACTGCCGTTGTGAATGACGCGATTATTGTAAATTTTGGGGTATCGGCCGGATCAGCCAACCCAAGTCGCCTTCTCAAGGCTAAAACCACTTTGAGAGTGCCAGCAAAACCGCACCAACGACGAAGCAGCTTCCGCCGATCAATGCCCACTTGGTTTGACCGGTCATGAAGCTGCCGGGCAGGGCGTTGATTCCTTGCAAAAACCAGACCGCGCCGATGACGATGAGCACCATTCCAAGAGTGGGAAAGTAGGCTTTCATGGTGAAATGTTCATTGCGTCCCGAGCTAGGATCGCCGAGGCCGTTTGCGGCAAGAGGTCCAGCTTGTCGGCAAGAGTGTTTACGTAAATGTCCGGACAAAGGTCTTCTCCGCTTCGGGGATCAGTTGACTCCGATCAAGCTAGCAGGCGGCGCAGTTTATCTTCGAGCTGACGGGAGAGGAATGGCTTTTGGAGGAAATCACTGCCGCTCGCTTCGCCAAAACGCCCTGCCGCTTCCTCCTTGCTGTAGCCGCTCATCAGCAGGATGGGCAGCCTCGGGTACAGCCGGTGCAGTTCGTCGAAGGTTTCCACACCGTTCATGTCTGGCATCGTGACATCCATGAGCACCAGCCGGAACGGTTCTGCCCGTTCGGTGCAGACTTTAAGGGCCTCGCGACCACTGCATGCCTCGGTGACTTCAAAGCCGCTGAATTCTAAAATGTCACGGATCACCGAGCGCACATCATCTTCATCGTCCACGAGCAACACCTTGCCGGAGCCATAGAGCTGGTCCGGCTCGGCTCCGGGCACGCTCGCCGAGATTTCTTCCACCACGCGGACCCCTGCGGGGAGCAGGACGCGGAAGGTGCTGCCCTTGCCGGGTGTGGATTCGACGAAGACCGCACCGTGATGCGCCCGAACGATGCCGAGCGTCGCCGCCAGGCCGAGGCCGCGCCCGGTGAATTTCGTCGTGAAAAACGGATCGAAGATCTTGGCGAGCGTTTCTGGCGGCATCCCGTCACCGGTGTCGCGCACCTGGATGAAAAGGTAATCCCCTCCGGGGGCTCCCGGCTGGAGCACCGCCGAGACGAAATCCCGCGGCTCCATCCGGTCGATGCCGGTGGTGATCCGGATTTCGCCCGTGTGTTCGCCGATGGCTTCGGAGGCATTGATGATCAGGTTCATGACCACCTGCTGGAGCTGCGTGGGATCGCCCGCGGCTGGCGGCAGGCCGGAGGCGAGATCCTGCTGCACGACGACCTTCTTACTGACGGAGAGATTTACCAGCCTCACGGTTTCGCTGACGAGCGCGCTCAGGTCCACGGCGGTGCGCGCGGTTTTGCCTTTGCCGGCGTAGGCCAGCATCTGCTTGCAGAGGTCGGCGGCGCGGTGGCCGGTGTTCTCGATTTTCTGGAGGTGGTCGTGTAGGAGACTGGCGGGCGGCAGCTTCAGGCGGCAGAGGGAGGCATGGCCCATGATGCCGGTGAGCAGGTTGTTGAAATCGTGCGCGATCCCGCCGGCCAGCAGGCCGAGGCTCTCGAGCTTTTGGGCGTCGCGCATCTTTTCCTCCAGGTGCCGGCGCTCTTCTTCGAGCCGCGTCTGCTCCGAACAATCGTGAAAAACGACGACCGCCCCGCAGACCCGACCTTCCTCGTCGTGAATCGGTGCGGCGCTGTCGTCGACGGGGATTTGCAGCCCTCGCCGGTTCAGCAAAGCTGAGCAGAGAGGGATGTTCACCGCCTGGCCTCCCGCAATCGCGCATTGCGCCGGATCGGCGACCCGCTCACCGGTCTGTCGATGCACCAGGGTCATCACCTCCGCACTGGTGCGCCCGGCAGCTTCCATAAGTTTCCAGCCGGTGAGACGCTCGGCCATGGGGTTGAGGAAGGTAACGCGGGCCTGCTCGTCGGTGGTCAGCACGCCGTCACCAATGCTGCGCAGGGTCGTCGCCAGCCATCGCTCCATCTTGCGGAGCTGGCTGTCGGCCTCGTGCTTGTAGAGGGCCATCTCGAGCGTGGCGTGCAGATCCGCCTCGCCGAACGGCTTGATCACATAGCCAAAGGGCTCCGCCGCCCGCGCCCGCCGCAGCGTGTTCTTGTCGGCGTGCGAGGTCAGGAACACCACGGGTGTATCCCAGCGGCGGCGCGCCTGCTGGGCAGCTTCGATGCCGTCCATCTCGCCTTCGAGCACGATGTCCATCAGCACGAGGTCGGGCCGCAGCTTGGCGATGTGTGCCAGTGCTTCCTCGCCCGAGGCGAGTTCGGCGGCCACGGTGTAGCCCATTTCGCGCAGCCGGTCGCCGAGGTCGGCGGCCACGAGGGCTTCGTCTTCCACGATGAGGATATTCACTTTCGGCATACTACGTCAGTCCGTTGGTAAAGTCGCAGGCTGTGGCCTTTTGGGTTTGAGTTCCCGAAAGGACATCTGGAACACGCTGCCGCCACCGCTCCCGGTGCTCCAGAGGAGTTCGCAGTGGAGTTGTTTGGCAAAAATCTGCACCAGCCGCATGCCGAGGGTGCCGGTCCGCTCCGGCGCAAAATCCGTCGGCAACCCCACGCCATTGTCGCGCACCTCAAGCCGCAGCCGCCCGTCCTCCTCCATCTGAAGCGCAATGACGACCTCGGGATGGGCCATGGCGAATCGCGCCCCCTCCGGAAAAGCATGCTTGAAGGCGTTGGTGAGCAACTCGTTGACGGTCAGTCCCAGCGGCACCGCGGTGTCCATGCCCGCCGTGAGCGGGACGAGTTCAAAGCGCAGCCGGACGCCGGTGCGCGCCGGTTGGGAGCGCTGGATCATCGCCGCGAGGCTGCGCAGGTAATCGGCGAGATCGATCCGCGCCAGCGAATCGCCTCCATAGAGTTTCTCGTGGATGAGGGCCATCGAGCGGACGCGGGTCTGGCTTTCATGCAGGATGGCGCTCATCTCCGGGTTCCGGAGCTGCCTGGCCTGCAACTGGAGGAGGCTGCAGACGAGCTGCATGTTGTTCTTCACGCGGTGGTGGATTTCCCGCAGCAGCAGTTCCCGATCAGCCAGCGAGGCCTGGAGCGCCTCCTCCGCGCGTTTGCGCTGCGCCTCGACCTGCTGACGGGCCGTGTTGTCGGTGCCGATCAGCAAATAGCCGATGATGGCACCCTGCTCGTCGCGCAGGGCCGTCACCGACACCACTGCCGGGAACCGGCTCCCGTCCTTGCGAATCTTGGTGAGTTCGTAGATGTCCTCGATCCCGCGCCTCGCCTTGAAGACCAGTGCTTCGAAACCCGGCGCGATCGGCGTGGCGAACTCCATGCTGAACGCGGCGGCGCGTTCGACCACCTCCGGCAGATCGTGAAGGTCGGCGGGCGTGATCCGGTTGACGACTTCCCCGGCCGTGTAGCCGAGCATCCGTTCCGCGCCGACGTTGAAGATCTGGATGACGCCATTGGCGTCCGTGGCGATGCACGAGAAGTTGGCGCTGTTAAAGATGGCGTTCTGCAAAGCCTCGGCTTTGAGCAGAACTTCCTTCGGGCGAGCTTCAGGAACGATCTCTACCGCAGCGGGGGCGGTGTCTAAGATAATGTTTCGTTCCATGCTGGCTCCTTCTGGAAATAGAAGAGCCAGATAGAATTTGTGGATGAGCAAGTGTCATTTGAAGCACAACTTGTGCCGTATTGCCGTTTTCCTCAAGCACGATGCTGCGCGGACGCCGTTCCAGCCGTTTGGCGCGAGCCTCTCACCGCGCACGTACAGATTGAAGCAAGCGTCGAAAAGCTGGTTGCCACCAGCGTCGCCAAATAAGCCTTAGATCAGGGGTTTACGGACTCTGGCCACCCGGCGCACGCGCCGTTCTAGAGAGCGGTGGGCGGTTTGGCAGCGCGTTTATTGGCTTACCAGCAGCTGTCATTGCTCGCGGAAGCCGCTCCCAGGACGACGTGTTCCAATCAGAGGCGATCTGGCTTCCGTCC
Source organism: uncultured Verrucomicrobiota bacterium (assembly GCA_964658285.1). Classification (GTDB taxonomy): domain Bacteria; phylum Verrucomicrobiota; class Verrucomicrobiia; order Chthoniobacterales; family SZAS-18; genus CAHJWO01. Next base: position 12,679 of record CAZZYS010000073.1, read on the forward strand.
AACGCGCCGCAGGTTTTCCGGGTACACCGAGCAGATTTCATCATACAGCGTCAGGAGACTACATCTTATGTCCCATGTTTTATCGTATGCCAAATCGCTAATAGCACTGAACGAGGCGTGATCATTGTGAACGCTGAGCTTCGATCAATTTGGCGCTCCTCCCTCTCAGTTATTCCTCATCCTTTGACAACGAGGATATTCGTGGCGAGCGGGCTGGTGATTGACCCCGCAACTGGCAAAGCACCAGCCAGAGAAGCCAAGCCTCGATATTTCTTGCCCAGCTTTGTTACCTTCTTTTCGACCCTGCCGTCATGAACCAATATTTGAAGTTTTTCGTAAACTCGCAAACGCAGTAAATCTTGTCCGCCGCTCGCGGCTTTCCGTGCGCGAAGCTTTATAAAGAGAATATCAAAAAGTGGAAGAAACCCGAAAGCCGTCTTTCCAGAAAGCAGCGCAACCAATTCTTCGGTGATAACGTCGGGGAAACGCCGCGAGAAAGAACCGAATGAGACAGGCATCATTGAATCTAATCCCGTTTACAAACGATGTGTAAATAATCACCAACCCGTAGGTCGATACTACAAAAGCTCAGTTCCTCGAGTGAGTTGAACGACTCATGAGAACAGGCGAGCGCGCAGCGAAACTGATCTCCGCACCAATCTTGGAAGGTTCCGGCGGCGATCCAATGTTTATTTAGGCAGCGCCGCTAAAACTGCCTAGCAGGTTTAGAGCAATTGACACCTCCGTAGCGCGGTCCACTCCGGGCGGCATCCGATCCAAATCCGCGCTATCTCCAGAAACGGGGCGGAAACTCTCGTCCGCCATCCGCCTAAAACCCATCAACCAATCGGCGAATTGCCGGGAGGGGATCGACTTCGCCACGAGGGTGCGGACATGGTGATGCCGAGCATCTTTACAGATGGCACCGTACAGGGTACGCACGGCGGCCTCTTCCCCCTCCAGTGCCTGCATGAACGCATCCTTCTGGTACAGCAGCAATCCCGTGACACCGAGGCCGAAATTTCTTTTGCGAGCTTGCTCGACCAGATCCAGCAATTCGCCGTCGGAAAACGGTTTTTCGGCGATGCTGGTATAAACGAGGTGGAACATAGGAGCAATTGGTTTTGGGCGGACTTACCGGATCAATGTCTGGGAAAGCGCTTCTTCCTCTTGCGTGGCCAGTCGAAGATTTCCTGGCCGCAGTCCCTTTCGTGAATCGTCCAGAAAACGCACGGTGACCCAAAGGTTGGGAGCGACCGTTTCCACGGCAAGAATGCGACAGAACTCACCTCGAACCGGGACCTCACCTTTGATTTTGCTTAGCAACATCAGTCTGTTCTGATGCGCTGCTCGATACTTGGCGGCCAGATTTGTTTCTGCGCCGAGTGGATCTGTATGGTTCGTAGCGATGTGCATAAATGCTTGGCTGGATGACCGGTGCGTTGCAATAATCAGCATCGCACCGAATTTCAAATCGCAGCATGGAATCAGCAAAAAGATGAAAGGCCTCCTTTTGCTATCCGCTTGTTTCAAGCCCCCTTTCGCTTGGAGCTATCTTTGCACTGCACTGATATAACATCCGAGGTGTCATTATAAACATAGCACTTTCTTATCACGCCGCCTGACTTATTATCATGAACAATTCCCGAATTTAATAAACATTGCTATCATGTGATGTCATGCGATCAGGCCAGTATGTCATTGGAATCCTGTCCAACCTGCGGTTCCGCCCTTTCGATCCTTAGCCGTGAGTGTCGACAATGTGCGCAGGCAGCTACGAGGATTTCGTGGCTGAGCAAGCGGAATGCACTTTTCAGCCTCGCTCTGGTTCTCATGGGCATTTTCTTTTATTGGCTTTTCCACTACCGGTAGTCTTCTGCCACGATTCAAGCGCGTGGCCATCGATCACTGCGCAACGCTGGTTGGAATCACGGCTTGCGGGTGTATCTTGCCTCCGCTCTCGAACGGAAGCTCATCACCGACCCGGATGATCTCGTGACCGCTGGCTAAACGTTCTCCATGCCGGGTACGCCGCGCAGTGTGCGAGTGTTGCCGATGAACGAACCGCAGAACTTGACGATCGCGGGACAAGCCACCTCGCCGGGTTTGGTGATCGGCGAAGCGTTCGTGTACAGCGATCCATTGGATGCCTTGTCGGTCCCACGGTCCATCGAGCATGATCAGGTCGAGGAGGAACTCGGCGACATCGAGCGTGCCGTGAACACGGTGCGCGAAGATCTCAAAACCTCGGCTCAGCGCATCGAAGTTCGGGCCGGTCCAAAGCTCGCGGCGATCTTCGAGGCGCACGAGGTAATCCTCCAGGACTCGTCGCTGCGTCAGGAAATCCGCGTGGAGGTCGAGGATGCGTTGGTTGATGCCTCTCAAGCACTGGCGCGAGTGTTCCTGCGCTGGGCAGAAAAGTTCCGCGCCACCGGTCAGGAGATGCTCCGAGAACGGGCGGATGATTTGGATGACCTACAAGGCCGCCTACTACGGGAGATCGCCGGGGTGAAAACCACCGCACTCGAAAAGATGCCCCACGGCCGCGTTTTGGTAGCTCAGCGTCTGTTTCCTTCCGACACGGTGGCACTCCCACGGCGAGGCGTTCTGGGGATTATCCTCGAGTTCGGCGGGCCGGGGTCGCACGCCGCCTTGCTGGCCCGAGCGCTGGGCATTCCCACGGTCGCCCAGGTTCCCAACGCGACGAAGCGAATCGCCAACGGCCAGGAAGTCATCGTGAACGGGAACGCCGGGGAAGTGATCCTCCACCCGGACACCGCCACCCGGGTCCGGTACGAAAGCATCGTCCAGCAGGCGCTGGAAGAAACCTCCCAGGCCAGACGATTGTCACTGAACCCGGTTCGCACGACCGATGGACAAGAGGTCGCCGTCATGGCGAACGTCGGGTGCGGCGAGGACATTGCCGCCGCCACCGAGAACGGCGCGGATGGAGTGGGGCTCTACCGGATCGAGCAATTCTACCTCTCACGCACGACCCCGCCATCCGTGGCGGAATTGCTGCAAGAGTTACGGGCCGCCACCGCGCCTCTTCACGGCAGACCGATCACGGTCCGGCTGCTGGACCTGGGGGCGGATAAACCGGTGCCGTTCGTCCATTTTCCCAGCGAGGACGATCCGGTGCTTGGCCGACGCGGCATTCGCCTGCTGCTGAACTATCCCCACCTTCTGGACACGCAGCTCGCCACCTTGCTGGAATTCTCCCGCGCACACGATGTGCGTGTCCTTATCCCCATGGTCACCTTGGCCGGAGAAGTCGCGCAGGTTCGCCGACGGTTCGTTGAGATCGCCACCCGCATGGGGATCAGCAAGCTGCCGCCGCTCGGAGCGATGATCGAGACGCCTGCCGCTGCCCTG
>CAZZYS010000074.1:0-15640 GCA_964658285.1 uncultured Verrucomicrobiota bacterium
ATTTTCCGCTCCCGCCGCCGACCCCGACTGGCACGCGCTCGTCAACGCCGGGCAACTGGTCGAAATCTCGAAGGTTGATCCCACGATCCGGGTCGAGATGCGCTACGGATCGACCCATAATTGTGTCGGTGCGGCCCTCTATTCGCAGGACCTGCCCTGTCTGATCCGACCCGAGATCGGGCTACGGCTGAAGGCGGCCCAACAGTACCTTCGCGGCTGGAACTACGGACTGAAGGTCTGGGACGCCTACCGGACGCCAGAGGCCCAGCACGCGCTCTGGAAACGGTGGGCCAAACGCGGCTACGTCGCCAATCCCGACGACGGCCGCGGCTCCTTGCACACCTGGGGGTTGGCTGTGGACGTAACGCTGGTGGACCGGTTCGGCAACGACGTGGAAATGCCGAGCGATTTCGATGTGTTCACCGCGGACGCCAGCGGCATCTACCGGGGCAAGAGTGATGTCGTGCACAATAACCTGCACCTGCTCCAGCGAGCCATGTTCGGGTCGGGCTTCCAGGGGCTTTCGACCGAGTGGTGGCACTTCACCGCGCGCGACTGGGAGAAGTTCGACCGGCTGACGGCCGATCCGGCGGCGAAGTCCGCTGCGCCTGATCGTAAGCCGCGGCCAACCGCTTCGGTGCGACCATCCGCCACGCCGCTTCCACCAGTGCCGGCAACGCCGACTCCCGCACCGCCAACAGGTTGACCAGCATCACGGGATGATCCCGGTAATGGTCGGTCGTGTAGAATGTATCCGGTTCCGCCGCGAAAAGCCGCGCGCGGTCCGCCGGGTCGATCTTCAGCACCAGAGTTTCGCCGTCCTCGCGCAGCCGTCCGAGCAACGCGCGCCCGACGTGCAGCGACGGCGTGCCGTAGGCCGTACCTGCCACCACCCCGGGTAAGGCCAGTGCGAGGCGGCGCACGTCGTCGTAGCTCGCGGGCATGTGCCAGGAAGTCAGGGCGTTGCCAGTCGCTCGAAGATGCGACCGACGGGATAGATATTGAGCCGGTCGTCGAAGTACGGCGTCCGCTCGTAAAACCACTCCAGCCGCGCCGCCGGGCTGCCCGCGAACGCCGCGTCGCTCTTCACCTTTTGCTCGAACTCCCCGGCCAGTTTCGGGTCACGGGCCATCATGTCGCGCGCCATTGCTTCCATGACGCGTTCTTCCGAGTATTCCTTGTGTTCAAAAATCGCGTCGAGATAACCCCATTTCAGCAACGAATCGGGTGCGTCCGGCTCCAACAGGTGCATCGCCACCCGCGCGCCGGGTTGGTCGAGGTACACCACCACCGAGCCTGCCGGGAAAGTCACCTTGCGCCGGATCGGAGCAAACTTCGCGTCCTTGAGCATGTGATGATTCTCGAACGGCTTCGGCTGCCATTCCGCGCTCTCGAATTTGTACGTCTCGACCTCGCACGTCAGCGGCTTGGTCAACGTCGTGAACGCGAGCCCGTGTGCGCGCAGCCGTTCAATGACAACCGTCCACGCGGCAGGCACCACGTAACCCACCGGCGGGCAAATCTCCTTTGCCACTTGTACATCGTTGTAGAACGGCACCGTGAACGTCACCGGTTTCGTCGGGTCGTACCGGGTCCACACCGACGCGGACACCGGACTGACCTCGTGGTGCGATTCCACCCCCAAAAACTCGAACGGCACGCTGCCCGGCCCGAGTTTGAAATCCACCGGCAGCCGCCGCGCGGGGTCGTACGCGGCCTTCCCCGCCGCCACGGTGTCGCGGTCGGCCTGGTCCACAGCCTTGCGTAAGTTCCCTGGCGCGTCCTTGAAATACGCGAGCACGGCCTTCAACAAATCATAGGTGGCCACGACGCGCGTGCGGTAGTCCTTGAGCATGTGGGTTTCCACGAGCAGCGCGGGCCGGTTCCACAACGCGACGTAACCGGTAGACAATCGCGGCGACGCCGCGCCGTCGCTAAACCCATCCTCGGGTTTGTCCGGAGTTTTCAGCACGAGGTACGGCGCGATCTTGTGGCCTTCCTTTTCGAGCGCGGGAAAAATCTTGCCATCGAACGCGTCTTTTTGCCACGCGTGGATGCCGGCGGGTTCGTTGCCGTGCCGTTCGAGGGTGTAGGTGATGTCGTATTGGTAGTCCGCACCGTCGGTGTTGTGCAGGTCGATGAAGAGGTCCGGCATCCAGCGGTTGAACAGCCCGAGCATCGCGTGCGTTTCGGGCGCGTCAGCCTTGAGCCAGTCGCGGTTGAGGTTGTAGTTTTGCGCGGTGGTGCGCCAGCCCATCTCGGCGGGGCCGTTCTGGTTGATCCGGTTGTAGAGGCTAAACCGCTCGTGACCGTCCACGCTGTGGATCGGGACGAACACCAAGATGGCATGATCGAGCAGGCCGCCCGTTTTGTATTCCTCTTTGATGAGCAGATCGCGGATGAGCGCCAGTCCGGCGTCCTTGCCCTCGCATTCGCCGGGATGAATGCAGGCGTTGACGAGAACGATCTCCTTGCCGGTGGCGTGCGCAGCGGCGGGGGTGAACGCCCTGTCCAGCGACACGATCAGGGCCACGATTTCCCGTCCCTCCGGGCTGCGGCCCAACCCTTCGATGTGTACGAGCGGCGACGCGGCGGCGAGCCGTTGGCAATAGGCCATCGTCTCGTCGTAGCGCGGCGTTTCCCGGTAGTCGGTGGCCTCGGCCTTCGTGCGCCAATCTTCGGTCGGTGGTGGCGTTTGTCCGTGCGCGGTCAGCATAGGGCACAGATAGCAGCAGGCCAGCAACAGGGCGAGGCGGATTTGCGAAGTCATAGGTTGACGAACTCTCGCCCGAGGAATCTAAGAAGACAGGCGTTTTCGGATCATCGCCTCGAGACAGGACAGAATGGCCGGCTCCTCCTTCAGTGCAACCAACGGGCGTAGCTCGTCAAAAATCAGCGCGTATCTAACGACGATCCCTGGCGCGCGAGCACGCCGTCGATGTCCACCCAGTCGCGGTCCCGCGCCGCGAAAGCCTTGTGTACGATCAAATCTTCCGCCGAACAGGTCAGCAATTTACGCTCGCCCGGTAAATGCCACACCGAAGCGCGCCCGACGCTGCGTTGTTCGAAAGGGATCGCCCCCAAGGCGATGTCCAACGGCGTGCCGTCCGAGGCACGAAGAAGCAGCACGCGGTGCTGCAACGCAAACTCGCGGCTGTCCGGTCGCCGGCCCGCGAAAACCGCCAGTAGCGCATCGGTCAATCGTGTATCGTCATCCCAATGACTGAGCACGGTGGCATCGGCGTCCACGGTCAACCGCGGTTCGCCCCAACGTTGCACGGCGACACCACCGATGAAGCAATACGGCAGCCCGATGCTCTCCAGACTCGCCTGGAGTTCAAGGGCGGCGTCGATGACGCGTTGGATGCTCATCGCTGCGCATGAAAAGTCGCTGCTGCTCGACCAGACCCGTGGAGTCGCGGCGTTCGGGTGAAATCCAGAGGGTATCCGGGTCGAACGCGGTGTCGGCAAAGATACGACCAGCCTGTTCTTGGGTCAGTCCGCGCAATTCCTCGATCTTGATCCGGTCGAGCGCAACAGCCGTGTGCCGCCAACCCTCCACCCACGCGCGCGATGATTTTGCCTCCTGATTGTCCACCGCTGCATATTACCCGACGGTCACCGCCTCCGCCACCGAAAACACGATGTTTCCATCGCCCGCTCAAGTCACTGCGACGCCCCCGTCGCGCCGCCCCCGGCTGCGGACGGCGGCGGCCCCAGCGTGATCGCCTGGAAGGGATGCCAGTCGAGCATGTTTTCCTTCCAACCCTGCACGGACGGGTGCACCAGGTAATTTTGGTTGCGATAGAACAACGGGACCATCGGCAACTGCTCGATCAACACCGCGTCCATCGTTTGCAGGTGCAACTCGCGCTCCGTGTCGTCGGGTGCGTTCGCGGCGGCGTCGAACTCCGTGTCGTAGGCCGGGTACACCCAGCCGGCATCATTGTTGGGCGAGTTGCCCACGAAAAGCTGGAACATGTCCACCGGGTCGTTCACCGCCGCGCTCCAGCCGTCGATCAGGAGTTGGAAGTTTTTGGTGCGCAGGGTGTCGAGCCAGACTTTTTCCTCCTGTTCGACCAGATCGACGCGGACGCCGAGTTCCTTTTGCCACATGGCCTGGAGGGCTTCGACCATGCCCTGTTCGCCGGGGTGCGAACTCGTGAAAACCAGTTCCACCTTCGGGAAACCTTTCCCTTGCGCGAAGCCCGCGTCCGCCAGCGCCGCCCGGGCCTTTTCCGGGTCATGTGCCAGTTTGGTGCGGGAATGGTAGCCGTCGCCGTTGTTCATCGACCCGCTGCCGGGTACGCTCAGGCTGTCGGCCACGCGGCTGCCGTCGCGCACGACCTGGGCGACCAGCGCCGCGCGGTCCACCGTCCACGCCAGCGCCTCGCGCACCCGCACGTCGTTGAACGGCGGCCGGGTGACGTTGAAAGTCATGTACTTCGTGGACACGAGTGGGTCGGCTTTGAGCACCGGCGATTTTTCCTTGCGGTAATCGTCGAGCTTGACGACCGGGACGTTGCGCGTGACGTGCAGGAGGCCGCCGCGGAAGTTGCGTTCCTCGGTGTCGAGATTATCCACGGGATGGAAGACGACTTCCTTCAAGTGGACGTGCGCGGCGTCGCGGTAGTTGGGATTTTTCTCGACGACCAGCGCGTCGTTGACCCGCCATTCCTTGAGATGGAAGGGACCGTTCGTGACCATGACCCCCGGGCGGGTCCACGCGCCGCCGCGGTGCAACCGGCCGTCGAGTTTATCGATGCTCGCGCGGTGCAAGGGGTAGAACGGGTAGTTCACGAGCAGACCGAGGAAATAGGGCGCGCGCGCCTTGAGCGTGATCTCGAACGTCTGCGCGTCGGGCGCGCGCAGACCGATGCTGGCGGGATCGTGCGAACGCCCCTCGCGGAAGTCCAGCGCACCCACCACCGGGTCGAGATAGTTGGCCAGTTCGGCACCGAGGGCGGGTTCGAGCAATCGGCGGAAGCTGTAGAGGAAGTCCTCGGAGGAGAGCGGGTCGCCGTTACTCCATTTCAGGCCGGGCCGCAGGTGAAACGTGTAGACCTTGCCGTCGGGCGAAACGTCCCAGCGTTCCGCCGCGCCGGGCAGGATGCTGCGAGCGTCCGGGGAATAGGTGACCAGGCCTTCGTACAGCGCGACGAGAATGCGGCTTTCCGTGGAGCTGACGGCGACGGTGGGATCGAGGTCGCGCGGTTCCGCGCCGTTGCCGATGTGGAGGATTTGTTCACGGATGCCGGCCTCGACGGGCGTCTCGTTTTTGCGGCAGCCGGAGAACAGAAAAGGCAGGAGACAAAAGGCAGAGACGAAAGACCGAAGGCGTCGCGGTGTGTTCATGGGAAGATCGGGCTCCTGCCTTTCGCTTTCATTTGCCCGGTTCCAGCGAGATGCCGGTGAGCAGGTGCCAGCCGAGCATGTTGTCCTGCCAACCGCGCACGGACGGCTGCACGAGGTAGTTCTGGTTTTCGTGGTAGAGCGGGATGAGTGGCAATTGGTCCACGAGGATCGCGTCGGCGTTTTGGAGGTGCGTCCAGCGTTCGGCATCCGTGGCGGACTGGCCGGCGGCGGCGAACTCGCGGTCGTACTCGGGCGAGGACCAGTTGGAATAATTGTTGGGCGACGTACTCAGGAAAAGCTGGAGCAGCGCGGCCGGATCATTGATGTCGGACCACGAGATCAGGATCATCTCATAGTTTTTGGTCCGCATGGTATCGAGCCAGACTTTTTCCTCCTGTGGGACCAGTTCGACGTGCACGCCGTGGATTTTTTCCCACATGGCCTGGATGGCCTCGCAGAGCTGCTGGTCGCCCTGGTGCGCCGTCGTGAAAGTCAGCTTTACGGTGACGGGCGAAAGCTTCGCGGCGGTCCCCGGTGGCGGCTCCGCGAACGCGAGCCGTGTGCGCGGGGTATAACCCGGACTCGGGCCGCTGCCGGGCACGCACAGGCTGTCGGCCCGGCGGCTGCCGTCGCGGCGCACGTCGCGCACGAGCGCCTCGCGGTCCAGCGTCTCGGCGAACAGCCGCCGCCGTTCGGGGGCGCTGAACATCGGGCTGGCGGTGTTGATCTCCACGAACTTCGTGGAGACGAGCGTGTCGGCGTGCAGCAGCGGGGAGCGGTCCTTGCGGTAGTCCTCCAGCCGCGCGGCGGGCACGTAGCGGGTGGCGTGCAGCAGGCCGCCGCGAAAGGCGCGTTCCTCGACGCCCGCGTCGTCGATGGGATGGAACACAGCGGCCTTGAGCTTCACGCGCGGGGCGTCCCAATAGTTCGGGTTTTTCTCGACGGTCAGCGCGTCGTTGACCCGCCATTCCTTGAGCACGAACGGGCCGTTGCCGACGAGTTGGCCGGGACGGGTCCACTCGGCCCCGCGTCGCAGGTAGGCGTCGAACTTCTCAATGGTCGCGCGGTGGACCGGGTAAAAGGGATTTTGCGCGATGAGCGCCAGCCAGAAGGGGGCGCGTTCCTTGAGCGTGATCTCGAACGTCCGCGGGTCCGGCGCGCGGAAGCCCACCGTGGCCGGGTCGGTGGTTTTGCCCTCGTTGTAATCCTGCGCGCCCGCGACCCAGTTGGTGTACACGGTCATCTCGGAGGCGAGCTTCGGCTCGACGATCCGGCGGAAGCTGTAGAGGAAGTCCTCGGAGGAGAGCGGGTCGCCGTTACTCCATTTCAGGCCGGGCCGCAGGTGAAACGTGTAGACCTTGCCGTCGGGCGAAACGTCCCAGCGTTCCGCCGCGCCGGGCAGGACCGTCTGGCCATCGGGCGCGAAGATAACCAAGCCCTCGAAGAGAGCGGCGAGGATGTTCGACTCGGTGGTGCTGGTGGCCGTGTGCGGGTCGAGGTCGCGGGGTTCCGCGCCGTTGCCGAGGTGGAAAATCTGCTCGCGGTTGCCGATCTCGACCGGCGTCTCGTGCCGGCGGCAGGCGGATACGGCGAGCGCGGCGATCAGCAGCAGCGGCAAAGTCAGGCGCGGCATGAAAAAACAAGGGACGTGCGCAGTGTACGACCGGGCCGTGGCCGTGCAACAATCAACTGGCCGGACAAAAAAGATGAACCTCGCCGTCACCGCAGGGCATGAAGTGGCAATCCGCGTGCCGCCGCTCGTCTCCGCCTCTGGTTCGTCCACGTCCGCCTTTCTCGCCGCCGCGCGCGCCGGGGATGCCGGGGCGTTTTGCGCGTTGATCGCGGGACACGAGGCGGCGTTGCTGGGGCAGGCGCGCGCGTTGTGCCGCGACGACCACGCGCTCGCCGAAGACCTGGCGCAGGAAACTCTCATCGAAGCCTGGAAAAGCCTCCGCCGCTACGACGAAACCCGCTGCAGGCTGACCACCTGGCTCTACGCCATCCTGCTCCACCGCCACCGCAAGGCGCTCCGGCGCGCGCGGGTGCGGCCGTTTTTCTGTCTCGACGCCGCCTCGCGCGACGCGGCCCTGCGGCGGCTGCGCACGCTGGAGGGTTCGCCGGCCGACACCCTTGGTGACCGGGAGCGCGCCGGGGAATTGCGCCGCGCGGTGGCCGCCCTGCCGCCGAAGCACGCGGAGGTCATCCGGCTGCGGTTTTTCGCCGACGCGTCGCTGGAAGAGATCGCGGCGGCGACCGGTTGCGCGCCGGGCACGGTGAAGTCCCGCCTCCACCATGCGCTGGAGAAACTGCGCGCGAAAAATCTGCGCGGCGCGTGAACCTTTCGCGCACCGTGCGGGATACACCTGCCAGGACAACGCCGATGAACCCTTGCCGTCCCTTCGCCGCCGACCTCGACTTATTGGCCGCCGGCGTCCTGCCGCCGGATCGGTTGCGCGCGGCGGAGACGCATCTCGCCGGTTGCACGGTCTGCCGCGCGCGCTACGAACAGACTCTCGCCCTGTGCGCGGACCTGCTCGTGGCGGGCGACGCGACCGGGCCTACGGACGTAGAAGCATGGCCCCTGCGCCGCCGCGTGCGGAGAGCGATTCAAGAAGGACGGCCCCGTGAAACCGGTCGCTGGCTGCCGGCGGCGGCGATGGCCGGGGCGTTGGCCCTCGTGGCGCTGGTCTTCGGCAAAGCCGGGCCGCAGTCGCCCGTCGTCCCACCGGTCCCGATCTCCTCGGTCTCGCCGGTGGTCGATGATCCGCCGCTGACCCTCCTGGCCTGCGAGCGCGCCGCCGCCCGTTCCGACGCCGCGCTCGACCAACTCCTCGCCCGCGATGCCGCGCGCCCGCTGACCTCGGGGGACGAGCCGCTGCGGGCATTCCCGCCGAACGCGCTCGCTGCCCTCGACCAGAACAACCGCCTGCCATGAAAATCCGCCTCCTCCCTTTCCTCCTCGCCATCCTCGCCCTCGACGCCGTGCCCGTGCGTTCGTCCGCCCAGGACACCGACAACGCGGCTCTCTTGTACTGGCAGGCGATCTTCTACGCGGCCTACGCATCCCCGCTCAATCCGCACCAGAAAAGCCTCCTCACCCAGAAGCCTTCCGATCCGTTCGACGAGGCCGCCGCCGAGGAAATCACCCGCTACTGGAGCGACACCCTGGACACGGTGAAACGGGCCTCGGAAAAGCCGACGTGCAACTGGGCTCTGGACTTCAACGAAGGTGCCCGGATGCGACTGACGCATCTGACCCGCTTGCAGGAGTTCGCCCAGGTGCTGCGCCTGCGCGCGCGGCTGCGTTTGCAGCGCGGGGACAGCGAGGGCACGACGAATGATCTCGTGACCATCCTGCGCCTCAGCCGGCACGCCGGCGAACCCGCCCTGGTGATCGGTTGGCTCGTGCAACTCACGATCCGGGGGCTTGCCCTGCACGCGGTCGCGGACAACCTGCCGAAGTTCTCCGATGTGGCCCTCTCGCGGCTGGCGCAAACGCTGCAAACGCTCCCGGCCGGTCACACGCTGCCCGAGCTGCTGCGCAGTGAGAAGACGATCTTCGGCGATTGGCTGAACCGGCAAGCGCAGCAATCCCTGCGCAAGCACGAAACCGCCGAACAGGCCACCTGGCTGCGAGACATCAGAGGAGTGGCGGACTCGGGGAGTTTCCTCCAGCACGCGAGCATGGAGGAAGTCGCGCAGGCCGTCGCCGCTTTGCCGCAGGATTACGACGAGTTGATCCGGCTCATGGAAACGCCGGACCCGCAATCCCGTCCCGCGCTGCACGCATTCTCGGAGCGCGCTCGCGCCGGGCAGACGGCCAGCCCGCTGGCGGCGGAATACACGGCGACGTTCGAGTCCATCGGACGCAAGGGGTCGGAGTATCAGGCGATCCAGGCCATGCTGTTGGCGGCCATCGACGCACGGCTGCTGCACGGCGGACGCGAGGCGTTCGCGCAATCGCACGACCCGTACAACGACGGCGCGCCCTTCGCGGTGCGCGAGGTCGAGGGCGGGTTGGAGTTGCAGTCGAAATTAACGGTCAAGGACAAGCCCGTGACGTTGCGCGTCGCGTGGTAGATTGCCAGAGCGTTCTCGGTGAAGTTGTCGCCGCGCTCCGGGATCGGAGCGCCAACGGCGCGGCGTCATACCCAGCCTGGGGCAACGCCTCAGGACCAAACGCAGAAAGCGCCGAGCCCTGTAGGGGCGACTCATCGGTGCAGCGGCGGATGAATCGCCCCTACAGGGCTTGCGGAGTCACCTGCCATCACCTGGGACGTTGCCCCAGGCTGGCACTGACGCCGCGCCTTTGGCGCTCCGGATTGGAGCCAGTCACACTTCACGTTGAAGCGCTTCACCGCCCGTTGCGCCAGGTGGACGCGAGGTAATGCTCGCACACCTGCCACAACACCGGCCGCACCAGCCGCGCCAGGGTTTCGTTGGCGTAGCCCATCCAGGCGACGGGCCACGTCGTGTCCAGCGGCGCATCGAGCGGGCGGCCGTTGGGCGCTTCCAGCACGCCGCCGGCCTCGGTGAGCAGCAGGCCCGTGCAGATGTCATACGGGTGACAGGTCAACGCCGCCTTGTAGCCGAGCGACGAGAGCACCAGCGGACGCAGGTCGCCCAACATCCGGTCGTGGCCCATCAGGATTTCGTAAATCTGCCCGCCGGTGGAAAGATACTGGTCGTCGAAAACGTGCGCCGTGCCCGCCCGTCCGCGTCCGTGCAGCCGGTCCCAGATGGCTTCCTCGATTTGCGCCGTCAGCGCCTTGCCCTCGGGGAAAAACTTGGCGAACGACGCGAACCCGTGCTGGAAATCCGTCGCGCGCGACGGGCGCACCGCCAGCGGGCGGCGTTCGCCGGTGAGCACGTTGACGCTCACCGCCGTGATGCCCGCCGGGCCGCCGCCGCGCACGGCGCTGAGCTGGTCGGCGCGCCACTGCCGGGTGGTGGGCAGTTCGGTCATGGCGGCGGCGGCGATGTCGCGCAAACCGGTGCCGGGGCCGCGCTGCGGGGCGAGACCGGCGAGCGCCCACGCGGAGCGTTTGTCGTACATCAGCCCGCGCGTGCCGTCGATGGGGTCGAGGATGAGCTTCAATATTGTCTGCGCGAGCGGCGTGTGCCGGGGGAAGGTCAGCGGTTCGCCGTCTTCGCCCGCGCCTTCCATGACGAGTTCCACCGGCCACTCGGGCGGCCAGGAAACGCGCATCCAACCAAGCACGGTGCCCTCGCTGACCTGATCGACGGTGTAAATCGTGTCGGCGGAGGTGACGGCGGCGATGCCCGCGAGGTACTCGCTCTCGTAGGTGTTGCGTGCCGCGAGCACGGAGTCGCGGATGGCATCGCCGAGGCTGCAAAGCAGCGCGCGGGCGCGGTCCCAGTCGGCGGACGAGAAAGCGGGCATATGGGAAAGGATGACGGGGGAGGGACGAAAGATGGAAGCAGAATGTAGAGCGTGCGGCGTTTGCGTGCGTTATTCCCGGCGTGTCCGCTGAACTTTCCATCCGCCCGGCTGTGGCCGCCGACGCGCCGCTCATCCTCGCCCTGATCCGCGAACTGGCCGAGTTCGAGCGTCTCGCGCACGAGGTCGTCGCCGACGAGGCGCTGCTGGCCCGGCATTTGTTCGGTCCGCAACCGACGGCGGAGGTGTTGCTCGCCTTTTCCGGGGAGGCTCCGGCGGGGTTCGCGTTGTTCTTCCAGAATTTCTCCACGTTCCTCGCGCTGCCGGGCATCTACCTGGAAGACCTCTTCGTCCGGCCGGAGTTCCGGGGAGCGGGCATCGGGCGCACGCTGCTGGAGCGCATCGCGCGCCTCGCCGTCGAGCGCGGCTGCGGACGCTTCGAGTGGGCCGTGCTCGATTGGAACGAAAACGCCATCGGCTTTTACAAAAAGCTCGGCGCGCAACTCATGGACGACTGGCGCATCTGCCGCGTCACCGGACCCGCCCTGGCACGCCTCGGCGCGCCCCCGCCGGGAAGCGCCGGATAAGAATCTTCTCGACAACCGCCCCGGGACTGTCCACAAAGTCCGGGCAAACCGTTCGCCTCCCGCGGTCCGATGAAGTCAGTGCATGAAAGTCACCTTCTATGGACAGTCTTGCCTCGCCGTCGAACTTGCTGGGAAGAGCCTTCTTTTCGACCCGTTCATTCGCCAGAACGAATTGGCCAAAAACGTGGACGTGGCGGCGATTGGTGCCGACTACATCCTCGTCACGCACGGTCACTTCGACCATGTCGCGGATGCCGCTGATCTCGCAAATCGTACGGGTGCGCCCGTGATCGCCAACTCCGAGGTCTGCGCCTGGCTCAAAAAACAGGGCGTCGGGGAAACCATGAGCCTGGCCCTGGGCGGCGGCATGAACCTGCCCTTCGGCCGCGTAAAATACGTCAACGCCATCCACGGCAGCACGCTGCCCGACGGCTCGGACGGCGGGAACGCAGGCGGGTTCGTGGTCACGAGCGCGGAGGGGAATTTCTACCATTCGGGCGACACGGCGCTGACGATGGACATGCAACTCATCGGGCAGGCGACGACCCTGGCCTTCGCCGCGTTGTGCATCGGCGACCATTACACGATGGGCGTGGACGACGCGGTCCGCGCGGCGGATTTCGTGCGTTGCGACCGGGTGCTGGGGATTCACTACGACACGTTCCCGCCGATCAGGATCGACCACGAGGACGCGAAGAAACGTTTCGCCGCGGCAGGCAAGGAACTGGTCCTCCTGCCGGTCGGTTCGTCGCACGACTTCTGACGCCCCCGGTCATGGCAACCCACGATCAACCGACCTTCCTGCGCCAGTGCTGGAATTATTTCTGGCGCGCGACGTGGCTGAAATGCCCGGTGTGCGGCACGCAGCCGATGTTCCCATCGTTGGGTCGGACGCGCGGTCTGATGGACTGGTTCACCCCGCTCGACGGCTGTCCGCACTGCGGCTACCCATATGAGCGTGAGCCGGGTTACTTCCTGATGGCGATCTGGGCCATCGGGTACATCGTGGCGGCGGTCGCGGGCGTGCTCGTTTTCGGCTACCTGCAGTTTTGGCACACGGCGATGGCGACGTGGAAGATCATCGCGCTCTCGGCGGGCACGGCGGTGGTCGTCAACGTGTTGTTCGCGCGGCACGCGAAAGCATATTTCCTGGCCATCGACCATCTCGCCGATCCGTACATCCCGCCGTCGCGGACCGATGGTTCGGAGCCGGACGACGAGGGGGGCGGTGGCGGCCGGCGGCCCGCGCCCGCGCCCGCGACGCCGGGGCCGGGCAACGAGACTCCGGGCGGCAGCCCCGACCCCGCCGGCCAGCCCGGCAGCGGCATCGCACGCGAACGCGAGGCGGGTGTGCGCAAGGAGCAAGAGGAGACCGCGCGGGCGCACTGAGGCAGACAAGGTTGGCGGGTGATTCCCCCGCATACACCCGGCCCCATCCCCGCACGCGATTCCCTGCGATGCCCGCTCTCCCCCCCGCCAACACCAACGAGAAAATCAGTTCGCTGCTCTCGATCCTGATGATCTTGATCGTGGTGGCCGTGTTGTTCTTCGCCAAGGAAATCTTCGTCCCGCTCGCCCTCGCGCTGCTTTTCAGTTTCCTGCTGGCTCCGCTGGTCACGCGTTTTGAACGCTGGCGCATCCCGCGCGTGCCCGCCGTGCTGCTTTCGGTGGGTCTCGCGCTGGCGGTGGTCGTCGGCGTCGGCTGGCTCGTGGTCAACCAGGTGCTCGACCTGACCTACCAGCTCCCCAAGTACAAGGACCACATCCAGCACCGCATCGATTCCATCAAGAACAAGACCGGCGGCAAGAGCGCGCTCACCGACGCCACCAACACCGTCAAGGAACTCCAGGCCAACCTCGCCGACAGCACGGCCGAACCCAACGCCACCCGCCCCGACGCGCCCTCGTCCTCCAACAAGGGCCGCATCCAGAAGGTCGAGGTCGTCGAACCCGCCACCAGTCTGGCCGCCGTCGTCCAGAGCGTGGCCGGTCCCGTGCTCGGCCCCATCGGCACGGCGGCGGTCGTCATCGTGTTCGTGCTGTTCATGCTGCTCAAGCGCGAGGACCTGCGCGACCGCATCATCCATCTCATCGGCAAGGGCCGGCTCAACGTGACGACCCAGGCGCTCGACGAGGCCGCCGGCAAGGTCACGGGCTATCTGACGATGCAGGTCATCATCAACGTGTGCTTCGGCATCCCGGTGGGCATCGGGTTGTGGATCATCGGCATTCCCAACGCGTTCCTCTGGGGCCTGCTGGCGACGCTGCTGCGCTTCATCCCGTACGTCGGCGCGTGGATCGCGCTGGGCTTCCCCCTGTTGCTCTCCCTGGCGACGACGGACAGTTGGGCCGCGCCTATCGAGACGCTCGCACTCTTCGCCACCATCGAACTCATCACCAGCAACGTGCTCGAACCCTGGCTCTACGGCGCGCACACGGGCCTCTCGCCGGTGGCGATCATGGTGGCGACGATCTTCTGGACGTGGCTGTGGGGCGGGGTGGGGCTCTTGCTGGCGACGCCGCTGACGGTGTGCGTGTCCGTTTTGGGTAAGTACATCCCGAGCCTGAGTTTCCTGGACGCGCTGCTGGGCGACGAGCCGACCCTGACCGTCAACGAACGCTTTTACCAACGGCTTCTGGCGATGGACCAGCGCGAGGCGTGCATCGTCGCCGAAGAGTATCGCAAAGACCACACCGCCACCGAGGTGTATTCGTCGTTGTTCGTGCCCGCGCTGGCGGCCAGCGAACGCGAGGAACAGAGCGGCGCGCTGGACGAACGCCGGCGGCGGTTTATTTTCGACACGACGCGCGACCTGATCGAGGACATCGTCGGCGACAGCGGTGCCGCGTCTTCCGACGCCAAAACCGATGCGAAGGACGGCAACGGCGTGGCACCGGCGGAGAAACCGCCGACGTTGTCCAAGCACCCGGTATTCTGCCTGCCGGCGGCGGACGAGGCGGACGAGATCGTGGCCATCATGCTCTCGCACGCGCTCGAACGCGAGGGCTACAAGGCGGAATCGCTTTCCTTCAAGACGCTGGCCAACGAGATGGTGGCCCAGGTGGCCGAGAGCGGCTGCACGGTGGTGTGCATCTCGGCCACGCCGCCGCACGACGACCTGCACACGCGTTACCTGTGCAAGCTGCTGCGCTCGAAATTTCCGAAGCTGTACATCGTCGTCGGCCTGTGGGATTTCGAAGCGGACGAAGCGAGACTCACGCGCCGCCGCGAACGGCTGGCGGTGGACAAGGTCGTCACCACCCTGAGCGACGCGATGGAATACGTCCGGCCGCTCGCGGTGCTCGACCCGGCGGAAGAATCCGTGTCTTGATCGAAGGGGGCGGTTCGGTCGTATTATCAACCTGGCAGTTAAGCGGTTGCGCAGCCTTCCCGAAACGGTACAGTCTTCTGGCGGCCGGCATCCAGATTCCCTGCGATGCGGCGAATACAACCCTCTGAAGAATACGTTTATGAACAGAGTCCACTGGAAGAAAACGATCCTTGCGTGCTGCGTCCTCTTTCGATTGGTGGGAGGTGTGCCGGTCCAGGCCGCGACTTACAGCGCCGTCGATGACTTTTCGCTCAACGGCAATCCCAGCGGAGCCTGGAGTTACGGCTCCCTGAGCGCCTTTAGCGGCGGCTCTTTCACCTTGTTCACGACCAAGGAAACGAATGCCAATTTCACCGGCCAGCAGACCTGGTACAACGGTCAAACGTCCTATCCAGCCATCAATGCGGTGTCCCGTGACGCAAGCGGCAGCAACCAGACCAACGGCGGGAGTGTCTCTTACTACCCCAACCTGCTCGAACTGGACGGCGAAAGCTTCATCAGCGACGTGCGCTGGACGGCGCCCGCCGCCGGCGTCTACAACGTCTCGGGACTTTTCCAACGCACCGATGACACCGGTAACGGGCCCGTGAGCGTGCGGGTGGTTCAGAACGGGACGACAACGCTGCTATCGGCGAACAATTTCGTCACGTTTGGCGATCAAAAAACCTTCGACGTTTTTAACCTGAGTCTGGCGGCGGGAGCGACGCTCGATTTCGCCGAAGGCGCAAGTCAAGGCAACAACGATTCGACGGGTCTGGCAGTTTTCATCACGACCGACAAACATCCGACTTTCCTCACGGGCGAAGCTGCCTTGGGAAACGGCGTGTATTACCTGTCATTCTCCAACGGCAACTATTTCGGCTACTACAGCTATCTGGCGGATTCCCATTACATCTACCATTTCGATCTCGGGTAATGGCTATTAGTTAAAGGACAAGTTCGCCTTCATCTGCAATGCTGTGCGA